>NZ_CP096040.1:317692-635384 GCF_023935105.1 Caulobacter segnis | reverse complement strand
GGAGACGGTGGCCCTGATCGCCGGCGGCCACACCTTCGGCAAGGCGCACGGCGCGGGCGACGCGGCCCAGGTCGGCGCCGAGCCGGAAGCCGCCGGCCTGTCCCAGATGGGCCTGGGGTGGAAGAGCAGCTTCGGCGACGGCGTCGGGATCCACGCCATCACCAGCGGCCAGGAAGGCGCCTGGACGCCCAATCCGATCGCCTGGGACAACGGCTTCTTCGACACCCTGTACGGCCACGAGTGGGAGCTGACCAAGAGCCCCGCCGGCGCCTATCAGTGGACGCCGAAGGATCCGAGCGCCGGCCCGCGAGCGCCCGACGCGCATGATCCGTTGAAGACGCACCCGCCGATGATGCTGACCACGGATCTGGCCTTGCGGCTGGATCCGAACTACGGCCCGATCTCCAAGCGCTTCCACGAGAACCCAGACCAGTTCCAGGACGCCTTCGCCCGCGCCTGGTTCAAGCTGACCCACCGCGACATGGGTCCCAAGGCTCGCTATCTGGGCCCGTTGGTCCCGAAGGAAGAGCTGCTGTGGCAAGACCCCTTGCCCGACGCGACCCATCCGCCGATCGGCGCGGCCGACATCGCGGCGCGAAGGCCAAGGTGCTGGCTTCGGGCCTGACGGTGCGGCAGCTGGTCGCCACGGCCTGGGCCTCGGCCTCGACCTTCCGGGGCTCGGACAAGCGCGGCGGCGCCAACGGGGCGCGCATCCGCCTGGCTCCGCAGAAGGACTGGGCCGTGAACCAACCCGACCAGCTGGCCGATGTGCTGGCCAGGCTGGAAGAGATCCGGGCCGGGTTCGGCAAGCCCGTCTCCCTCGCCGACCTGATCGTACTGGCCGGTTCGGCGGCGGTGGAAAAGGCGGCCAAGACGCCGGCTTCGACCTCGAGGTTCCGTTCGCCCCCGGCCGGGTCGACGCCACGCAAGACCAGACCGATGTCGCCTCGTTCGCGGTGCTGGAGCCCCGGGCCGACGGGTTCAGGAACTTCGTGGACACCGACTCGCCGCTGACGGCCGAGGAATTGCTGGTCGACCGCGCCCAACTCCTGACCCTGACCGCGCCGGAGATGACGGCGCTGGTCGGCGGCCTGCGGGCGCTGGACGCCAACACCGGCCAGTCCCGGCATGGGGTCCTGACCCAGCGTCCCGGCGCGCTGACGAACGACTTCTTCGTCAACCTGCTGGACATGGGCGTGGTCTGGACCGCGACCTCGGAGGACGAGGTCGAGTTCGTGGGCCGCGACCGCAAGACCGGCGCGCCGAAATGGACCGCCACCAGGGTCGACCTGGTGTTCGGCTCCAACTCGCAACTGCGCGCCCTGGCCGAGGTCTATGCCGAGTCCGACATCACCTTCGTCGCCGCCTTCGTGGCGGCCTGGACCAAGGTGATGAACGCCGACCGGTTCGACCTGGCCTAGACGCGCCAAAAGGACTCGGGGCGCGGCGGCTCAACGACCGCGCCCGGTCCGATTTCTCGTTCTCCAGGGAGGACGCCATGCCCCACACGGTGGACGCCGTGTTCCAGGACGAGTTGCGCCGGGCCGGCCTGCCCGGCCGAGGCGCGCCGGCGCATCTGCTGGCGTTGCTGCGGGAGTCGCCGGAGACCCACCTGTCCCTGCCCGAGATCGCCGAGCTGGCCGCCGAGGCCGGATTGGCGGTGACGGCCGGCGACTTGGCCCGGCATCTGGAGGCCCTGGCCGACCATGGGCTGATCGGCCGGCTGCCGACCACGACGAGCGAGCTGGTCTACGACACCGTGCCCGAACCGCATTCGCACATCGTCTACGAAGGCAGCGGCCAGGTGGTCGACCTGCATGTCTCGTCCGAGACCCTGCTGCTGATGGTCCAGGACGCCCTGGCCCGCCGTCCGGAGGGCGTGGAGGTCATCCTGCGCTTCCGACGCCCGGATCCCTTGTCCAGCTAGCGAACGGGCATGGCGGGATCGGCGTGGTCGCCCGTCTTGGTCGCGGACCGTTGACCCCGCGCGGCCTCGACCAGCACGCGGTCGCGATCATCGGCCGTGCTTCCGCCGGCCGCCAGCAGCCGCACGCCCAGCAGGAAACCCGCCGCCACGAGGGCGACCTTCAACGCCACGGCGGGGATCGAACCGGCCAGAAGGCTCGCTAGGATCGCGTCCAGCATGGCCCGCGCCTCCCGTTCAGCCGACCAGGTCGCTCGAGGCGACGCGCGCCTCGGCCGCCAGGCGACGCCAGCCGTCCAGGACGTCCACCACCGAGCCGGCGGCGACGAAGGGCTGGTTCCGCTCGGCGCAGCACAGGATCTGGTCCGCGCCGGCGCGCAGGTCGTCGGCGATGGCCATCCAATCGTCCCGCAGCCGCGCCAGCCCGCCCACTTCCAGGCCATGGTCCGCGGCCGGCGCGACGACGTCGTGGAAGATCAGCTCCTGGCGCGAGCGCAGCGGCGGCTCGAACGACCAGCGCTGGGTCGCGCCGCCGCGCTTGAGCATGGTCACGACGGGCGCGCCGTGCCGCCAGCCGCCATCGCCCGGGCATTCCAGGGCCAGGGTCTGGTAGCTGACGTTCTGCAGGTAGAGATCGGACGAGACCGAGACCAGGAAGCGGGCGGCGTCGGCCGGGATCGCGTCGCGGCGCGCCACGCGCGGTCGGGGCCCGCGATCGGCGAAGGTGAAGGGCGGCGGGATGCGGGTCAGCGGAATCAGGTCCTGATCCTGGTCGACCACCAGGACCAGTTCGGGATCGGCCGCGCTGACCAGGACATAGGCCTCGCCGCTGGGCTCCAGCACCCAGGACTGGCGCTTGTCGAAGGTCGCCATGTCGCTAGCGCAGGCGAAACCGGCGTCGTCATAGGCCAGGCAGACGCCCGGAACATGAGGCAGCACGACGCGGACAGGGGGATTGCGCTGATGGCCGGCGAAGACCGCGCCCAGCCGCGCGGCGGCGCGGGCCAGCGGCGCGATCGTCTCGCCCAACGTTCCGGCGCGGCGGGCGCGCTCCTCGGCGGCGCGGCCTAGGGTTTCCAGGATCGCCTGGCTGGCGCGGGCCTCCTCAAGCGACGGCGCGCGGGCCTTCAGGGGCGCCAGCAGGGCCGCCAGGCGGCGGTAGAGTTCGGGCCCGATGTCGCGGGCGTAGCTGACGATGTCCTCGGCCAAGATACGGGCGTCGCCCCGCACGGCGGGGTCCCACGCCTCGGCGGCGGTCGTGAAGTCGACCCAGGCGTTCAGCAGCGACGGGTCGGAAAACCAGGTGACCCGCGCGATGTCGGCGGCCGGGGCGGCCCTGCGGCGGCCCTCGGCCACCATCAGGCGCAGGCGGCGCCAGGCTTCGGTCTCCAACGCCGGCAACGGTTCGGGCGACACCACGGCCAGCCGGGGCAGCGCCTCGGCGCCGCCCCCATAGCTTCGGACCGGGGCCGGGCCGACGCCGCGCTCGGCGAAGAGGCGAAGACTACGCACCGCCACGTCCGAAGCGGCCGTCCCGGATCGTCGCCGTGGCGTGGTCGAGCACGCCATCGATGAAGGTCGGCACGTCGGCCTCGGACACGCCCTGCTCGCGCGCCCAGACCTTGAGGACATGGCGCAGCAGACGGGCGGCGGCGTCGTCGATGGGCGGCGCGGCGTTGAGCACGGCGTTCGTCACGCCGGACGAGGAAGGCGAGGAGGACTTGTCGAGCAGCATCGCGGGCTCCCATGGGCATGGCGGGTCGCGCGCGGACGTCGCCGCGATCCCGGGGAAAGGCGTTTCGAAAAGAAGGACCCGGCCGGCGGGTGGCCTGGGTCCCCAGTCGGTTCACGCGGCCGGCGGCGGGCGCGGACAGAGGGCGGTGTCGGTCAAGCAGGCCTCCCAGTGACGAGGACCTACAGAGACGTTCAGCCGTCCGGACCTGGCTCGTCGCGGTCGACAGCTGGACCATGATGAAAAACCGCCATTTCCGATGTGCGGATCTGCACACCGAACGCGGATGGCGTATCGACGGTCCGTGAAGCCCCACCAGACAACAATCGATTGCGGCCTCGTCTTGAGGCCGTCAGACGGCCGCTATGGCGCTCTGGTCAGGCTGAAGATGGGGGTCGCGGGAAAACCTTTGCGCCCCTGGGTGCGACCGACATAACCGCAGGCCACGCTGTCGCCGTGGAAGGTGGCCAGGGCGCCGGCCAGGGCCTCGCTGACGCCCACCGAACCGGGGGCGACGTCCGGCTCGAGACGGGCCGCGACGACGACGTGGGCCCCGATCACCGCCGGCGCGTGGGTCAGGGGTGGGTGCGCAGGTGCACAGGGCCATAGTGGCCGGCGATGCGCAGGCCCAGGGTGCGCGGCAGGCCCAGGGATTTCAGGTCGAGCGCCTTGTGCGCCTCCAGCAGGGCCAGGGCCGCCAGGGCCGCGTCGATGGGTTGGTCGAAGACCAGGAACAGGCCGTCTCCCCAGGTCTCGACGTGGGTCGGCCGCGCGGCCAGCCCCTCGACCGCCCGGGCCATCCGCCCCATGACCACCTCGATGAAGGCGGGGATCTGGTCGTCGCGCAGCGCGCCGAAGCCCTGGACGTCGGCGAACAGCATCGCCTTCATGGCCCGTCGCGCGGGCTGGTCCGGCTGCGCGGGCGGATCGCGCGGCGGCGGGGCGCGATCGATGGGGATCACCGTCCGCCGCCGGCCGCTTCGCGCCCAGTAGGTCAGGTCGTACGAGACTCCGGCCGGCCCGCCGGTCTCGCAGCCGTCCCAGACCGCCAGCTGGATCGCCTCGGTCGACAGGGTCTGGGCGCGCAGCACCGCGCAGCCCATGGCGACCTGGCTGGAATAGGCGAAAACCCGCTCGTCGCCGCGATAGGGATCCTGCGAGGCGTGGCGGATGCTGGCGGCCCGCGCCATGCAGCGCTCGAACCGCCCGACCCATTCGACGCCGAACGGCGCGACCGAGATCTCGACGAACGAGGCGCGGCTGACCGGGAGCACCACGTGCAGCTCGGCTCCCGCCGCCAGCAGGGCCTCGGCGAAGACGATGTCGGCCCCGGCGGCCAGACTGCCATAGCCGAAACCGACGCGCTGATCCTTCAGGAGGCGGTCGATCTGGTGGCGCAGGGCGCAGTCGGGCCGCGCGCCGTCGTCGGCGGGACCCAGGATATGACCGGTGAAATGGGCGCAGACCGGCGGGCGGAACGGGGCCAGCCATGCCGGGTCGACATCCGTCTCGCGGCACAGCATGTCCAGCTGGCGCAGGGTCGAGGCGTGGGCGGCGTAGGCCTGGGGAGCCCGGGCCACGGCAGCGGCCATCGTCTCGCGCGCGCCGTCCAGGTCGCCGGTCAGGAAGCGGGCCTCGGCCCGGCTGGCGAGGTCGTAATAGGCTGCTTCGCCCGTCAGGCCGGGCGGCGGCGGAATGTCGAGCGCGGCGACGGCCCTGGCGCGGGCCCCGGCCGGATCGCCGGCCACGCGGGTCATGGTCGCGGCGTTGATGGCGCCATAAAGCCCGCCGAACCGCCGGAACAGCGCCTCGTAGCGATCGATCGAGGCCCGGGCGAAGGCGGCCCTGCGCGGCCCTCGGGCGCCCAGGGCGACATCCTTCAGCAGCCGCGCGCCCAGGGCGACGGCGTCGCTGTCGTCCTGGGCCTGATCCAGGCCCAGGCGAACATATTCGGCGCGCGCGAAGTCGATGGCGCCCGATCGGGCCAGGCAGAGCACGGCCGCATAGGCCGCCTCGCGCGAGGTCTCGCCCGCTTCCAGCGCGGCCCGGGCGATATCGTAGGCCGCGAGGATCTCGCCGCGCTGGATCAGCGCGGCGATCTCGTCCTTGTCGAACAGCGCGCCCGCGATCAGGGAACGCGGCCCGCGCCGTTGGAAATGTCAGGATCCAGGTCGATCTTCTGACCATGGTTGTCCTGCATGAACAGGCTGTAGGTGTACTCGCCCATGCGCTGATCCTCGTAGATCACCTTGAAGCGCGAGCGGTTGTCGGGGTCGCCACCGTCGATCGAATGCGGCACCCAGACGAAGCTGGAGAAGTTGATCCCGTAGTCGCGCGCGAACTCGATCGGGCGGCTCTGGAACTTCCAGCCCGCGTTGATCAGTTGATCGCTGAGCGTGAAGACCAGTTCGCAGCGCTCGCTCAGATCCAGGGACAGGCGCGTGGGCCGGTCCGGATGCAAGAAATTCATGAAGTTAAAGTTCTGGTCCAAACCGATGACCAGTTCGACAACTTTAGAGGGTGTAGGTTCCGTCATTCCAGTGCCTCCCGACTGAAGATTCCACCTACAGGGGAATTTTGCTAAAAGGCTGTTAAGCTTGGATGCGCGTAACCGTGTTTTTTCAACGCGCGTACGATGCTCTCACCCTGATCGCGCTGACCAGTCGCGAGATAGGCGCGCGCTAGGACATTGGCGTAGGCCGGACTGAGCGATGTCCGCAGCGGCGCGAGGATCGCCACGGCCTCGTCCGCGTGACCCGCCTCCAGCTGCGCGAAGCCCAGCAACAGCGAACGATCCGCCGCGCCATCGCGGTCGGACGGCATCGTCCGCAGGCGGTCGATGATCGCCTGGGCCAATGCCCGCGCCCCCGCCGTATCCCCGCCCCGCCGCGCCAGCACCACCGCCTGCTGGTCCAGGCGGCCATCCAGTTCGCCACGCCAAGCCTTATCGCCCTCGCCCGCGCGAAGCTTGGCCAGGGCGAGAGCAGCGGCGGCGTGGGCCGCCCTGGCTTGCGCCATGTCGCCGGACCAGCAGGCGATGTCGGCCAGATCCATGTGGCCGACCAACTGGAATTCCCGCCACTTGGCGTTGGTCGGATCCAGCGCGGCGAGGTCGCGCAGCCGGCTCATGCCCTCGTCCGACCGTGCTCGGGCGTCCTCCAGCCGTCCCAGGTCAAGCTCGAGCCGCGCCAGCGCCAGGCTGGCCCCGATGGTCTGGGCGGCGAGCCGTTTGTCGTCCGGGGCCTGCCTGCCGGCCTCCGCCAGCAATCCCAGCGCAGCCTGGCGCTCGACATAGGCGTCGCTCACCCGCCCCTGCTTGAGCAGCGTATCCGCGATCCAGGCGCGCGTATTGGCCGTCGAGGTGATGAGCGCCTTGTCCCTGGGCGCGCGTCGCCGTTCGGCGTCGAACACCGCCAGGGCGCTTCGGAACGCGGTCAGCGCCTCCTCAGACCGGCCCTGTTCGAACATCAGGGTGCCGAGATTGTTCTGGGCGTAGGCGACCTCGATGCGCCACTCCCCGCGCTTGGGATCCAGCTTGACCAGAGTCCGGGCGAGTTCACCGTATCGCCTGAAACCGCGCTCGGCGCCGGCGATGTCGCCACGTCGCCATTGCATGTAGGCCAGCCAGAAGACGTTCTGGGCCTCATCGAAGATGCGCTCGCCGTTCTTCGGATCGCGTTCGACCAAGGCGTGGGTGGTGGCCGCCGCCTGTCGGAAGGCGTCCTCGGCCCCGACCAGGTCGTTGCGCTGCTCGCGGATCGTGCCCAGCAGGGTCTGGGCCTTGGCGCGCTGGGCCAGGGCCTTGTCGTCCAGCCGATCGGTCCTGGCCTTGGCGTAGTAGGCCAGCACCTTGGCGCTGACCCCGTCCAGCACGTCCAGGCGACCCACCGGCTCCAGCTGCTGGCGCAGGTCGCCCAGCATGTAGGCCACCAGGGCCTCGGTCTCGTCGCGCTGCTCGCGGGCGATCTGGCGCGACTTCAGCGTGGCGATGGTCATCGCGCCCATGCCCACCGTGACCAGCGCGGCCAGGGTGGTGAAGGCTGTCATCACCCGCAGGCGGCGGCGGGCGTCGCGCTGCACCAGTTGGTCCAGGCTGACGCCCAGCAATCCGGCGGCGATCTTCAGCCGAGCCAGACGCTTGCCGTCGGCGCCGGGGCGCAGATCGACGGCCAGCGGCTCGACGGTCTCGGGCAGGGCCGCGCGCAGGGTCGGCGGCATCACCTCGGGCAACCGGGCGCTCTGCGGCGTCGCCGGCGTGATCACGCAGATCACGGCGCCGGGCCCATGGTCCTTCAGGAAATAGGCGACCTCCTGGTCGACCCAGCGCGAGTCGGCGGCGGTCGGCGAGCACAGGACGATCAGGGCGTCGGAGCGATCCAGGGCGTCGCGAATGGCGTCGCCCAGATCGGCGGCGGCGCCCAGCTCCGCGCGATCACGAAAAATCGGGCGCAACCCGCCCGCGAAACTGGCGTTACCGCCAGCCGTCAACCTAGGGGGCGCGCGATACGTCTCCAAAGCGCGATGAAGCCATTCGGCGGCTTTGCGGTCATGGTGACTATAGCTGATAAAGGCCTTGTATCGCCGTCGCTTTTCCATTTCGCCCCGCCCCCGCCCGACGTCCAGGAACGTAGTCGATGAACGTGATTCCTTCATCACCCCAGCGCGCGGCGAGCAGCGCGACGGTCGATGACTATCGGACCAACAAGCTGTTTCGTCACATGACTCGCGCGGAGGTCGAGTCTCTAGGCGCCCAGATCGAGCATCTGCGCTACGGCAAGGGCGAGATGATCATCCAGCGGCGGGACGAGGATGGCGGGATCTACCTGCTGCTGGACGGCGTCCTGCTGGCCAATCTGTATGCGCGGTCCGGCCGCGAGGTCGGTTATCGTCGCATCCTGCCCGGCGGCTATTTCGGCGAGATCGCCGCCATCGACGGCCTGCCGCGCTCGGTCAACATCGTGGCATTGGAGGACGTGCGGCTGGTGCGGCTGCCCCAGCGGCTGGTGCTGCGCCTGTTCGAGGAGTCGCCGCGCTTCATGCGGGCCCTGCTGGAGGACATGGCCAGCCTGACCCGCGCCCTGACCGATCGCCTGTTCGAGCTGACCGCCGTGTCGGTGGCCTGCCGGGTCGACATCGAGCTGCTGCGCATGGCCACGGCGGCCGAGGGCGACGGCGAGACGGCGGTGATCCACCCCTGTCCGACCCACGCCGAGCTGGCCGTGCTGGTCGGCAGCCAGCGCGAGCCCGTGACCCGCGAGTTGAACCGCCTGGCCAGCCTGAACATCGTCCGCCAGAGCGGCCGCACGCTGAAGGTCCTCGACATGGCCGCCTTGGCCGACGAGGTCGAACGGATCGGCGGCGAGCTGTAGCGCCCTACTTTCCGAACCAGGACGGACGGACCTCGAACTTCAGCCCCAGCGGATCGGGCGCGCCGGGATAGTAGTCGGTGCTGACGATCTGCGCGCCCGAACGGACGGCGACCTCCAGGCGGCCAAGGTCGTGGTTGCGGGCCTCGGTGGTGTCGGCGTCGCTGCGGGTGCGCACAAGAAAGCCTTGGGCGACCAGGGCCTTGATGCGAGCCTCCTCCGGACGCGGATCCTGGATGTTGAACACCGCCGCCTCGGGCTCGCTCTCGACATAGAGGCCGAACAGCACCCTGCCCTTCAATGATGGATGGCCGGCGCGATAGGCGTCCTCGATGCGCGGATTGGCGTCCAGCACCAGCAGCACCTTGCCCTTGGCGCTCTCAATGGTCGGCCAGCCG
Source organism: Caulobacter segnis (assembly GCF_023935105.1). Taxonomy (NCBI): domain Bacteria; kingdom Pseudomonadati; phylum Pseudomonadota; class Alphaproteobacteria; order Caulobacterales; family Caulobacteraceae; genus Caulobacter; species Caulobacter sp. RL271. Next base: position 625,964 of record NZ_CP096040.1, on the reverse strand, counting down.
CCGCCCGTCACCCCGTCGCGCAGGGTGGCGCGGTCGCCGCGCACGTCGTCGGGCGTGATGATCCGGTCGCGACCGAAGGCCTTCACCGCGTCGGCGTCGATCCCCGCGAAGTCCGCCTGGGTCCACAGCGGCGGGTTCGGAATGGCCGGGGTGTTGAACGGCTCTTCCTTGGTGTTGACGAAGATCACGATCGGCTGGTGACCGGGATGGGCCCTGGACCAGCTCGCGACCTCGGCGAAACAGTCGGACAGGCGCAGGCACAGGGTGCGGTTGTCGATCACGGGGGCGTGCAGCACCTTGGCGCCGGGCTGCTTCATGATCGCGGCCTTGGCCGGGTCATCGGCGTACGGCGCGGCGTAGAGGCCGCCCGTCGTGTCGGCGTAGGGATCGAACTCCAGCTGGCGAACGCCCAGGTCCAGCTGCGCCCGGATCGGCGGATGGCCGTATTCGACGCCGCGCGAGCGCTCGCCCATCACCTGGCGCTGGTGGGCCAGGGCCGCCGGGTCCAGCTCGGGCCGATAGCTGTTGTGCGAGCCCAGCCAGCGCAGGGCGTTGATCTTCGGCGCTTCGGCGGCCCGGACCGCCATGGGGGCCGCGAGGGCGATGACCGAGAAGGCGACGGCGAGCGACGACGGGCGCATGACGACCTCGTGGAAAGAGAAAGGCGCGGACCGGCCAGGTCGGCCGGTCCGCGTTCAGTTGACGTCCTCGTATGAGTGAGGGCGCTCGGGGTAGGATCAGAACTTGCCGCGAAGGGTCAGCGAGACCGTGCGACCCCAGTGATAGATCTCCATCGGCTGGTCCTTGGTCTTGCCGTACAGGTAGCGGATCTCGTTGCTGAGGTTCGAACCCTCCAGCGTCACCGCGTATTGCGGGGTGATCTGGTACGAGAGCGAACCGTCCAGCGAGCCGTAGGCGTCGACATAGGACTGGGCCGTGGTGGTGCTGCCGATCGAGGACAGGTAGCGCGAGCGCCAGAACCAGCCGAGACGCGCGCTGACCGGGCCCTTCTCGTAGTAGCCGACCAGGTTCCAGCTGCGCTTGGACAGGCCGACCAGGTCGTCCTTGATCTGACGGTTGCCGGCGAAGTAGTTCGCCTTGCTGTCCACCAGGGTGACCGAGGCCTGGACGCCCAGGCCGTCGAGCAGGCCCGGCAGGAACGACAGTTGCTGGTTATAGGCCGCCTCGAAGCCCTTGATCTCGGCGTCGCCGCCGTTGACGCTGGTCGACAGCAGGATGTCGCCGCGGCCCGGCACCTGGATCGTGGTGTTCTGGGCGGTGATGTAGTCATCCATCTTCTTGACGAAGATCGCGCCGGTCACCGCCGTGGTCGGGGCCGGGTACCATTCCAGCGAGGCGTCGTACTGGTCGGCCAGGAATGGGTTCAGGTCCGGGTTGCCGCCCGAGGCCGTCGGCGAGTCGCGGCTGACGCTGATGCGCGGGGCGCTGTCGGTGACGTTCGGACGATTGACGACGCGCGAGGCGGCGAAGCGGGCGACCAGGTCGTCACGCAGCTCGACCTTGACGTTCAGGCTGGGCAGCCAGTTGCTGTATTCCTTCAGATAGCCCACCGGCACCGGCGTCGAGCCGCTGGTCAGCGTGCCCGAGGCCAGCTGCTTGGTCTTGGCGTAGCGAACGCCCAGGTTGCCGCTGACCGGCAGGCCGCCGACGTCGAACTTGAAGTCGCCGCGCACATAGGCGCTGTGGATCTTCTGGTCGACGATGAACGAGTTGCGCAGGTCGGCCGCCGACCACGGCTGGGCCGCGACGGCCGCCGTATAGAGCCTGTTGTAATAGGCGTCGCTGGTGGGCGTGACCCAGGTACGCGGCGTGTTGCCCGAGAAGGCCGACAGGAAGCCCGAATAGGGCATGGTCTCGTAGAAGCTGGACCCCAGGGTCGTCAGCGGCACGTTCAGGATGTCGTTCAGCACCCAGTCGCGGCGCAGGTAGGTGCGGTTCAGATTGTGCTGCTCGGCGCCGAACGCGATCTTGGTGAACCAGCTGTCGAACACCCGCGAGCCGTCCAGACGGAACGTCTCGTCGGTGTCGCGCGAGTCCTTCCAGGTGTAGTCGAACGCCTGGCCGACGAAGTTGGCCGGATTGGTATAGTCGACCGTCGTGGTCAGCTGCGGGATCGCCGTGTAGCCGCGCGAGAAGTCGTAGGTCAGCGGGGCGAAGAAGGCGATGCGGTCGCGCGTCGTGGCCTTGCCGTCCGGATGATAGCTGCGGGCGCGCGAATAGCCGTACTCGGCGTTGAAGGCCCAGGCGCCGGGGGTCCAGGCCTGCTTGATCCCGAAGACCGCCAGGTCGTGGCGGTTCAGGCTGGTCTCGCGCGAGGCCATCCAGCGGACGTTGTTGATCGTCGCGCCCACCACCGTGTCGCCGACGACCTTCTGGCTGCCGGCCACGAACTGCGGCGTCGCGAAGGTGCTGTCGTCCGGATAGATGTCCAGGCCGAACTCGTCGTAGTCGACGTCCAGGCGAGTGACGAGCACGTCGACGTCGGTCTGGAAGTCGCCGTTCGGCTTCCACTGGCCCGAGACGGCGCCCGAATACAGCTTGCGGTGCTCGGTCTCGATGGTCGGGCGAGTGCGCGAGGGCGTGTAGAAGCTGCTGCCCAGCACCGACTTGAACCGGTCGAGGTTCCAGCCGACCTGGTACAGGCGGTCGTTGCGCACGTGGCGTTCGTCGTACAGGCCCGAGGCCAGGACGCCGATGGTGTTGTCGGCGTTGGTCCAGCTGCCCAGGCCCGAGACCGACGGGTCGGCCTTCTTGCGCACGTCGTTATAGGTCTCGCGCACCGAGAAGGCGGCCTTCTTGCCCAGGTCGAACGGCTTGAAGGTCTTGATGTTGATGTTGCCGCCCAGGGCGCCCTCGTCCATGTCGGCGGTCGGGGTCTTCACCACCTCGATCTGCGAGATCAGCTCGGCGGGCAGCACCTCGAAGCGGAACTGCCGGCCCTTGGCGCCGCCGTTCTCGATCAGGTCGTTGACGGCGATCGAGCGGCCGTTGAGCTCGGTGTACTGGAACTGCGGGCCCAGGCCCCGGACGCTGACATAGAGGCCCGCGCCGCGCTGGCGGTCGATGGTGACGCCGGTGACCAGCTGCAGCGCCTCGGCGGCGTTGCGGGTCGGGAATTTGCCGATGTCCTCGGCGTTGACGGCGTCCAGGCCGTACTCGGCGTTGCGCTTCAACGCGGCGGCGGCCTGTAGGCTCTTGCTGTACGAGGTGATGACGACGGCGTCGACCGCGTCGGCGGGCTCGGCGGCGGCCGGCGCCGCGGCGGCGTCAGCGGCCTGGACCTGGCTCGCGCCCAGGGCGGCGAAGGCGAGGACGGCGACGGCGCCCGCGCAGCGCGCGCCCCGGACTTTCGACTTGAACTTCGAGCTGGACATCTATCCCCCGATCTTTTGCTGAACCCGCAGGGAGGCGGGTCAGGGCAGAAGAACGAGGGCCAGGCGCCGGGACCTCAGCCGGGCATCGATGAATTATTTGCGACGATCCTGTTGAAAACCCTCACATTTATCCGAGACCGGAGGATTTTGCGGAGGACCTGGTGGCGGGCGAGACGATCAGGTCGCCCTCGGCCGTGATCCGCGCCCGCACCGGCAGCAGAGCCTCCAGCGCCGCGCCGACGTCGTCCATGCGTCCGATGGGCAGCGAGCCCGAGACCCGCAGGCGGGCCAGGGACGGATCGGTCAGCTGGACCCGCCGTCCGGACGCCCGAGACAGGCGCTCGGCCGCCTGGACCAGACTGGCGTCGGCCAGCACCACGCGCCCCTCGGTCCAGGCCGCGTCGCTTCCGACGTCCCCCGTCCGGGCGGCCCCGCCGACGCCCGCGGCGCCGACATAGCGCTGGCCCGGAACCAGCAGCACGCTCGGCGCGCCCGGCTGGCTGACACGCAGCGAGCCCTGGACCAGCGACACCGTCAGCCGCTCGCCGCCCGCCACGTTGAAGCGGGTGCCCAGCACCGTCAGCGTCCGGCCCGACGCGGCGACCGCGAACGGCCGGCTCTTGTCGTGGGTCACCTCGAAGAAGCCGTCGCCGGCCTGCAGCGACACGTCGCGCGCGCTCCGCGAGAAGCGGGTCGTGAGGCGACCGCCAGGGCTGAGCACGACGTGGCTGCCGTCGGCCAGGGTCAGGCGCGCGGCGGCGTGTTCGGACGCGGCGTAGGTCTCGACCTGGGGCTGGGCCCGCAGCGCCACGCCCACGACCAGGGCGGCCGCCAGCAGGCCAAGCCCGGCCAGCAGCGGACGGCGCTCAGGCCAGGCCTTGCGACCGACGCTTCGGCGCAGGGCGCGCACGGCCGGATCGTCCGCGGCCAGGCCCATGGCCAGCCACACCTCGCGGGTGCGCGCGATCTCCTCGCGGGCCTCGGCGGACCCCGCCTCCCAGACGTCCAGCGCGGCCCGCTCGGCCATCGTCAGCGAACGCGTCAGGCTGGCCGCCAGCAGGCGGCGGGGATCCATCTCGTCTCTAGGCGTCATGCGAAACCTCGATCGCTTCGCGCAGACGCGCCAGGGCGTTCATCATATGCTTCTCGACGGCGCTGATCGACAAGTTCAGCCGCGCCGCCACCTCGGCCTGGGTCAGGTTTTCGAAGCGGCACAGCACGAAGACGGCGCGGGCGTTGGGGTGCAGGTCGTCCAGGGCCGCCACCAGCCGGGCCAGGCGCTCGCGTCCGGCCAGGGTCGCCTCGGCCGTCGGCTCGTCGGCGGGCAGGGCCGGATCGACCTCGACATGGCGGCCACGCTGGCGCGACCGCTGCTGACGCGCGTGATCGACCAGGGCGTTGGAGGCCACCGTGAACACCAAGCCGTCCGGATTGCCCCAGTGCAGGCGCGAGAACCGCTGCGACAGCCGCATGAAGACCTCCTGCGTCAGGTCCTCGGCGTCCTCGACCCCGACCGACCGGCGCTGGAAGAAGCGCAGCAGCGGGCGACGGTAGCGTGACACCAGCGCCTCGAAGCGCGGCGCCTCCATCGGCGGATTGGCCTCCACCGCCTCGCTGGGCCCGTCGGGCAGGTCGGCGCGGGTTCCCGCCGCGCCACGGAAGGTCAGAACGCCCATCTCATCCTCGCGGACAGGTACCGGCCCCAGTGATGGATCTCCATCGGCTGGTCGCGGCTCTCGCCATAGACGTAACGGCGGGCGTCGGTCAGGTTGACGCCCTCCAGGGAAAGGGTGGCGCGGCGGTCGATCCGCCACGAGGCCGCGCCGTCCAGCGAGCCGAACGCGGCCGTGGTCGCCGGGGCGGTGATCGAGCTGCCGATCGAGGTCAGGTAAGGGCCGCGCCAGTTGTAGCCCAGGCGCACCGAGCCCCGGCCCTTCTCGTAGAACACCACCGCGCTGTAGGTGGCGCGCGACAGACCCAGCAGAGCGTTGCGAATGGTCCGGTCGCCGGCGAAATAGTTGGCCTGGCTGCGCACCAGCGTCGCCGCCCCTTGCACGCCCAGACCGTCGAACGGCGCGGGCAGGTCGCGGAATACGTAGGCGACGGTCAGCTCCAGTCCCTGGATGCGGGCCTGGCCGCCGTTGACGTTGGTCGACAGCAGCACCTGGCCGCGCCCCGGAACCTCGATGAAGGTGTTCTGGGCGGTGATGTAGTCGTCCAGCCGCCGATCGAACGCCGCCAGGCTCAAGGCGCCGCCGGTCGGCGCGTACCACTCGACCGAGGCGTCCAGCTGGGTGGCCAGGAACGGATCGAGTTCGGGATTGCCGCCGTTGGCCGTCGGGGTGTCGCGGGCGATCGTGATGCGCGGGGCGTTGTCGACCACGTTGGGCCGGCTGACCACCCGCGAGGCGGCCAGGCGCAGATAGAGCCGCGGGCGCAGCGCGACCTTCAGATTGATGCTGGGCAGCCAGTCGCCATAGGCCTTGCGCCATTGGGCCGGCAGCGGATCGGAGCCGCTGGACAGCACGCCCTTGGACACTTGCCGCGTGGCCGCGTAGCGCAGGCCCATGTTGCCGTCGATCGGCAGGCCGAACGCGCTGCCCTGGAAGTCCAGCCGCGCATAGGCCGAGCGAATCTTCTCCTCGACCACGAACGAGTTGCGCAGATCCGCCGCCGTCGGCGGCCGGGCGGCGACGACCGGGGTGTAGAGCAGGTCGTAGAAGGCCTTGGCGTTGGGCGCGACCCAGCGTCGGGGCAGATCGGCGTCGACGCCCGACAGGAAGTTCGAGAACGGCGTCTCTCCGTAGACGGACGGACCCAGATCCGTCAGTGGCTGGCCGACCAGGGTGTCGAGTGTCCAGTCGCGCCGGCGATAATCGCGGGAGCGCCGATGGCTCTCGGCTCCCAGCCGCAGATCGAAGGCGCCGATGGGCCGCAGAAGGTCCAGCTTGACCGTCTCGTCGACGTCGCGGGAGTCCTTGAAGGTGTAGTCGAACGACTGGCCGACATAGTTGGCCGGGTCGGCGTAGTCGACGGGGGTCCGCAGGTCCGGCCCGCCGGCCAGGCCGTGGCTGAAGTCGTAGGTCAGCGGCGCGAATAAGGCCACGCGCGCCCGCACCGTGCCCCGGCCGTCGGGGTGATAGCTGCGCGCTCGCGAATAGCCCCAGTCGCCGTCCAGCGTCCAAGGTCCTCGCACCCAACGCCCGTGCGCGCCGACGGCGACCAGGTCGTGGCGGTTGAGGCTGATCTCCTGCGAGGCCATCCAGCGGACGTTGTCGATGGTCCCGGCCTGGACGGTGTCACCCTTCACGACCTGCGTACCGGCCACGAAGCGCGGGCTCGAGACCGAAGGATCGTCCGGATAGATGTCCAGGCCATACTCGTCGTAGTGAGCGTCCAGGCGCGTGGCGAGCAGGTCGAAGTCGAGGCTGAGATCGTTGGTCGGCCGCCACTGCACGGTGAAGTCGCCGGAGGCCATCCGGCGGTCCTCCAGCTCGACCGTCGGCCGCGTGCGGGTCGGGGTGTAGAGGCCCGGCCCCAGGACGGACGTAAAGCGGTCCAGGTTCCAGCCGGTCTGGTAGAGGCGGTCGTTGCGGATCCGTCGCCGCTCGACCACGCCGCCGGCCAGCACGCCCAGGCGACCGCTGGCGTCGACCCAGCTCCAGACGCCCGAGACCGACGGATCGACCTTGTCGGTGCGCCCTTCGGAGGCCCGGACCGACAGCACCGAGCGCCGGCCCCGATCCAGCGGCTTGAAGGTCCGCACGTCGATGTCGCCGCCCAGGGCGCCCTCGTCCATGTCGGCGGTCGTGGTCTTGACCACCTCGATCTGGTCGATGACGTCGGCGGGCAGCACCTCGAAGCGGAACTGGCGGCCCCGGAAGCCGCCGTTCTCGACGAGGTCGTTTAGGGCGATCGGCCGGCCGTTCAGCAGCACGTTCTGGAACTGTGGCCCCAGGCCTCGGACGCTGACATAGAGGCCCACGCCCCGGTGACGCTCCAGGCTGACGCCGGGGGCCAGCTGCAGGGCCTCGGCGGCGTTGAAGGCCGGCAGGCGGGCGATGTCCTCAGCGCTGACGGCGTCCAGGCCGTAGGCGGCCTTGCGCTTCAGGGCCAACGAGCGGTCCAGGCTCCGCGCATAGGCGGCGTTGATGGTGACGGGCTCGACCAGGGCTGGCGCCTCCGGCGCACTGGGCGGCGGCGGAGTCGCCACGGTCTTGGGTCCGCCCGCAAGCAGCACGAAAACCCCGCGCTTGACCTCGCGCACCGATACGGGGGTTCCGGCCACCAGGGTCTCGATCGTCTGGCGCGGCGACAGGCCGCGCGGCGCGACCCGGCCCGGAAGCCCCGCCAGGGTCGCGGTGTCGAAGGCGATGACAAGGTTACGCTCGGCGGCCAAGGCCATGACGCTTTCGGCCAGGGTCGCCGGCGGCCGTTCGACGGCCCGCGCCGTCGCGGGGACGGCGGCGAGCATCAGGACGAGCGCATGGAGGATGTCGGACGGCGGCATGCTGGAACCCGCGCGCGACGCCCCGCGCGCCAGGTCCCACTAGCGTTCAAGCGTGACACTTCGGCGACGCACAGGCGGTCCGTCGCTCGTCCTTGAACGGAACACCCGCGTCTCAGGCCTTCGGGCGGGTGAAGTGTTCCGGCGACAGCGCCCGCCGGGTGAAGCGAGCCTCGCGCACCGCGCCCTTGAAGAAATCGATCTTGTTCATCCTCGCCCCGATCGAGGCGCGGCCCGGCCCTTGCGGCGCATAGGCGATCTCGGCCTCGCCCTGCGGCTGACCGTCGACGTACGAGCGATACATCTTGCCGTCGAAGCTCTGGGCCACATGGAACCACTGGCCGATCGGGAAGCGCTTCTCGGGAAAGATCAGGGTGTGCTTGTAGCCGGGGCCGGTGACGAAGGCGTCCAGCCACCACTCGGTCCCGACGGTGCGGATCTCGAACAGGAAGCGCGTCGTCGACGGCGGCGCGCCCGCCGGGGCGATCTCCTGCAGGTGGAACCAGCGCTGGGCTTCGTTCCCGCCATCGGGGCGGAACACCGCCTCGAAGGTCCAGGTCTGGGCGCCGGCCAGCGGGTGCTGCTCGACGAACAGCACGTCCTGGACGCCGTCGAACTGAACCGCCTTGCCGCAGGGACCATCGATTAGGGTGGGCGCGCCCTCGGCGTGGGCCTCGACGCCACCGATCCGGGTGAGATTGTCGAAAGTCCAGACGGCCTGATCGCGAACCTTCTGGGCGGCGTTGGCGGACGCCGGGATCAGACCGGCCAAGGGCAGACCGGCGGCGGCGGCCAAAGCCTCGCGGCGGCTCCACGTGAACGTCATATGATCCTCCCCGATCGCCTTTTCAGCCATTCCACTTTGTGGCATAGGCTTCCACATAATGACAATGACACCGGTTGCAGTGGCATTGTGCGGAGGAAATCGCCCATGTTTCGCGTCATGTCCAACCACCGCACCGTGATCGCCCTGACCCTCGCCGGCGCGGCCCTGGCCTCGGCCGCGAGCGTCTCGGCCGCCCCGCCGCGCGCGCCCAAGGCCGCCATGGCGAAACAAGACGCCCTCCCCGCGCCCGACGCGGTCCTGGCCGTACTGAACCGCGCCAACGCCGCCCAGATCAAGGCCATGCGCGCCGAGCCCATCCCGGTTTCGACCGGCGGGGCCGTGCGCGAGATGTCGTCCAACTGGGTCTCGGCCACCTACTATGTTGGCGCGTCCCGCCTGGCCCGGGTGACCAACGACAAGGAAACCCTGGTCTTCCTCAGCGAGGCGGCCGAGCACTTCAACTACGGCCTGCGCGGGTCGCGCTCGCCCAAGCTGATGCTGAACGCCGACGAGATGGCGATCGGCGACCTCTACGAAGAGCTCTACGCCCGCCGTCGGCAGGAGGGCGTGATCATGCCCCTGCGCCAACGCCTTGACTGGGCCCTGCCGCACCTGGGCCGCCAGCCCATCCCCGAGCATCTGGTGTGGTGGTGGAGCGACGCCCTGTTCATGGCCCCGCCGGTCCTGGCCAGGATGAGCGCCCTGACCGGCGATCCGAAATATCTCGAGGCCATGGACAAGCAGTGGTGGCGCACCTTCGCCCGCCTCTACGATCCGGACGAGAGCCTCTACTACCGCGACGAGCGCTTCATCGCGCGCCGCGACGAGCGGGGTCGCAAGCTCTTCTGGTCGCGCGGCAACGGCTGGGTGATGGGCGGCATGGCCCGGATGCTAGAGGCGATGCCCGCCGACTATGTCCAGCGGCCGCGCTACATCACGATCTTCCAGGCCATGGCCAAGCGAGTCGCGGGCCTGCAGCGCGCTGACGGCCTGTGGGCGTCCAGCCTGATGCAGCCGGACCTGTTCCCGGAAGCCGAGACCTCGGGTTCGGCCTTCTTCGTCTACGCCCTGGCCTGGGGGATCAATCACGGCGTCCTGGACCGCGCGACCTACCAGCCGGTGGTCGTGAAGGGCTGGAAGGCGCTGGAGGCCCAGACGCTGCCCAGCGGCATGATCGGCGCGGTGCAGAAGACCGGCGACCAGCCTGTTCCCACCGCCGCCACCGACATCGGCCCCTATGGCACGGGCGCCTTCCTGTTGGCCGGGCTGGAGGTGATGAACCTTTCCAAGCCGACCACCGCCCTGCCCCTGGCTGAGCCGGCTCAGGACCCCGCCGACTTCATCGTCGCCACCACGCCGACGCCCGCCTTGCCGCGCACGGTGCGCGGTCCGGAGGAGGAGGCGCGCCACGCTACCGAGATGAAGGCTGTCGCCGCCCTGGCCTATGATCCGCTGATCGAGGGTCCGGGCCTGGCCCCCGCCCAGGTTCCGCCCGCCGCGCCGGGCCAGCCGACGCCGCCCAAGATGATCTATCGCATGGCCCCGCCGCCGGCCGGCCAGGACAAGCCCCGCGCGACGGTCCGCTATGCGCCCGAGCGCTATGACGACATCCTGTGGGAGAACGACCGCACCGCCCACCGCATCTACGGTCCGGCGCTGGAGCAGTACGAGCCCCCCTCGACCTCGGGCGTCGACGCCTGGGGCAAGAGCGTCCGCTACCCGTTCATGACCCGCCAGCTGCGCACCGGCGACCAGCACGCCTATCACGGCGAGGGCATCGACTATTACAACGTCAAGACCTTCCGCGGCGCCGGCGGCCTGGGCGTCTGGGACGGCGGCAAGCTGTGGGTGTCGCGCAACTGGAAGGACTACAAGATCCTGAAGGACGGCCCGGACGTGGCGTCGTTCAAGGTCAGCTACGCGCCTTGGAAGGTGGGCGAGAAGCGACAGGTCTGGGAGAGCCGGACCTTCACCCTGCCGATGGGCACGAACTTCACGCGGATGGTCTCGACCTTCGGCTCGAACGCCAAGGGGCCGATCACGGTCGCGCTGGGCATCACCAAGGCTCCGACCTCCAAGACGGCCGGCGACCTGCGCGCCGACAAGGCCAGGGGCGTGTTCTCGTTCTGGGATGTCACCGACCCCGACAAGGGGACGATGGGCGTCGCCCTGCTGGTCGACCCGGCTCAGATCGTCGACGTGGTCGAGACCGACAGCGACTGGCTGGTGCTGGTCAAGGTCACGCCCGGCAAACCGTTCGTCTACTATATGGGGGCGGTGTGGGACAAAGGCCTGGACTTCCATTCGCGCGCGGACTGGGAGGCCTACGTCTTCGCCCAGAAGCCCGACTTCAATCCGGCCCGCTGAGGAGCCCGCCATGCAACGCCGCGCCCTTCTCCAGCTCGGCCTCGTGGCCGTGTCCGCGCCCACCTTGGCGCTCGCCGCCGGCAAGGCGATCCTGGCCAACGCCCACGGCGCGGTCGGCGACGGTCGGACGCTGAACACCAAGGCCATCCAGGCGGCGATCGACGAAGCGGCCAAGACCGGCGCGACGGTCGCCTTCAAGCCCGGCGTCTATCGCACCGGGTCGATCTTCCTGAAGTCGGGCGTCACCCTGCGTTTGGACAAGGGGGTCACCCTGCTGGGCTCGCAGAACCTGGCCGACTATCCCGAGCTGCCCACCCGCGTGGCCGGCATCGAGCTGACCTGGCCGGCGGCGCTGGTCAATGTCTACAAGCAGAAGAACGTCCGCATCGTCGGCGACGGGACCATCGACGGCGACGGCAAGGTGTTCTGGGACAGCTATTGGGCCCTGCGCCGAAAGTACGATCCCAAGGGCCTGCTCTGGGCCGCCGACTACGACTGCAAGCGGCCGCGCCTGATCCAGGTGTTCGGCAGCGAGCAGGTCGAACTGGCCGGCCCGCGCCTGCGCCGCGCCGGCTTCTGGACGGTGCATGTCTGCTATTCCCACGACATCCACGTGGCCGACCTGGAGATCCGCAACAACGAAGGCGGTCGCGGCCCTTCGACCGACGGGGTCGATATCGACAGCTCACACGACGTGCTGGTCGAGCGGATCGACGTCGCCTGCAACGACGACGCCCTGTGCATCAAGGCCGGCCGCGACGCCGACGGCCTGCGGGTGGCGCGACCGACCCGCGACATCGTCATCCGCGACTGCGTGATCCGCGACGCCTCGGCCGGCGTCACCTTCGGCAGCGAGACCTCGGGCGGCTTCCACGACATCAAGATTTCCGGCCTGACCGTGCATCACCCGACGCCGGTCGGCATCCTGTTCAAGTCGGCCCACACGCGCGGCGGGACGGTCAAGAACATCGACATCTCCGGCATGGACCTGCACGACGTGTTCACCGTCTTCCGCGTAAACCTGAACTGGAACCCGGCCTATAGCTACGCCAAGATTCCGGCCGGCATGACAGACGTACCCCCTTACTGGCAGGTGATGACCCAGCACGTGCCGCCGGAGCAGGGCCGCTGCCGCCTCAGCGATGTGCGCGTGCGCGACATCAAGGCCATCGGCGCCAAGACCGCCTTCGAGGTCGCCGCCTTCCCCGACCTGCCGCTGGAAGGTTTCGCGTTCGAGAACCTGGACCTCGACGTCCAGGCCGGCGGCCGCATTGCCAACGCCAGGAACTGGACCTTCACCCGCAGCAAGATCGACACCCTGGACGGCAAGCCGCCCGAGGTGGTCGACTCCTCGGGCGTCACGGGCCTCTAGAGCGCGAAAGGCCCCGGCGCTGGAGGTGCGCCGGGGCCTCGCGGAGCCGCCGAGAATGGGGGAACGGACAGCCCCGCGACGCGCACGGTCAGCGCTTGGCGACCTCGACCGCGTAGACGTGGTTGGCGCCGTGCATGTTCGAGGTGAACACGATCCACTTCTGGTCGGGCGTGAAGGTCAGGTTCGGCTCCAGCCGGTAGTCGTGGGCCGACATGTCGACCAGCCGCTCGCTGGCCATCTTGTCCACGGTGATCAGGTCGTCGGTGTAGTAGGGCAGCGCCGCGTCGCGGATCGTCTCGGGACGGAAGGTGTAGATCCACTTGCCGTCCGGCGCATGGGCGACCATGTCGGCGTCGCCGCCGTCGCCGGCGAACAGCACCCCGTCGGCGGCGACGTTATAGTGCACCGACCACTCGTTCTGCTCGACCCGACGATACAGCTTCTTGCCCGTCGCCAGCTCGTGGCCGGCGATCCAGAACACCTGGCCGCGCGGGGTCTGCAGGTCGTACCAGATCCACTTGCCGTCGGCCGAGAAGAACTCGTGGCCGGCGATCTCGAAGTTCATGGTCCGGGTGTGGATCTTGGTCAGGCCCGTGCCGTCGGTGCGGATCGTCCAGATGCGGTCGACGCGGTGCCAGGGCCCCTCGTGGCAGAACATCACCAGGGCCGGGTCGGTCGGCGAGAACTGGGCGTGGCCCAACCACTTGTCCGAGGCGTGGACCACCTTGCGCGCGCCGGTCTTCAGGTCGAGCGTGAAGATCTCCATCGGCGTCGGCGTCTCGAAGCGCTCGGTCATCCGCACGCCCTTGGCCTTGGCGAAGGACAGCGGCTTGCCATCGGGGCCGAGGGCCGCGTACTCGGCCTGGCCGAAGCGCTTGAGGTCGTCGGCGGTCTTGGGCTGCAGCGGCTTGCCGCCGTAGGTGACGATCCCCAGCAGCAGGGTCTCGTCGGCGTTGACCGAGGTGATCTGGCCCTGGGCCAGCTTGCCGACGACCGTGGCCTTCCCGCTGTCGATGTCGAGGGCGTAGATCGTCTTGGGGCGGTCGACGGCCTGGCCCTCGCCCGGCGCCGTGACCGAATAGTACAGGCGCCGCGAACGACGCGGGAAGAACAGCAGGTCCGCGTCCTTGGTCTTGGGGACCGGCGTCAGCTTGAAGGTCTTGAGGTCCACCAGGGCGATGCCCGACGGCGTGGTGATCGCCAGCTTGTCGCCCTGGGGCGTGTAGCCGTGCTGGTGGAAATAGAGGTTCTTGCTGCCGCCCTCCTCGGACAGGCGCACGATGCGGTGACCGGTCTTGGGGTCGATCCAGTCCTTGGGCGCGGGCGCGACAGGCGGGGTCGCCTGCCGGGCCAGGGCCGGCGTCGCCAAGGTGGCGGCGGCGAGGCCAAGAACGGTTCTGCGAGCGATCACGTCAACTCTCCTAAAAAAGACGGGCCTGGCGCGGGAAGGTCCGCCGCCAGGCCCAGGGGAGGAGCTCTAAAGGCGGTCAGTACGTCCAGCGCACGCCCAGCAGGATCTCCCGGCCGGTGTGACGGTAGTCGCTGACGCGGTCGGCGGTGTCGACATAGGCGTCGGTGAACTTGTCGCCCAGGTTGATGCCTTCCAGGGTGACGACCAGGTTCGGCCGCAGCTTATAGCTCGACGAGAAGTCGTAGTACGTGCTGCCGTGGGTGCCGTGCTCGCTGTTGCCGTTCGAGCCGGGGAAGGCCGTCAGGAAGCCGGAACGACGGGCCAGCGAGGTGCGGGCGCTGAACTTGCCGCGCTCGAAATAGAGCGTGGCGTTGGCCGTGGTCTTCGATTGGCCGGTCAGCTTGTTGTACTTCGGCGCGGCCTTGGTGCCGTAGTTCACGTTCGAGTCGACGTACGTGAAGTTGCCGATGAAGCCGAAGCCGCGCAGGTAGTCGGGCAGGAAGTTGAACGGCTGCTGGTACTGGAACTCGACGCCCTTCAGCCAGCCGCCTTCGCCGTTGTAGGGGTTGGTCACGTCGAAGATGTCGTTGACCGACACGCCGGCGCTGGTGCTGAGCAGGCTGGCCGGCAGGCCCAGCGAGCTGTAGACGGCCCGCGTGGTCTGGCTGGCGATGAAGCTGTCGATCTTCTTGTAGAAGACCGCCACGCCGATCAGCGACTCCTTGGCGAAGTACCATTCGGCCGCCAAGTCGAAGTTGGTGGCGCGGAACGGCTCCAGCTCAGGATTGCCGAAGTTGACCGTGCGGGTGGTGGCGCCGACCGAACCGCCGGGGGTCAGGCTGCTCAGGGTCGGACGGGCCATGACCTTGGCGATGCCGCCGCGCAGGATGAAGTTGTCGCGCGGCTCCAGCGTGATGTTCATCGACGGCAGCACGTCGGTGTAGTCGTTCTTGGCCGTCAGATAGACACCCGAACCGATGAAGCCCTGCGAGGTGACCTTGGTGTGGGCCACGCGGAAGCCGAAGTCCGAGCGCAGCGGCATGCCGCCGAAGATGGTGGCGTCCACGACCGCCTGGCCGAAGCCCGACAGGTCCTCTTCCTCGACGTCGCGGGTGTCGCCCTGCTGCACGATCAGCGGGAAGTTCAGCAGATTGGTGCGCGCCAGGGCCTTGTCGATGTCGGCCACCACGTACTTGCGGTCGCCGCCCGGGAACGGGAAGTCGCGGCCGAACTGTACGATCTTCGAGAAGCCGCCGACGCCGACGATCTGGTTCGAACCGGTCAGCACCTGGTTGCGGCTCGCGCCCCGGTACTTGACCACGTACTGCTGGGCGTCGATCCCGCCGCGCAGCTTCAGGTGCTCGTCGACGTCGAACTCCAGATTGCCGCTGGCGGTGCGGGTGATGTTCAGCGAGGTCTGCACCGCCGAGCGCATCTCGGTCAGGGTGTAGAGCGCCGGATTGGCGACGTCGAAGCCGTAGTTGATAATCGGCGTGCGGTCGTTGGCGCGGGCGTCGTAGGTGTAGCCGTTGACGTCGTTGCGATCGAGCTGGAACGAGATTTGCTCGGGCATGCGGTAGTCGGAATTGGCCACGCCGATGCGGGCCTGGCCGCGCAGGCGGTCGGTGAACTCGTACTTCCCGGCCAGGGTCACCTGGGTGAAGGTCGTGTGGTCGCGCTGGGTGCCGTTCTCCGAGCGCACGTCGACCTTGTCGAACACGCCGTAGGTGAAGGTGTTGCGGTCGTTGATCGCGTAGTCGCGAACGATGGTCGAGCCGACGCCGGCCGCGTTCGAACGGCTGAACGAGATCGCTTCCAGGTTCGGGCTCTCGGTGAACTGGTTCAGGTCCGAATAGAGGACGTCCAGCGACAGCTCGGACTTGGAATTCGGACGCCACTGGGTCGAGAAGGTGATGCCCAGGCGCTCGGAGTCGATCTTCGAGGCGGTGTAGCGCGGAATGCGCGGATAGAAGGCGTTCTGGACCTTGGCCAGCTCTTCCGGCGTCGTGCACTTCGAACAGCTGGCGAAGTTGTCGCTGGCGTCTGCGCCTTGCCAACGGGTGGTGTTGAAGCCCTCGGCCACCGGCTGGCGCTTGGAATAGGCCACCGAGGCCAAAACGCCGAAGGTCTGGTCGGGGTTGGACCAGCTGAGCAGGCCGGCCGCGCGCGGCAGGATGCGGTCGGTGATGCTGTTCAGGCTGCCCTCGGCCGAGGCCGCGGCCTTGAAGCCCTTGTAGTCGAACGGCCGGCCGCTCTGCAGGTCGACCGTGGCGCCCAGCGAGCCTTCGGCCACGTCGGCCGACTGGGTCTTGCGCACGGTGATGCTGTTGAACAGCTCCGAGGCGAAGACGTTGAAGTCGAAGCCGCGGCTGCGGTTGCCGCCGCCCGTGGCGATGGCCTCGACGCCGTTGATGCGCACGCGGGTGAAGTCGGCGTTCAGGCCGCGCACCGAGATCTGACGGCCCTCGCCACCGACGCGGTCGATGGTCACGCCGGGCAGGCGCTGGATGGCTTCGGCCAGGTTCTGGTCGGGGAAGGCGGCAATGTCCTCGGCCAGGATGGCGTCGATCGCGCCGATGCTGGTGCGCTTGGCGCCCAGGGCCTTGCTGAGGCTGGAGCGATAGCCGCTGACCACGACCTCTTCGACCTGGGTCTGCTCACCCGCATCCGGGGCGGCGGCCTGGGCCATGGCGGCGCCAGCGCTGGCGGATGCAACGATGGCCAGAGCCGCGCACGAGACGAGCAGGCGCGCTTTGAATGGGCTGAAGGTCATCCTGTGTTTCTCCCCTAGCCGGCGTTTTGACACCGGTATCGTCACCGACCCACGTTTTCACAATGTGGGATATATATCCACATCCTGTAACATTGCGCTGAAAATCGCAACTCTGGTCTTACCAATTCGGCGCAGTTTCGCCGCATGCGGCCAACTAGGTGCGATGCGGATCCGGCCCATGACGCGCAAAATGAGATTGTTTTTGCTAGATTATATCCTGGATTTACCAGTTTGAATCGCAGCCGCCAGCAAGGCTGGCCGCCGAGCCCTTAAGGTCTCGATCGCCTGCGGAAAGCGTCGCTTCGCCAGACCAAGCTGGCGACCAATCTCGAGAAGCTCGGGTTTTGCGATAGGGAGACTGAACCCCGCTCCGCATCGGTCCAGGCGCGCTCTTCGCGACCTGGGGCCAATCGATATTTCAGATTTGATCAACCCAGAATTCGCTCTCCCCGACGAAAGCCGGATAGAGCGGCAATAGGGAGTCTGATCGGGTCGCTGAAAGCCGATGCGCCTAGGGCAACGGCTTGAAGCCCTCGGCCCGCACCACCCACTTGCCGTCCTTCGGGAAGCCCGGCGTCGGGCCTTTCGAGCCGTCCCAGCCGCCGGCCATCATCGCCACCGCGGCCAGCAGCGAGCCGTTCGACGGGAAATAGGTCTCGGCGGCGCGGGTGTAGCCGGGGCCGTCGGGACCGACCGGGTCGCCCTCGCCGGCCTTGGGCACGAAGGCCTGGGCGTGTTCGTCCAGGTGCACGCGCGGGGTCATGCCCGAGACGCCGAACTTGTTGTTCTTGGCCTCGAAGAACAGCCAGTCGACGGCCTTGTCCGGCTCGCCCAGGCGCGCGGCGGTCATGGCCACCATCGGATAGTCCCAGCCCCAGGTCTGGCGCAGGTCCCAGTCGGTCTCGACGGCCCGCAGCGTGCGCCGCATGGTCTCCGGATCGACGCCCTTCCCGGGGATCAGGCCGTAGGCCATCAGGAACGAGGGGTGGTCGCGGTTCATGCATTTCTCGCCGACCGCGTGCTTGGAGCAATCCTTGCTCCTGGCCACGTCCCAGAAGTCGGGCGTCGACTCGGTGGGCAGATAGAGGCCGTCCTTGGTCGCCAGCGGGGCCAGGCCCTTGATCACCGCGTCCCACTCGGGTTTGCGCGCCAGCCCTTGGCGGACCCGCCACTGCTGCGCGGTCTCCAGGCCCCAGCGGTAGTATTCCAGCTCGAAGGCCGGGTTGAAGGTGGTGAGCGGGTCGTAGTTCTCCTGCACCGGGATGATCGGCGGGCCCAGCACATAGCGGCCCTTGTCGTCGCGATGCGGGAAGCTGGCCAGCAGGTCGGCGGTCTCGGAGACCAGGGCGCCGTACTTGGCCAGAGTCGCCTTGGTCGGCTTGTCGCGCCAGACCAGCTCGGACATCCAGATCGGATGCGGCTGCTGCCACATGATGAAGGGCGAGACCTTGGAGGGACTGTCGACGCCGTCGGGCCCGACCATCTTGGGCCACCAGGCGCCCTTCAGGCCGTGGCTGGCGGCGCGGGCCTTGGCGTCCTTCAGGTGGCCCAGGTACCAGGGCAGGCTGCGCTCCAGATATTCCGGCTGGTTCCAGAGCGCGAAATGGCCGGCGTGCCAAGCGTGCATCTCGAGGTGGAACTTGCCGTTCCAGCTGTTGGAGAACAGGCCCTCCTCCTGCGGCGGGACCTCGCCGGCGCCGTTCAGGGCCATCAGATAGCGCGACAGCACCACCCGGCGCTCCAGCTCGGCCGCGCGAGGGTCGGTGCTGCCCGAGAAATCCACGGCCGCGCCCTGCGTCCAATACGATTTCCAGTGGGCCCGCGTGGCCTGGTCGGCGACGGTCACGCTGGGCAGCGCCTTTGGCAGGGCCGTCCGCGAGAAGGCGACCTCCAGCCCCAGGGTTCGCCCCTTGGCCTTGGGCGCGACCACGAAGGCGTGCGGCCCGGCGGCGGTGAAGTCGACCGCGCGGTCGGCCTGCAAGGCGGTGACGTAGCGGGTGGCGTCGATCTGGCGCGCGACGTCGAGGCGGCGGGCTCCCTCGCCCGTGACCTTGGTCGTGTGCAGCTCAGGATGGCTCCAGTCCGAAGGATCGGGGTTCAGGTTCTTCGAAACGCCTGGGAACTTCACCGACAGCTTCAGTCGGCCTTGCTCGACCAGCGCCGAGTCCACGTCGACCACGATCATGTCCAGGGTCGGGTGCACGCGAGTGCGGACGGTAACGGCCTCGCCGTCGTAGGTGAAGCGGCTGGTCAGCACGCCGCTCCACAGATCCAGGGTCTGATCGGTCGCGGTCAGGTCCTCGAACCGGGCGGGCTTGCCGGCCTTGTCGCGCAGGTCCAGGGCCACGCGGCCCAGCGAGAAGCGGTGCGGGTTCTCGCGCAGATAGGCCAGGGCCGGCCGGGTCTGGGCCTCGTTCCAGTCCTTCATGTAGGCGTAGGGCTGCTTCGTCCCGCGCACGTCGATCGGCACGGTCCCGTCGGCATAGGTGTAGTTGTTCGGGTTCGGGAAAGCGTGCCAGGCCCACTGGGCCTCGGTCAGCAGCGGCGCGATCTTGGAATAGGCCTCGGGAAAGGTCTGCAGGCCGGTGATGTCGGCGGTGAAGCCGATCTGGCCATTGCCGACCATCAGCGGCGCGGATGGATCGACCTTGGTCAGTCTGACGTCGTGACGACTGACCAGCGCATGGCGGTCGATGGGCTGGGCCAGGGCCGGCGCGGCCAGGACAACGGGGGCCAGTGCGAAGACGGCCAAGCCGGCCAGAAGCGCGCGTCGCATCATCTACTCCCTAACTGCCGCTCCGAACGCCGCCGGACCGCTTCATTCCATTCTATAGGAAACAATCTCATATTGTGAAAGACCGTCGCGAGGTTGAGCGCGGCCAGCGTGTCCGCCGCGTTCCGGTCGGTTCGAGTTTCCGGAAGCGAGGACAAGCCCCCGAGCCTTCCGATAAAAGGGCTAGACCTCGAAAGGACCATACACCCGCATGCAGACCGTCGAGATCGTCCTGGCGCTTCTGGCCGCCGTCGTGCTGAGCGGCGCGGCCGCGCGTTTCCTGCCGCTGGCCGTGCCCGCCCCGCTGGTCCAGATCGGCCTGGGCGCCTTCATCGCCCTGGTGACCAAGACGCCTGTGGCGCTGGATCCGCAGCTGTTCTTCCTGCTGTTCCTGCCGCCGCTGCTGTTCCTGGACGGCTGGCGCATCCCCAAGGACGACTTCTTCCGCGACCTGCCGGTGATCCTGGAGCTGGCCCTGGGCCTGGTTGTGCTGACCGTGGTCGGCGCTGGGCTGTTCATTCACTGGATGATCCCGGCCATGCCGGTGGCCGTGGCCTTCGCCCTGGCCGCCGTGATCTCGCCGACCGACCCGATCGCGGTCTCGGCCATCGCCCAGCGGGTGCCGATCCCCAAGCGGCTGATGCACATCCTGGAGGGCGAATCCCTGCTGAACGACGCCTCGGGCCTGGTCTGCCTGCGGTTCGCGGTGGCCGCCGCCCTGACCGGGACCTTCGTGCTGCGCGACGCGGTGCTGACCTTCGCCTGGGTCGCCCTGGCCGGGATCGCCATCGGCGTGCTGACCACCCTGGTCGTCACCACCCTCAACGCCTGGCTCTCGCGCAAGAGCGCCGAGGACGCCGGTCCCCAGACCCTGGTCAGCCTGCTGATCCCGTTCGCCGCCTACCTGCTGGCCGAAAAGGTCCACGCCTCGGGCATCCTGGCCGCCGTTGCCGCCGGCGTGGCGATGAGCTTCTCCGAAGCCGCCCGCCAGACCGTGGCCGCCACCCGCGTCCGCCGCAACATGGTCTGGGACACCCTGCAGTTCACCGCCAACGGCGTGATCTTCGTGCTGCTGGGCGAGCAGCTGCCCTCGATCCTGGCCGGCGCGGTCGAGACCGTGCGCACCACGGGCCACCACCAAGCCTGGTGGCTGGGCGTCTATGTCGTGGCCATCACCCTGGGCCTGGGGCTCCTGCGCTTCGCCTGGGTGTGGGGCTCGCTGAAGCTGACCCTGCTGCGCGCGCGCCGCCGAGGCGAGGAACGCGCCAGCCCGGACTGGAAGATCATCGCCGCCACGGCCTGCGCCGGCGCCCGCGGGGCCATCACCCTGGCCGGCGTCCTGACCCTGCCCCTGGTCACCGCCAGCGGCGAGGTCTTCCCGGCGCGCGACCTGGCGATCTTCCTGGCGGCGGGCGTCATCGTCCTGTCGCTGCTGATCTCCAGCACCGCCTTGCCGCTGCTGCTGAAGAACCTGCAGCTGCCGCCGGACACCGACAGCCAGGAACAGGCCCAGCAGGCCCGGACGACCCTGGCCAACGCCGCGATCCACGCGGTCGAGCAATTGATGACCGCCTCGCCCCACGCCGCCGATCTCGACTTCCAGGCCGCCACGGCGCGGGTCGCGGACGTCTATCGCGACCGCCTGGACAGCCTGGCCCAGTCGGGCGAGGTCGCGGTCGCCGCCCGCCGCAGCCAGGCCTTCGAGAAGGATGTTCGCCTCAAGGCCTTGGAGGCCGAGCGCGAGGCGCTGCGCCGTCTGGTGCGCCAACGCGTGGTCAATGACGGCGTCCGCTCGCGGCTGACCCGCGACCTCGACCTGGCCGAAGCGCGGGCGCGCTCGTAGGGCGTCAATTAGGGGGGCGTCAGGCGCCCCTTCTCGCGATAGAAGAGTTCGAAGCCGACATCCTGTTCCAGCTGGGCGATCAGGCGGCTGACGGCCGGCTGCGTCAGGCCCTTGCGGCCGGCCGCGGCGGTGGCCGAACCACTCAGCATGGTCTCCCTAAAGGCTTCCAGGCTTCGCAAGCATGGTGTCGCCCCATCGCGCCCATATCATCCGTCAACGGATCATATCGCGCTCAGCGCCGTTCGGCGGCGCGCTCAGGCCTGAAGGTCAATCCCGGCTGACCTGGCGTCTCTGAGCCACCCCCGCCCGGCGGCGCCTCGCGCCCCCCTCCGATGACGTCAGAAAAAGCCCCTCGGGCAAAGGGAAACCCGAGGGGCGCGAGTTCGATCGAACGTCGAGGGGCGGGTCGTCAGCCTGGCGGAGCGTCTCGCACGACACAGCGGAAGCCGATGTGGCTGGTCGCGCTCTCGATCGTCTGCGGAATGCGGGCCGCGGGCCGATAGCGCTGGCAGTAGTTCTCGGCGCACAGGTGCGAGCCGCCCTTCAGCACCTTGCGCGGGATCGGCGCGTGGGGCTGGGCGGGGTCGAGGCTGGCCTCCATCGGACCGCCGCGCGGATTGCTGGGCGGACAGCAACCAGGCCCCTTCGGCGTCGGCAGCGACCACCAGTCGCAGGTCCACTCCCAGACGTTGCCGATCATGTCGTGGACGCCGTGGCCATTGGCGGGGAAGCGCCTGACCGGCGAGGTCCGCTCGAAGCCGTCCAGGCGCAGATTCTGCGCCGGAAAGGCGCCCTGCCAGTAGTTGCACATCATCTTGCCGTCCGGCGCCAGCGTGTCGCCCCAGGCGAACTCGGCGTCCTCCAGGCCGCCACGCGCGGCAAGCTCCCATTCGGCCTCGGTCGGCAGGGACTTCCCGGCCCAGGCGGCGTAGGCCTCGGCGTCGCGATACGAGACGTGGACGACGGGGTGGTCCGGCAGGTTCAGGGTCGAACTGCCCTTGCCGTAGGGCTTGCGCCAGTGGGCCGCGAAGGTGAAGGCCCACCACGACAGCGGCGCATCCAGAGAAACCGGTCCCTTCGGCGGCTGAAAGACCAGCGAACCGGCCTTGGCCATCTCGGGCGGCATGCCGGGATAGTCCCGCGGATCGGGTGTGATCTCCGCATCGGTGACATGGCCCGTGGCCCGGACGAAGGCGGCGAACTGGCGATTGGTCACCGGCGTCTCGTCGATCCAGAAGCCGTCCACCCGCACGCGGCGGATCGGCGCCTCTTCCGGATAGAAGCGCGTCGAGCCCATGGCGAAGGTCCGCCCGTCGATCCGGACCATGCCCGCCGTCCGCGTCTCCCCCTTCGCCAGGACCGTGTCCATCCGATCCTCCTAGTGACGCGGGAAGTACGGCTTGCCCTGTTTCTGGGCCTCCAGCTTGGCGGGCGAGTCCGGGAACAGTCCGTTGTAGCGGTCGACGGGGTTGGCCGGCCGCAGCCAGGTTTCGGGGAACTCGGCGGCCTTGGCGCCGGCCAGGCTGCGGAACACCTGGCCCTGGCTGGTGCGCTCGGTGAACGGCACCACCGTCTGGCCCTTGGCGTTGGTCAGCTGCTGGTAGAGCGCCTTGCGCAGCTCGATCTTGGCCTGGAGATAGGCCGGATCGTCGATGAGGTTGTTCATCTCGTCCGGATCCTTGGCCAGGTCGTACAGCTCATCCAGGTCCCAGACGCCGTGGTACTGGATGTACTTCATCCGCCCCCGCTCGATGGCGAAGGTCGTCGGGGTCTGGGGGAAGGTCCATTCCCAGTAGTATTCGTAGACGAAGTCCTGCTCCTTCCAGTCCTGTGGCTTGACCTTGCCGCTGGCCAGGGGCAGCACGCTCTGGCCCTCGAACTGGGCCGGACGCGGCGCGCCGGCGGCGTCCAGGAAGGTCGGGGCCAGGTCGAGGTTGCGCACCCGGTTGTCGATCACCGCGCCCTTGGCGAAGCGTCCCGGCGCATAGGCGACCATCGGCACCCGGATCGAGGCCTCGTAGGCGTCGCGCTTGTCGATCAGCCCGTGCTCGCCGAACTGGAAGCCGTTGTCGCTGAAGAACACCACGATGGTGTTGTCCTCCAGGTGGTTGTCGCGCAGGTACTTGAGGATGCGTCCGACGCTGTCGTCCACGGCGCTGAGCCCGCGATAGTACTCGCGCATGTAGTCCTTCAGCGGCCGGTCCTGGTTGTAGAAGAAGTCCACCCCATGCCAGCTGTTGCGCTGGTTGCGCACCCACATCGGCTTGCCGCGATTGTTCTCGGGCGTGTCGGCCATGCTGGTCGGCAGCTTGATGTCGAGATCCTTGTACTGGTCGGCATAGCGCTCGGCGGCCTTGACGTCCGAGTGCACGGCCTTGTGCGACAGATAGAGGAAGAACGGCTTGGACTTGTCGCGGCCGTGCTCCAGCCAGTCCATGGAATAGTCCGTCAGTTCGTCGGTGATGTAGCCCTTCTGCGCCGTCTCCTTGCCGTCGACATTGAGCATGTTGCGCTGGCCGGCCGCCACCTGCTGCGGGGTCAGGCCGTCGGTCGGGAAATAGTTGCCCTGGCCCAGGAAGCTGATCCAGCGGTCGAACCCCTGTCGCGGCCCGTCATTGGCGTCGCCCATGTGCCACTTGCCGACGAAGGCGGTCTGGTAGCCGGCCGCCTGCAGGTATTTCGGAAAGAAGGTCAGGCCCGCTTCCGAGGAATTGTTGTTGTCGATGACGCCATGATTGCGCGCCGTCATCCCGGTCAGGATCGTCGCGCGGCTGGGCGAGCACAGCGACGAGGTCACCACCGCGTTGGGGAAGTAGACGCCGTTGCGGGCCAGGAAGTCGATGTTGGGCGTCTTCAGGCCCGGGTTCAGGAAGCCCATCGCGTCGAAGCGCAGGTCGTCGACCAGCACGAACACGATGTTGGGATGGCTCGCAGGCGGCGGCGGAGGCGGCGCCGGCTCGGCCCGCGCGCCCACCGCGCACGCCGTCGCCAGCAAAGCCGCGCCCAGTGCGCGAAGGGTCGAGAGCATGGGTTTCATCGCTTCGTCTCCTGGGCGGTCCAGCCACGCGGATTGGCTTCCGCGTCGGCGCGGAAGGCGGCCAGACGCTCGGACAGCCGCTTGGCCTCGTCGGGGTGCTTGGCGCTGACGTCGTGGGATTCGTTGTCGCCATTGATGTGGTAGAGCGCCGCGCGCGCGCCGTGCGGCAGGGGCGTTCCGGTCGGGGCCAGCGGCCACTTCTCCGACAGCAGCGCGCGATACTTGAAGTCGGTGTCGCGCACCGCCTGGAACTCGCCCGACAGCGCCGTGACGTAATAGAGATAGTCGTGGGGCGAGGCGCCGCCGGACAGCAGGCCGGCCATGTCGCGACCGTCGATCGTCCGGTCCTTCGGCAGCGGGACGCCCAGGGCGGCCAGCAGCGTCGGGAACAGATCGATGTTCATGGCCATGGCGTCGCTGACCGCGCCCGCCTTGGTGTGGCCCGGCCAGATCACGAAGCACGGCACCCGCATGCCGCCCTCGAAGGTCTCGCCCTTGCGGCCACGCAGGGCGCCGACGCTGCCGGCCTGGTCGCCGCCGTTGTCGCTGGTGACGATGACGATGGTGTCGTCGGCGATCTTCAGCTCGTCCAGCGCCCGCATGATCCGGCCGACATTGTCGTCCAGGTCCTCGACCACATCGCCATAGGTCCCGCCCTCCGACACGCCCTGATGCTTGGGATTGGGGAAGTGCGGCAGGTGCGGCGCGGTGAACGGGACATAGGCGAAGAACGGCTGGTCGGCATTGGCCCGCATGAAGCCGATGGCCTCGTCGGTGAACCGTTCGGTCAGGGTGCGCTGGTCGGTCTTGTCCGGCGGCGTGTCGACGCCGGTCCCGCGCCAGATCGTCAGCGGGCTCATGTCGTTGCTGTAGAGCACGCCGAAATAGGTCTGGAAGCCGAGGTCGGTCGGGCGATGGCCCGCCGTATCGCCCAGGTGCCACTTGCCGAAGGCGCCGGTGCGATAGCCGGCGCGCGACAGGACCTCGGGCAGCAGCACCTCGTCGGCGGGGATGGCGTTGGCGTAGCCGGCCGAGCGCCGGATCTGGGCCATCGGATTGTCGCTGGGGAAGAACACGTGGTTGGCGGCCCGCGAACGGGTCGGATAGCGTCCGGTCAGCAGCGCGGCGCGAGAGGGCGTGCACACCGGCGAGCCCGAATAGAACTGGGTCAGCTTCATGCCCTTGGCCGCCAGGGCGTCGATATGGGGTGTCTTGATCAGCTGGTTGCCGTACGAGGACAGGTCGCCATAGCCCAGGTCGTCGAACAGCAGGACCACGATGTTGGGCTTGCGCGCGGCGGTCGGTTTGATGGTGTTCAGATAGGCCTGTTTCTGCGCCAGATGCTCGGCCGCCGGTTCGGCGTTCATCGCCGCCGCCCTGGGCAGGGCCGTGTTGGGGGCCAGCTGGACATCCAGCCGCGCCACGCCGTCCCGCGGAACGCTCACCGAGCGGGTCTGGCTGGCCAGACCCATCGCCGTGACCGAGACCTCGTAGTCTCCGGCCGGCAGACGCGGCAGATCGAAGACGCCGTCGCCCTCGGTCGTGTCACCGCGCAGCAGGTCGTTGATCATCACCCTGGCCCCGGCCACCGGCGCGCCGCTTGGTCCCGTGACCTTGCCGTTTACTTCACCCGCGCCCGCCGGCGCGGCCAGCGCCAGCGCCGCGACGCCGATCAACCACCACCTCTTGCTCATGTACGCCTCGAACATCTGGAGAAAGCCGGTCGGGCGCCCATCCGGAGGACGAGCGCCCTTTTCGGTCAGTTGAACTTCGCCGACAGCCGCACGCCGTAGAGGCGGGGCGGGGCGTAGAAGGCCGTGCCGTTGGTCGAGACCCCGGTCGTGGCGTTGGCGTTCGAATTGGTCTTCACCGCCTTGTCCTCGAGGTTGCGGACATAGGCCATCAGCGACCACCGCCCGTCCTCGGCGGCGTAGGTCAGCGACAGGTCGGTCTTGGTGAAGGCCTTTTGCCGGTTCGAGGCGAAGCCGTGGAACTCCAGCTCCTTCTCGCTCTCGTAATGGCTCTGCGCGCGGGCGGTCAGGTTGGCGCCGTTGGCCAGCGCGAAGGTATGGGCGTAACCGGCGGTGATGCTCCAGGTCGGCGTCCGCGCCATGTGGCACCCCGAGAAGTCGCCCGCGCGTGGCGAGGCCGCCGTGTAGTCGGCCTTGTAGCAGCGCGAGACCGTGGCGTTGCCCGCATAGTTGACGAACGGGTCGCCCAGCGGCAGCAGGAACGTCTCGTACCGCGCGTGCAGCCAGGACATGTTCATGTCGATGACGTCGGCGCGGGTGATCTTGAAGTCGGTCTCGACCTCGACGCCGTAGATCACCGCCTTGCCGGCGTTGCGGGTGACCAGAGCGTTCTGGCCGGCGATGTTCTCGACCGCCGAGACCTGGAGGTCCTTGTATTCGTTGTAGAATCCGGCGACGTTCAGCCGCATCCGCCGGTCGAAGAAGCGGTTCTTGGAACCGATCTCGTAGGCGGTGATGTGCTCGGGCTCGTAGGCGTTCGGGGGCAGGCCGTCGAAATAGCCGCCCGCCTTGTAGCCCGTGGAGGCCTGGGCATAGAGCATCGACAGGCTGTTGATGTCGTAGTCGACGCCCAGCTTCCAGTTCGTCGCGTTCCAGGTCTCGTCCGAGAGGTTGCGCACCACCAGCGACAGGATCGAGAAATCCGGCTTCAGCAGATAGGTGTTGCCGCTGCGGCCCTTGTGGTCATGGGTGTAGCGCGCGCCCGCCGTCAGCCGCAGCTTCTCGGTCACCGAATAGGTCGCCTGGCCGAAAGCGGCGGCCGAACGCGAGAAGATGTAGGGCTGGAAGAACGCCAGATAATTGCCGTTGGCCTGCAGGATGCGGGTGTCGGTCGCGCTCTTTTCCTTGAAGGTATAGAGGCCGGTCACCCACTTGAGCCTGCCGCTGTCGCCGCCCAGGCGGAGTTCCTGGGTCTCGCTCCAATTGTCCTGCGACTGGTAGGTCGGACGGTGATTGTCCGAGGCCAGGTTCTCGGTGATCGTGTTGACGTCGACGTCGCGGTGGCCGCCCAGATAGGTCAGGGTCGCCCAGTCGAAGTCGTAGCTGGCCTCGAGGGTGATGTTCTTGAAGGTGTTGTCCTGCGAGACGTTGACCTTCGCCAGGGTCGTATAGGGATTGCCCGTCTCCAGCGGGAAGGCCACGTCACCGAAGCCCGCGCCGCCGCGGTGCAGATAGTCTCCGCGGACCAGGACCTTCAACCGCTCGGTGGGTTGGAACAGCACCGACAGGCGCGCGGACTTGTCGTCCTGGTCGTTGCGGTCATTGCCGCCGGTCCCGGGACCTTGATTGACCGCCTTCAGATAGCCGTCGTGGCGGCTGGTCTGGAATGCGGCGCGGATGGCCAGGGCGTCGCTCAGCGGCACATTGACCATGCCCGTCGTGGTCAGGGCCCCATAGTTGCCCGCCTCGACGTCCAAGGCGCCTTCATAGACGTGCTTGGGCGCATTGGTGATGATGTTGATCGCGCCGGCCGTGGCGTTTCGGCCATAGAGCGTGCCCTGCGGCCCGCGCACGACCTCGACCCGATCCAGGTCGTAGAACGCCCCGCTGATCGCGTTAGCGCGCGAGACATAGATGCCGTCGACATGCACGGCGACGGCGGGATCGCCGACCACCGTGGTGTTGGTGCTGCCCACGCCGCGCATGAACACCTGGGCGTTGCCGCCGCCGCCATTGCTGATCTGCAGGCTGGGCGCCTGGGCCGACAGATCGACGATGTTCTTGACGCCCTGCTTGGCCAGGGACTCGCCGGTCGCCGCCGAGACCGCGAGCGGCACGGACTGCACCGTCTCGGCCCGACGCTGGGCGGTGACGACGACTTCCTCGACCGCGATTGGTTCGGCCGGGGCCTCGGCGCGGATCTGAGCCGGCGCGGAGGCTGGCGCCATCGGCGCGGCCTGGGTCGCCACCTTGATCATCGTGGGCATGTCGGCCTGGACGACGGCGAAGCCGTTCTGGGCTCGGACGAACCTCAGGCCGTCGGCTTCCCGCAGCAGTCGACGCAGCGCCGCTTCGTCGTCGTATGTGCCGAAAACCTCGGCCGAGCGACGGCCGCGAACGCGGTCTTCGGTGAACGAGATCGGCCGCCCGCTCTGCAGCCCGAATTCCTTGAGCGCGCTGCCCAGGTTCTGGGCCTTGATCTGATAGCTGCGTTCCTCGCCGTGCGCCGTGGTCGCGATCAGCGCCAGGGCGACGCCTCCCATCAGCCACGGCCGCAGGCCGCCCCTCGCGTGGTGCGTCATTCTCTTGTTCCTCCCCACGGCATGTTCGCTGCCGTTTGATGGTTAGAGTCAGCCCCGACGAAACACCTCAGCGCCGGCCGCGAAAAATTTCCACGTCAGCCCCTCAAGGCGCGATCAGCGCGTAGCCGGCGCCCGGTCCCCGTCGGGCCAGGCCCTGAGCCTCGACCGAGGCCACGAACGCTTCAGGATCCTTGGCCGGCAGCACCGCGCTCATGCGCCGGTCGGCCACGCCAGGCGCCACCGTGATCGGGACGGTCGAATAGCGGCCGAGTTCGGCGGCGATCGCGCTCAACGGCGCGTCGTCGAACACCAGGCGTCCCGACACCCAGCCCTCGGCGCCGCGCGTATCGGTGCGCGAGAGGTTCCAGTCGCCGTCGCGGGCGACCAGTTGGTAGCCGGCGTTCATGTCGACGGAGCTGGCCGCCCCGCCCGCCGGATGATCGGACTTCACCCGCACGCGCCCCTCGGACAGCACGACCCGGAAACTCCTGGGACGCAGGTCGACGTCGAACTGGGTGCCGAGCGCGGTCACGCTGTGGTCGCCGACACGCACCACGAACGGGCGCGTCGGATCCTTGGCGACCTTGAAGAAGGCTCGCCCCCGGACCAGCTCCAGCCGGCGCGTCTTGCCCGGCGCCCATGCCCTCAGTTCTGAATTGGTGTCGAGGATCGCCAGGCTGCCGTCGGGAAGGCCGACGCTCATCGTCTGGCCGACCCGCGTCGCGTAGCGGGTGGGCTGAGGCGCTATCAGGCCGGACAGATAGCCCGCGCCGCGCCAGGCGGCCACGCCGCCCAGGACCAGAACCGCGCAGGCGGCGATCGCGCCGACCATGCGGCGGGTCCGGTGGCGGCTGACGGCGCCCCTGGCCTCCTCGCGCAGGCGCATCAGGCGCGGGTCGGTGCGCAGCCCGTCGTAATCGCTCCACAGATCGGACGCCGCCTCGAAGGCTTCTCGATTGCCCGGATCGGCGTCCAGCCAGGCCTGAAAGGCGACCTGGTCTTCGGGCGTCAGGGGTCCCGTGCGGCGGCGCGCGAACCACTCGGCCACCTCGGCGGCCCGCTCTTGCAACGCCGCGCTCATCGATCGCGCCCTTCCCGCAGGAACAAAGCCTTCAGGGCCGCCATCATGTGCTTCTCGACCGCGCTGACCGAAATTCCCAGCTCCCGGGCGATGCGCTGATACGTCATTTCCTCGAAGCGGTGCAGCAGGAAGACGTGTCGCGTGCGCGGCGACAGCTGATCCAGCACCGCGAGCATGGCCTCGACGCCTTGCTTGCCGATCAGCGAGCGCTCCGGCGTCACCTCGTCGGGCGGCCCGAGCCCCTCGATGTCGTCGACGGCCTGCCAGGGTGCGTTGCGGCGATGCTGACGCGCCAGAACGCTGGCGGCGACGACGAAGATGTAGCGCTCCAGGTCCTGCACCGCCGCGGGATCGCGCAGGCCCAGCAGGCGCGTGAACACCTCCTGCACCAGATCATCGACCTGTGCGACAGGCGCGCGGCGGCGGAAATACCGCCGCAGGCCGGGCTCATAGGCCAGCAGATCCAGCTGCGCGGGCTGCGGTCGGGCCTGGCGAGGATCGGGCGCCATGAAGTCTCCGGACGGGGGCTATCGTAAGGCTAGAGTCCGCCGATCCCAAAGACCTCACGTCGTCGCGGCCGATTATCCGGCGTCGTGGAAAGCCCCGCCCGGCGCCGACGGCTGGGCATGGATCATCGGCGGGACCACGCTCGAGCCGCGCTCCTGGCCGGCGCAGCTCGGCCGCGACAATCCCGACCGCCGCATCAGACGCTCGTAGGTCGAGCGTCGGATCGGTCGCCGATCTCGCAGGCGGACCCATGTGGTCTCGCTGATGCCCAGCGTCCCTTGAAGGTGCTCCTTGGTGATCGCCGGCAACAGGCTCCGCAAGTGCTGAACCTGTTCGGTGTTCACGATGATCATCGTCATGGCGTCGTCGCCTCGACCAGGTCCAGCCGCGGCTTCAACGGATCGGCCTCGGCCTTGGGGCCTCGCGGCGAGAAGTCGAGGATCTGGTCCGAGCCGGTCGCATAGCGCGGCCAGGCTGGTCCGCCGGGGGCCGCGGGAACGCCGGTGCGGGCGAAGCCGATCCAGTAGGCGTGGGCGGCCTTGGCCGCCGCCGCGTCGGCCGGGGTCAGGGCCGCGCCGTAGCGGGCGTCCACCGTGTCGAACACGAACGGGATCTCGGTGGCGTGCGGCGCGCCCCACCACTGGCCGCGCTGGCTCTCGGCCACGTACGAGAAGCGGAACTGATAGACGGGCGCGCCCTGGGCGGACAGTGTCCGGGCCACAGCGCGGGCCGGCTCGATGAACATGCGGTCGCCCGCCGCCGCCCAGCCATAGACCTTGATGTCGCCGTCGCCCTTGGGGTCGTACAGCGCCTCGGCCTCGGGCCGGCGCGCGCCGAACGGGGCGAACACCTGATCGCGGGTCCCGCCGAAGAAGAAGCCGTCGGCGCTGGTCGCGCCGACCATGACCGGCATCTTCGTCCAGGCGCCGGCCTTGTAGGCCTTCAGCGGCTCCTGGGTCATGATCTTGCCGTCCAGCATGGGACCGCCACCCCAGGTCGGGGTGTTGGAGGTGGCCATGTTGAGGCCGTCGACCACCGCCTCGGCCGGCAAGGCGCGCAGGGCGTCCAGCGCCGCCGCGCCGGTCCCCGCCACCCCCGCCTTGGCCGCGAAGGCCAGGCCGGCGGCTTCGGCCGAGCGCTGGCCGGTCGGAGCGGTCAGCGGCAGGGTCGGCAGCAGGCGGGGCCGTCCGCCGCCCGACTGGATGATCGCCTTTTGGAACAGCCCCTTGGCCTGAGGCGCGGTGAGCAGGGCGTGGACGGACATGCCGCCCGCCGACTCGCCGAAGACCGTCACATTCTCCGGATCGCCCCCGAAGGCGGCGATATTGTCGCGCACCCATTTCAGCGCCGCGATCTGGTCCATCAGACCATAGTTACCCAGCATCCCGCCGTCGGCGCCGGCCGCGGTCAGGGCCGGATGGGCGAAGAAGCCGAAGCGGCCGACCCGGTAGTTGAAGCTGACCAGCACCACCCCGTCGCGGGCGAAGCGATCGCCGGCATAGACCGCCGGCGAACTGCCGCCGTTGACGAAGCCGCCGCCGTAGATCCAGACCATGACCGGGCGCTTGGCCTTGTCCTTGAGGGCGTCCTCGGGCGTCCAGACGTTCATGTACAGGCAGTCCTCGGCCGGCTTGACGCCCAGGGGAGCGGCGTCGCCGGGGAACGGGTTCTGCATGCAGTCGGGACCATAGGCCTTGGCATCGCGCGGCGCGGTCCAGGCGGTCGGGGGCTGTGGCGCGCGCCAGCGCAGGGCGCCCAACGGCGGGGCGGCGAACGGCACGCCCTTGAAGGCCGCCACGCCATTGGCGACGTCACCGACGACCGGCCCCGACGTCGTGGCCACGGTCGGATCGGCGGCCCAGGCGTGACCAGCGCTCAGCATCGCGACGGTCGCCGCGGCGGCGAAGAGAATCTTCATGGCCTTGCCTCCGCTCACGGCTTCAGCGTCCGCGCCTTAACCTTGGCCGCGCCCTTCAGGGTCAGATCGGCCGAGGAGGCGCCCACGGCGACCTGATAGTCGCCGCCGGTCAAGGCCCAGCGATTGGCCTTGGCGTCGAACTGGCCCAGCACGCGCGGATCAGCGGTCAGGGTGACCCGCCGCGTCTCGCCGGGCTTGAGCTCGATCTTGTCGAAGCCGATCAGCCGCTGGACGGTCTTGCCCGCCGCGCCGGTCAGATAGACCTGCGGCGCGTCCTTGCCGGGCCGCTGGCCGGTGTTGGTGACGTCGAAGCTGACGTCCAGGGTCTGGCCGCCCGTCACCTTCAAATTGGCGTAGGCGAAGGTCGTGTAGGAGAGGCCGTAGCCGAACGGGAACAGCGGCTTGGCGCCGGTCTGGGCGAAGCGGCGATAGCCCACGTCGGCGCCCTCGGAATAGACCACGTCGAACTGGGTCTTGTCGGGCAGGCCCAGGCCCGGCAACGCCGCGCGCGGATACTGGTCGATCGAGGCGGGGAAGGTCATCGGCAGACGGCCCGACGCATCGACCTCTCCGAACAGCACGTCGGCGATGGCCTCGCCGCCATTGGCGCCCGAGTACCAGGCCTCGACCACCGCGCCGGCCTGGGACAGCCACGGCATCGACACCGGCCCGCCGGTCTGCAGCACCACGATGGCGTTGGGATTGGCGGCGGTGACCGCGGCGATCAGGGCGTCCTGACCGTCGGGCAGCGACAGGTCCGCAGCATCCTCGCCCTCCCCCATCCACTGGTTGCCGAACACCACCACGATGTCGGCGGCCTTGGCGGCGGCCACGGCCGAGGCGATGTAGCGGCCGTCGTCGAAGCTCACCTTGGCGTCCGGGGCGACCTTGCGGATCGCGGCCAGCGGCGAAGAGCCGTTGAAGTACTGGCTGCGGAACGGCCCCATCATGCCCTCGCCGCCCAGCGGAATGATGGTCTTGGCGCCGCCCGGCGGCGCCACTTGCGACGAGCCGCCGCCCGACAGCACGCCGGCGTCGGCATGGCCGCCGATCACGGCGATGGACTTGGCGGTCTTGGCCAGGGGCAGCAGGCCCGGCCGGTTCTTCAGCAGCACCACGCCTTCGGTCGCGGCGGCGCGCGCCACGGCGGCGCCGGCGTCGTAGTCGATGGCCCCGCCCGGCGCGACCGGCTTGTCGAACAGACCGGCGGCGAACATCGAGCGCAGGATGCGGCGGCTGGCGTCGGCCAGGCGCGCGGCCGGGACCTCGCCCTTCTCGACGGCGGCCTTCAGCGGCTCGCCGAACCAGACCTGGGCGTCCAACTGTTCGCCCGACTGCTGGTCCAGGCCCTTGAGGATATAGTCGGTGGCCTGGACCGCGCCCCAGTCCGACATCACCCAGCCCTTGTAGCCCCAGTCACGCTTGAGGACATCGTTCAGCAGATGGGTGTTGCCGCAGCTGTAGTCGCCGTTGACGAGGTTGTAGGCGCACATCACCGAGCCCGGCTGGCCCTTTTCGATCGCGATCTGGAAGGCCAGCAGGTCGCTCTCGCGGTGGGCCGCCTCGTCGATCACCGAATTGGCGAAGTGGCGATGGGTCTCCTGGCCGTTCAGCGAGAAGTGCTTGACCGTCGAGACGACGCCCTGGTCCTGGATGCCCTTGATCGAAGCCCCGGCCAGGTTGCCGGCCAGCCACGGATCCTCGCCCAGATATTCGAAGTTGCGGCCGTTGCGCGGGTCGCGGGCCAGGTTGACACCGCCGGCCAGCTGGACGTTGAAGCCCTTGGCCCGCGCCTCGCGCCCGACCACCGCGCCGCCTTCATAGGCCAGCTTCGTGTTGAAGGTCGCCGCCAGCGACAGGCCCGACGGCAGCGCCGTGGCCCCGTCACCCGGCCGCACGTTCAGCGGATTGGTCACGCCCAGGCTGGCGTCGCTCTCGTTGACGGCCGGCACGCCCAGGCGCGGGATGCCAGGGATGTAGCCGGCCGAGCCGATCGCGCCCTCCGGCTTCTTGATGCCGAAGATCGGCATCGACATCGGCCCGTGCACCAGGCCGATGCGCTCGTCGAGGGTCAGTTCCTTCTCCAGCAGGGCGGCGCGCTCGTCGGGCGACAGCTTGGTGTTCATCCAGGGGCGGTCGGTCTGCGCGTGACCGGCGGTGGCGAAGGCGAGGACGGCGAGGCTCGCCGCGACTTTCAGGGTACGGATCAAGGCGAAGGTCCTCAGTAGGTCAGGCCGAAGTGGATCGGGTACAGCGGGTCCTTGCTGTCGTGCGGCGCGTCCTCGGCCTGGGCCTCGACGGCGGCCATGGACGACGGCAGCTCGAACGGCAGCTTGCCGCGCGGCGGGGCGGCGCCGGTCAGGGCGTCGAGAAAGGCGTCGTCGCCAGCCCCGAAGTCGCCGATCAGGGCCGAGGCCTTGTCACGGACATTGGTCAGGATGGCCGGGCGATCCAGATAGACCGCGACGATGGTCGGGACCTTGGCGGAGGCGGTCTTGATCGCCTCGTAGTCGGCCGCGCCGTCCTTGAACGACAGGTCGCCCTCATGCTGGAAGCTGCCGAACACGTAGTTCGGGTGCAGGGTCTGGTAGGGCGTGGCGGTGCGGACGATCGCCAGCTCGGCCTCGGCCAGGTCCTGGACCGGAACCAGACCATGGGCGCGGGCGATGTCGGGCGAGACGCCCTTCAGCCAGACCTTGCGGCCCGCGCCTTTCAGCGGCAGCAGGCCGTTCTTGTTCTCCAGCAGGGTCAGGGCTGCGCTCTGCGCGGCTCGCCCCTCGGCCACGAAGGCCTTGGATCCGACCACGGCCGAGGCGGCCTTGGCGTCGACATAGGGGTTCTCGAACAGGCCCTGCTCGAACTTGATCGCCAGGATGCGACGGGCGGCGTCGTCGATGCGGGCCGGCGCGATCTTGCCCGCCTTGACCGCCGCCACCAGCTCGGCCGTGTCCTCGACGCCGCCGAACTGATCGAGGCCCGCGTTCACGCCCTTGGCGTAGCGGTCGACCTTGGTCAGGCTCTCGACGCCCCAGGCGGTGGAGAGACCCGCGAAGGTCGGCTTCACCCCGGCCGGGAAGCCGTTCAGACAGGTCTCGCCGCAGTCGTTGGTGATCGCCCAGTCCGAGACCACGATGCCCTTGAAGCCGTGCTTCACGCGCAGCTGGTCGGTCAGCAACTGCTTGGAGAAGCCCGCGCCGACCTGCTCGGTCGACTGGCCATCGATGCTGAGATCCTTGAGGACGGCGTAGGTCGGCATGACGCCAGCGACGCCCGCCGCGAAGGCCTCGTCGAACGGCTTGACGTGCAGGTCGAACTGGCCGGCCGGGAAAACGGCGTAGCGGCCATAGCTGTTGTGGCCGTCGAAGCCCTTGGCCGAGGCGCCGTAGCCGACCCAGTGCTTGACCACGGCCGAGACGCCGTTCGGAGCCAGGTTGGTCTCGCCGCCCTGGAAGCCCTGGATGTAGGCCTTGACCATGCGGCCGACCAGCGCCGGATCCTCGCCGAACGTGCCGCTGATCCGCGACCAGCGCGGCTCGGTGGCCAGATCGGCCATCGGCGACAGGGCCTGATGGATGCCGACCGCGCGGTATTCCTGGCGGGCGATGTCGCCGAAGCGCTTGACCAGGGCCGTATCGCCGATGGCCGCCAGGCCCGTGGCCTCGGGCCATTGCGAGAAGCCGCCCGCCGCGACGCTGGCGCCGTCGACGAACTGGAAGTGGTGGCGCGGGTCGGTGCTGATGGTGACCGGCACGCCAAGGCGGCCCTGCTCGGCCAGCGCCTGCACGGCGTTGTTCTGTTCGGCCAGCCAGGCCGGATCGCCGGCCAGACGGGTGATGAAGGTGGTGACGCGCCGCTCCAGGATCATCGGCTTCAGCTTGTCGAGGTCGTAGCCCTGGCCACGCCCGGGGACCATGCCGCCAACGGCCGGGAGGGTGCCATGCATCATCTCGCCGGCCTTCTCGTCCAGCGTCATGCGCGAGACCAGATCGGCGGCGCGGACGTCGGGCGACAGGCGCCAGTCCTCGAACGGCGACAGCTTGCCGTCGCGGTCCAGATCGCGGAACCGCAGGCCGTCGACGGTGACGATCTTGCCGCCTCGCACGCCCAGAGCGGGCTGCTCGGCCGCCAGGGCCATGGAGCCGGTCGTGACCGCCACGGCCGTCGAGATCAGGAGGCGTTGAAGGATGCGCACGTCGGACTCCGGAGCACTGAACACGAGAAAGGCGCCCTCGGCGCGCAGGAGCGCCGAGGGCGTAGGGTCATCGGGAAGCTAGAAATTGACCCCCAGGCGCAGACCGTAGGTGCGCGGCGGAGCGTAGAACTCGCCGTTGCCGTTGGTCGCCAGACCAGTCGTCGAGTTCGGCGACGAGGCAGTGCGCACGTCGTCGTTCTCGAGGTTGCGGACATAGCTTTGCAGGGACCACCGGTCGTCGGCGCTGGTGTAGGTCAGGCTGACGTCGGTCTTGGTGAAGGCGTCCTGCCGGTTCTCGGCGAAGCCGTGGTACTCGAGGTTCTTGCCGCTCTCGTAGTGGCTTTGAACACGCCCCACGACCTTGGCCCCCGAGGCGATCTCCCAGGTGTGCTGGTAGCCGACATTGAGGCTCCAGCTTGGCGTCCGGGCCATGCGGCAACCCGAGAAGTCGGTCGACCGGGGCGCGGCGGCGCTGAAGTTGGCCTTAAAGCAGCCCGTACCGCCGGCATTGGCGCTGTTGTTGGCGAAGGCGTCGCCCAGCGGCAGCACGAAGTCGGTATAGCGGGCGTGCAGCCAGCCCAGGGTGGCGTCGATACGGTCGTGCTCGGTGACGACCAGATTGCTCTCGAACTCGACGCCGTAGACGCGGGCCTTGTCGGCGTTCAGCGTCACGGACGCGTTCTGGCCGGCGATGGTCCCGACCGCCGTGACCTGGAAGTCGCGATAGTCGTACAGGAAGCCCGTGGCGTTGAACTGCAGGCGGTTATCGAAGAAGCGGTTCTTAACGCCGGCTTCGTACGAGGTGATCTTCTCGGGCTCGTAGACGTTGTTGGCGATGCCGTCGTAGTAGCCGCCGGCCTTGTAGCCCGTGGCGACGTTCGCGTAGAGCATGGACGTGCTGGTCAGGTCGAAGTCGGCGCCCAGCTTCCAGTTGGTGGCGTTCCACTTGGCGTCGGCCAGGTTCTTGATCACCGTCGAGGTGATCGCGCCAGCCGAGTTGGTCAGGAAGGTGCCGCCGTCTCGGGCCTTGCGGTCCTCGGTGTAGCGCAGGCCGCCGGTGACCCGGAACCGGTCGGTGATTTCATAGGTGCCCTGACCGAAGGCGGCGATCGACTTGGCGGTGACTTCGGGCTGGATGAACGACAGGTACGAGTTCGTCGCCAGGAAGACGCGGAAGTCGACATTGTTGTCTTCCGTGAAGCGATACAGCCCGACCACCCACTTCAGATTGCCGGTGTCGCCGCCTAGGCGCAGTTCGTGCGACCAGGTGGTGTCCTTGCCCTTGAAATAGTTGGGCGCGCCGGTGCTGGCGTTCTCGCCGCTGCGGTCCAGGCGCGAGAAGTTGTAGCCGGTCAGGTAGGTCAGGGTGCCGAAGCCCAGGTCCAGGTCGGCCTGGCCGTGCGCGCCGAAGAACTTGTTGTTGCGATAGAGGTTGGTGGCGCAGTTGCAGGTCCAGGGATCGTTGTTGGACAAGGCGGCGCCGTAGCTCTTGTCGCCACCGCCCGCTCCGCCCTGGTGCAGATAGTCCGCGCCCACGTGCAGCGAGAACGTGTCGCTGGGCTTCCACAGCAACTGGACGCGGGCCGACTTGTCGTCCTGGTCGTAGCGGTCGTTGCCGCCGGTGCCCGGTCCCTTGTTGAGGGCCTTCACATAGCCGTCGTGGCGCGACGTCTGGAAGGCGGCGCGGACGGCGATCGTGTCGCTGACCGGCACGTTGACCATGCCCGAGGTGGTGATGGCGCCATAGTTGCCGATGTCCACCGCGCCATTGCCCTCGTAGTCGAACTTGGGCTGCTTGGTGATGACGTTGATCGCGCCGGCCGTGGCGTTCCGGCCGTACAGCGTCCCCTGCGGCCCGCGCAGCACCTCGACGCGGTCGACGTCGTAGAACAGCGCGCCGACCGAGGTGGAGCGGGCGATGTAGATGCCGTCGATATGATAGGCCACCGCCGGGTCGCCGACCTCGGTGGTGTTGGTGCTGCCGATGCCGCGCAGGAAGACCACCGCGGCCCCCGAGCCGCTGGAGCTGATCTGCAGCGCCGGCACCTGGGCCGACAGATCGACGACGGTCTTGATGCCCTGCGATTCCAGCTTGTCGCCGGTGACGGCCGAGACCGTCAGCGGCGTCTTCTGCAGGTTCTCGCTACGACGCTGAGCGGTGACGACGACCTCGTCCAGTTTCACGACGCCGGCCTCCTGGGCCATCACGATAGGCGCGTGGAAGCTCACGACCGCGAAGGCGGCCGATGCCAACAACAGACTACGCATCTCTTTCCCTTTGTCCTGCTAGGGACAATCGAGACCCATCGGCCTGAACGCGCCGGCGACGTCACGATGCCCCTGTGGCGCTCGAGAGCGCCTTGTTTGCGGTTCCTCCGGCCCCTTGTTTCGAGGCCTTTCCTAACAGCGCGATCGGTCGCTTAGCGCGATTTACGACAACGTTGTCGCATTGAGACAACACGCTACGACAACGTTGTCTATGGGTGACTTCATTGACACCGCTGTCCGAGCTAAACCCACATGAAAACGATTACAGGCGCGACCTGCCGCCAGAAGCCCTCAGCGGCGAAGCTTCATTCGCGCTGACGCGGACAAGCGGAATTTCCTCTCCGCCGGAAGCGCTTCCAGAGGATCGATTTACGTGCGAACGATCGGGTTCGACGGCGCCGCGGCCGAATCCCGGGCGACCAGGCGATAGTCCAGTTGACGGACCTGGACGCTCGTCCGGAACCGCTCGTCGCCGAATCCGTCGATCAGCATCTCGACGGCCGCCTCGGCCATTTCGGCGGTCGGCTGGTGGATGGTGGTCAGGCGCGGCCAGGCGGCCTCGGCCTCGGGAATGTCGTCGAAGCCGACCACCGAGAGATCGCGCGGCACGGAAAGTCCGTTCTTGGCCGCCGCCGCCAGCACGCCCAGCGCCATGCCGTCGTTCGCCGCGAAGATCGCCGTTGGCGGCTCCGCCAGACGCAACAGGGCTTCCGTCGCGTCGAATCCGGAAAGGCTGAGGAAGTCGCCCTTGGCGATCCATTCGGGCATGGGCTCGACGCCACGATCTTGCAGGGCCTCGACATAGCCCTGGCGACGCCGGGCGGCCGAGCCGTGGTCCGCCGGTCCGTCGATGAAGGCGATCCGCCGATGGCCCATGTTCCACAGGCGCAGGGCCTGCTCCCGCGCCGCCCGGCGGTCATCCATGAACACATAGGGCGAGCGCTCGAACTCGCGATGCGGCGCGATGCGGACGTAGGGCAGGCCCGCCGCCTCGACGGCCGCCAGCACCTCCGGATCGTCGCAGGTCGGCGGGGTCAGCACCAGGCCGTCGAACCGCGCGGCGCGCAGCGCGCCGGCCAAGCCCTGGACGCCGCCCATCTTGTCCGGCGCCCCAACCTGCTCGACGACCAGATGGTAACCGGCCCGCCGGCAGGCGCGCATCGCCCCCACCTGCACCTCGCCGACATAGTGATAGGCGCCCACCTGCATGAAGATCACGCCGATCAGGTAGCTGCGCCGGCTGGACAGCGAGCGGGCCGACACGTTGGGGCGATAACCCAGCGCCTCGACCAGCTCCTGGACGCGCGCCCGGGTCTGGGGCCCGACACCCTCCTCACGATTGATCACTCGCGAGACGGTCTTGATCGACACGCCCGCCTGACGAGCGATGTCGACAATGGTGACCGGCCCGCCCTGCTCGTCGCGCTGCATGGACGACACCTAGCGGAAACACGTCCCACGCGCGAGACGCCGACGGCCCTTGTCGAGAAACAAGGCTGGGCGAACCCAGGGACGGATTGGCCGCATTGACGACAACCCGACATTAGAGACGCTCGCGGAAATACTGATCAGCGGAAGATTTCAGGATTCGACACGGGAACTACGCCCCCGTGACAACGATTGTTTGATGCGTTGTTCAAGCAACCGCGAGCACGAGTCTCCGCGCCCCACCCCGACTGAGAGACGACGCGAAAATGACGGCCGTTCCAGTTCGTAATCTTGCGGCCCTTGCGCTTGCGCTGACACTGATCGGCTGCGGTGACGCTTCGAGCGACCGGCACGCTGCGGCCGACCTCGACCAGGCCAAGGCCGGGGGAGAAGCTCCAGGCGCTTCGGCGGAGGCGCGGGCCTATGTCGCCCAGTTCACCAAGAAAGATCCGGAGGCGTGCTTCAAAAAGGACGTGACGCTTAAACAGCCAGCGCTGAAAGGGCCCGCCGGTCAGGTCACCCCACGGGTTCCGCCGACGCGCGTGATCGTGATGATCGATGGGTCCGGTTCGATGGCCGGGCGAATGGGCGGCCGGACCAAACTCGAGCTGGCGCGGGAGGCGGCGCTCGGCTTTGTCGAGGGACTGCCCGCATCGGTGCAGACATCCCTGCTGGTCTTCGGCCAACAGGGAAACAATAGCCAGGCCGGCAAGGCGAAATCCTGTTCGGCCATCGATGTGCTCGCACCGATGTCGGCTGACCGGGGGCCACTCCGCGCGGCGCTGGGACAGGTCCGCGCGGTCGGCTGGACGCCGCTCGCCGCCGGGCTCGATCGCGCCGAGGCGCTGCTGGCCGCTTCCACCACGCCCGGGGAGCAGATCATCTATGTCGTTTCGGACGGGGAAGAGACCTGCGACGGCGATCCCGTGGCCGTCGCCCGCCGGATCAACGGCGGCCGCACACGGGCGATCGTCAATGTCATCGGCTTCAACCTGCCGTCGGGCGAGGCCGCGAAACTGACCGCCGTCGCGCGCGCGGGCGGCGGCGGCTTCGTCAAT
Organism: Caulobacter segnis; assembly: GCF_023935105.1. NCBI lineage: Bacteria > Pseudomonadati > Pseudomonadota > Alphaproteobacteria > Caulobacterales > Caulobacteraceae > Caulobacter > Caulobacter sp. RL271. Next base: position 584,935 of record NZ_CP096040.1, on the reverse strand, counting down.
CTGTCCAACGAGACGGAGCTCGAGAGATACACGGCGCAGGTGCGGGAATCGATCCGACAGACGGACAACGAGGTCGCGACCAGCATCGCCACGACCGACAACAACGTGGCGACCAGCATCGCCATCACCGACGCCGATACCTGCACCACGATTCTCGCCACGGACGAGGACACGGCCATGACCATCGACCTCACGGATCGCGAGACGGCTGGCCACCCCGTCCCCTTCAAGGCGGAAGCCAAGGCCCTGTTGAAGGCGCGTCACGATGCGATGCGGGCGAGGCTCGAGGCCTATCGGACCAGGCTCACCAAGGCGGAGGCTGGAGCGAAACGGAGCATCGATTCAGCGGCGGACGCGGCCCGCTAAGCGTTCGCTCCATCGAGCGGGAGGACACCGGCGTCCTTTGGGAGGCGCTTCTGGCTATCGCCAGGGCCGCCGCGAGGTAGCGCCACTTCCCGACGTCGGCACGTCGCCGGGAAGTGGACTTTCGGTTTGTGTCTAAAGCCCGGAAGGCTCTTTCGCCCTGCGGGTCATAGGGCCGCCGCGGTCTTGCGGAGAAGGATGAATTCGGCCTGCTTGCCGAACACCCAGCGATTGAGGGCCAAATCCTCAATTCCATCGAGGCTGGCCGCAGTGAAGTCGCCATTGACGTCCGCGAAATGGTCGTCGCCGAACAGTTCGTACCGCCACTCGGCGGGCGCCCAGCGCATATAAACCGAGTACTCCGGCGTCATGTCTTCGACCTCGGCCTCGGAGGCGCGCTTTTCGACGTAGCCCTCCTCGGTATTGGCGCAGAACCCGACGCCCATGCCGTCGTCCGCGGTCTGAAGGCAGATGGCATAGAGGCGCTGCCCCTCGAGCGCCGAAGGCAGTGCATCAAAAGCTGCGATTGTCGCCGCGCGAAGCTTCTCTACGTCTGTGCTCCAGTCCACGCGCGCTTCCTTTCGACCATGACACACCGTGCGGCTGGCTTCCCGGGGCCGCCCCACGCTGGTCGAGCGTCAGGCCACTTGCATCAATGTCTGGACGCCGCCATTCCGCTCGTCGAAGAAGACGTAGATCTGCGCCACGTCGTGGGCGAGGCCCGAGGCGTCGAGCTGTCCGACAAACAGCAGCGGCGTATCACCGTCAAAGAGCCAGGACGGCGACTGGAGCCACTTGGGCGGCTTTTTGAGATAGCGGAAGTCTCGGGCGATCTTGTCCTTCGCGAAGGCGAGCTTCTCCCGCCTGCCGCCTAGCGTCTCGAAGCCCGCGATCAGCGCCTTTACATAGGCTTCCGGCGGCGAGAGCCAGGCGGGCGACGCATCCAGAACCAGCTCATAGGTCTTGAGGCTGGACGTGTCGCTTTTGTGCTCGACACCCAATGCCGTCAGTAGCTTCGACAACGCATCGCGCACGTTGATGTCGGTCGCCGGCTTCGAGACGTCCTGATCCATGAGGTAGAGGAACAAGTTGCCCACGTTGGTATAGGGCGGAATAGACGCATCCAGCTCCAGAAACGCCTGCAACGACTCGTCATGCAGGATCTGCGTGTAAAAGTCCGGCAGGGCGACGCGCCCCTCCAGGTATTCAATGATCTGTTCCGCGGGGATCATTTGCCGCCTCATGGATGTCGGCGGGTCTGAGCGCCACTCATGCGTACCCCCCAATTCGGCCAAGTAGTGTTGATCTGCTACAGATCTTCCAAAAGCCGCTTGGCGCGCGCGAAGCCCTGATCGGCGGATTTCCCCAACCAATGGCGCGCCTTGACGGGATCGACGCCAACCCAATCATCCCCGTTCAGGTACATTTTACCAAGCTGGTATTGCCCGTGCGGATTGCCCTCTTCGGCAGGCGCGTAGAGGAAGTGGACCTGCAAGGTCTCGGTGTCGATCCGCCATCCGTCGCGCTTGTTGCTGTGCCAGAGCCAGGCATGGCGATCATCTTCCCAGACCAGCTTGCCCGCCGCCGTGTCGATCTTGCCCAGCCCGATCGGCGAGGTGAGGAACGGCGCCCAGCGCGTCTCGTCGCCCTTGGCGGTAACCGTGAAGCCGAGCACCAGTTGGCGATCTGTCCGCCATTCGACTCCGACGGCGCAGGTCTTGCTGGCGTTCCATTTGAGCTTGGCCCAGACACCGTTGAACCGATAGTCGTCGTCCGCCACCTGGCGATAGACCGCCTCAAGCGCGTCCAGATCCCATCCGCGGTCCGCCCCAGCTCCCGCAAGGCATGGTGCGTCTCGCCGACAAAGCGCGCATGGAGAGACGACAGCGCGTTGACTTCCGGATGCTCGCCTAACGGATGTTCGTAGCGCAGCACGTCGACCAAGTCTTCTGTCCGGCGCTCCGCGGCCGGGGCGGAGAGGATCACCTTGCCAATTCCGTTAGAGGCGACTTTCCCCTCCTGAAGCCGATATTCATAAGCCGTCGCCGCCTCGGCGATGCGCGCACGGGCGACCCCATTGTTGATCGCGGCGTACTCTCCCGAATAATGCGGCTCTACAACTTGCAAATACTTGCCCATCTTCGATCTAACTTCCTGGCCGCAGATCACTAGCTGGATGGGCAATGCGGCGCCTAAGAAGCGCCCGCGCCCGCCATGGCGGCGGATGTAGCCTGATCATGACAGCACTCCGAAGACATGGGGTCGATCGGCCCGCACGAAGACGGCTTAGAATACCCGAAAAATAAGATCGTCGAAAATAGATATCGAAGACTTCACTCCGGATCCTCTAGACTTCCGATGGCGCGCTGTTGCTCTATTGATTGTTCGCGAGCATTAATTATGTTTTTCAGCTTGGTTGAAGTTATTTCAAAATATGTATTTCTCTCATTGTACACGTCTCGACCACTGAGCTCGCTAGCCTTGTAGGGGATATTCGAGGCCTCCAGATCGCTCAACAGGGACAGAATATCTCTCGCAGGGCTGGAATCTAGGCGATCAAATAGAGGCTTATCCAGCACCGGCACATGACCAGCGATCGCCCCCTTTACTTCCATAAGTCCTTTCCCCGACAAGCGAGATATTTTCGAGATAATGCTGGCCGGGACCTGGCTACTATCCTTGATCACCAGAACGATCCGCAACATCAGTACCTCAAAAATCTAGGAGAAATTCTGGTTTCAGCGGAACCCCATGCGAAGGATTCCGCCAATTGCCGCCATGCCAGCCTTGAAAATGCTCCGAGAAAGTAACTGGCGCAATATTGGCGGGATCGTTCGCAAGTTGAGGATATCTAGAAACACTGTATTTATGATGCCCGAAAATGCCACGAGGCGTGCCGCCATCCATGATGGACTGACGCGCTTGCGCGTTCCAATTTCGCGTACCAGGCAGGCCGTTGGCTAGGTTTTGCCTTTCCTGATGCCAAAACTGGTCGATCCCTTCCTGTCGTCGAGCGGTCAATCGGTCATGCCACTGCAGCCGCTGCCACTCGGCGCGAGTGATCGTGCGGCTCTGGACTTTCTCAAGGAGTGCGGATCGCGCCTTCTGGGACAGTTGCCGGTACGGCGTACCGTAGGCCGTCGGCCCATCACACGACGCCAGCCCACTAGGATCCATCCACTTCAGCGGGTCACGCACATAGGCATGCGTCCTTAGCCCACCCGACAATCCAATCGGATCGGGCGACAGGTACTGCCCCGTCTCCGAGTCGTAGTAGCGGTTGAGGTTGTAGTGCAGACCGCTTTCGGCGTCCTCCCACTGGCCCGGGAAGCGCAGTGCGCACGACGCCTTGTCCGGCTCGTCCCCGGGCTCGCCGTGCCGCTCGCGCAGCACCTCCCGCGCGGTGCGCGTGCGGCCCCATAGCTCCGCCTCGGCGCGCCAGCGACATTCGCCTTCCGCATCGAACAACGCACGGGGCGCGCCGATCTGGTCGGCGACGATCGGCAGCAGTTTCGCTTCGCCGCACGCGGGAACGCCGTCGCCCCCGGCGGGGACCAATTCCTTGGCGAGCGGGCGCACCCCATCCGGCTCGAAATGCCAGCGTTCGATGTGCAGCGAACCGGAGCCGGACACCCCTCCGGCACCGCCTCCGGGCCCGCGCCGATGCCACGCCTCGGCGATGGCTTGGCCTTGCCACACATAGTCCACCCGCCGATTGGGCTCGTCGAGCAGGGTCTTGCCCACCCGGCGCCCGAAGGCGTCGTAGGTGTAACGCCAGCGCGCCCCGTCGGGCGTCTCCAGCCCCACCAGCCGGTCGAACCCGTCCCAGCGATAACGCCAGCGCCGCGGGCGGAAACCGTCTTGCGTCAGCACCCGCTCGGTCATCCGCCCGCGCGCGTCGTAGCGGAACCGGTTGGGGCCGGCCTCGACCACGCAGTCGCGCCAATAGCGGTGCTCGCCCGCCAGGCCCTCGGCGAGGTTCATCAGCGCGTCGTAGCGATAGGTCTCGCGGCCGCCGGCCCGCTCCACCGCCACGGCCTGATCACGCGGGTCGTAGTGATAGCGGGCCACGCCTTCAGCGCCCGCCCCCGCCCCGGTCTCGTCAACGCCCGCCAGGCGGCCGACATGATCCCATGCGTAGCGGCGCGCCAGGGTGTCGGGCTCCTTCCGACCGGCCGCGAAGACGGTGACGCCACCCGCCCGCTGTTCCGCCAGCCGCCCGCCCAGATCGTAGCGCTGGCAGAGCTGGAACGCGGTCGGCGCGCCGATCGCCGCCAGCTCCCGGAGCGTCTCGAGCCCGCTGGCATCGTGGGCGAAGCGCAGGGTGTGGCCGTTGCTTTCGTAGCGCGTGAGGAGCCCGGCCTCGTCGAACGCCATCGCCGTTTCGCCGCTGGGACTGGAGCGGCCCACGCACCGGCCGGCCTCGTCATAACGATAGGTGACGGCGATCCCGTTCTGCTCCTCGCGGACAAGCCGGCCCTTGCCGTCGTAGGCGAGCGAGACATCGGCGATCCGCCGCGGCGCGTCATCGACCAGCACCCAGGTGCTGGCGCCGACCAGCCTGTCCTGATCGTCATAACGATAGGAGATCGCGTCTTCGCCCGCGATCACCCGGACGATGCGGTCTTGCGCGTCCCACTCGAAACGCTGCTCGGCTCCGTCGGGCATCCGCTTGCTTTGGACGCGACCGAGGATGTCGCGGTGATAGAGCGTTTCACGACCCGCCCAATCGACCTGAGCCGAGAGCCGCCCGGCCGGATCGTAGCGGAACCGCCATTGCTGCCCGACCGCGTCGGTGATCGCCGCCAGCCGGCCCGCGCCGTCGTAGGCGAACTGCGTGGTGGCGCCGAGCGGATCGATGATCTGACGCAGGGTGTCGAACGCGCCATGGACGAAGCGGGTCGTTTGCCCGTCGCTACGGATCCGGGCCTTGATCAGCCCCTCGCCGTCATAGGTAAAGCGGATCTCCCCGGCGTCCGGGGTGTGCGCGTGACTGACCGCGCCGCGCGGGTTCTCGGGCGAGCGCTGATAAGCCCAATGGCTGGTCCGTCCCGCCGGGTCGGTGAGTTCCAGCAGGCGCCCCATCCGATCCCACGCGTAGCGCGAGATCCGGTCGCCGGGATCATGACGGGCGATCGGACGCCCGGCGGGATCGTTTTCCCAATGTGTCGCGCCGAGTCCGGCGACCTGCTCGCGGATCAGGACGCCGCGTTCATCGTACTCTGCAGACCCGGAGGCGCCGTCCGCTTCCTTCCACGCGACGATGTTGCCGCGCGTGTCGCGGGTCCAGCTGGCGGCGCCGTCTGGGTCCTCGAAGCCCACGAGCGCGCCCCAGCCGTCATAGGCCCAACGGGCGCTGCGTCCGGCCCAGTCGGTCTCGCCGATCAGGCGTCCGTCGCCGTCATAGGAGAAACGCGTCTCACGGCCGGCGGGGTCGATCCGGCGCTGCAAGCGCTCGAGCGAGTCCCATTCGCTGATCGTGCGCGCGCCGAGCGGATCCTCCTCCTCGACGACCAGGCCGTTGGCGTCGTAGTGGAAGGTGGAGACCGCACCCGTGGCGTCGACATAGCGCGAGCGTCGCTCCTCCGGGAAGTAGAGGAAGCGATCGTTGAACATCCCCTCGCCGGTGTGCGTGCCGACGACCCGGCCCGCCGTATCGTAGGCAATCTCCACCTCGGTCAGGCCGCTGTCGCGCCACCCGTTCAGCCACCCTTCTGACGTATAGCGATAGTGGAACTCGCCGGTGAAAGCGCCCAGCACATGCAGCAAGCGCCCATCGGCGTCATAGCCGTAGCGTACGAGCGGCTCGCGCTCGCTCTCCATCCACAGCGCGCTCAGCCATCCCTGAGGCGTGGTTTCGACGCGGAACATCGTGCCGTCCGCATGCTGGATCTGCGTCAGGCGTCCCTTGGCGTCGCGAGAGAACAGGATGCGGTTGCCGTTGCGATCCTCGATCCCCGCCAATTCCAGCACAGCCGCGTCGCCGCCGGGCGCGAAGAGCAGAAACTGCTGGGTGCGGCTGTCGAACAGGCGAAGCCGATCGCGCGTGCCGGTCAGCCGATAATAGGGCGCCTTGAGATGGCGAGCGTCGATCTGCAACGCGGCGCCGATCGCGAACAACAGTCGCTGGCCGTCCGCATCCTCGAGCAACGCCGTGCCCGCCTTGTGGTCGAGCAGCACCCGCTGCGACCAATTGCAGATCCAACGCGGGCCGAGCATGCCCTCCACCCGCATTCGCCCAGGATAGGTCCTCGCCAGTTTCAGCGGCAGGACACCAGGGTACTGGAAGTCGGTCCGCTGGTCGGCGTAGTCGCCCGTGACGATGTCGACCGGCTCGCCGAACAACCGCCGCAAACTGCCGTCGAGCAATCCGCCCTGGCGTACGGCCGACCGCATGCCCACGACCTCGGCGACCGAGAGCAACAGCTGCTCCGCGATCGACAGCTCGGCGTCGGGGGTTCCGTAGCTGCCGGTCGTATCGTCGCCGAGCACGGTATTGCAGCCCTGTTGGACGACCGCGTCGCACGACAGCTTGTGGCCGATGCGCGCCATCGGCAGGCCGTTGATGAAGATGGTCTTGCTGCCCTCGATGATCAGCGAGGGGACCGACGGGTGCTTGGTGCAGGCGGCGATATCCGTGACGCGCGCCGCGGGCTTGCCCTCGAAGAACACATTGAGAGAGCCGCTGGCGATCGGGCCGGACAGGGTGGCCGTCTTGGCGCCCGCCCCCGCGATCGCGGCGGTGACGAACCCGCCCGCCGCGCCGGCGCCGAAGGCGACCGCCGCCCCCACGAGCGGCGCCGCCATGCCCGCCGTGCCGATGATCGCGGCGGCGCTCACCGCGACCAGGGCGCCGACGACGATACCGGCGGCTATGCCGGCGAGCAGGCCGGCGAAGGCGTTGCTATGCGCGATTTGGTGCGTGAGGTGCGCGGCCTGTTTCCCGGGACCGGCGATGCGCTGGGCGCCAAATTGCTGCGCGACCCAGAACGCGGCTTCGTCGGCATGGACCTGTTCGGCGATCCACGCCCCCGCCATCGCGCCTCCAAGAGGCGCTATGACCCGACCGCCAAAGCATTTCAGCGCGGTCAGTCCCCCCGAACTCGCCGCCGAATAGGCCCCCGCGGCCAAAATGCCGCCGGAGGCGACGTGCCCCGTCGTCGCGATCGCCGAAACCGTGCTCGCGTTGCTCGTGGCCGCGGTGCTCTCGCTAAGCGCCCGCAGCTTCTCGTGCGCTATCGGGGTCGCTTCGGTCACGGCGCGAAGGTGAACGACGTGATCGCTGAGATCAGCGCGTCTCGAGTGTCCTCATCGCGCCCGCCTGGAATTGATCCGGTGAAGTTCAGGACCGCATTGGCCTCGTGCAGCACCAGCGCGATGACTTGGTGGATGGGCTTGCCGTCGCTGCGCCAACTGAGCTCCATGAGCTGCGCCTCGCGACCATCGACTTGACCGATCGTGTCGGCGAAAATCTCGCATCCAGCCAGCTGCGCCATGAAATTCTGGCGCATCTGAGCGACATAATCGCGGAACGTCATACCAAGCGGTAGGCGATCCCTGGAGATGACCAGATTTGCGCCATGCACCTTGGCGTCCATGGGCAAGAGCACGTTGACGCTCTGGTCCTGCCACTCGGAGGCCAGTGTTAGCGATCCCTCGGCGATCCGATACACTTTTCGCATCCCGTTAATGCAGCGAGAGTCTCTATACCCTGGGGTGATGAAATGGCCTACCCCCCCATTCAGACATGAGAAGACTACCTGGATATATGGCATTGCTGATGAGCGTATCCGAGCCTCGGGATATAAGCCCACCCAAAGGCTAAGCTTTTAGCGTCGTCTCAAATTTATGGCAGAGCTTCGTGTGATATGCTGAGGACGACCGGGCTAAATCTACCGAATTGCGCGAGCTTACGCTTATGTCGCGGCACACCGGGGTGCTTACGGGCGCCTGTGAGAACTATAAGTGGGCGCTGGCGATTTAGTCCGCAATACCCGCCTCATTAGCGACGCTCGGCGGCGACGAAGGAAGCTCTGCGAACCTGCCGCGTAGCTGGTGGTTGCGGACATTTACGCGACGAGGCTGCACTGACCTTCAGTCCCCCCTCCTGATCGGGATGTTTCGGATGACGAAATCGACGGGCCGCCAATCGTTTTCCTGCTCGCGCTTGACGGTCTTGGCACCGGCGTGGATCAGCAGCCGGCCCCGAAGACTGACAACGGGCGCTGAAATATAGTCGGAGCACCGAGCAATGAAGACGAAGGGCGCGTCGTTAAGATGGATCGGCGTCCCTTGTTCCTTGGTCCAGCCCCTCAACTGGTTGATGTCGTTGTAGGTCAGGGTGACCGTGGCCTCGGCGCGCGCCTCGTCCTTGCGCACGATGATCCCGGCCAGCTCGCTGTCCACCGTAACGATCCAGCAAGGTCGGTGCTCGTTGACGCACTTGGCCCACCACTTGTCGAATGCGGGATATCCTTCACGCAGGCTGTCGAAAATCTCGTCGTCCTTGTCGATCTCGTAGGCGTGCCGATCGGCGATAAGCGGCAGCGCCACCGGCGTTGGATCGAAGGTGCGGCGCAGCCAGACCAAGGCGTCGACGACGGTGAACACGCGGCTCGACAAGGGCGTGAGCTTCACGCGCTCGTGGATGCCGCGATCCTCCGTGATCAGAAAATCGACCGCGTTCAGTTCCAACGCATGAAGAAGAGCGACATCGACTTCGTCGTTCGGTTTGCGGATGGGGCCGAACTTCGCCTCCAGGACGGCGCGGTCCGGAAGCTTGGGGGCTTTAAGTTCTTGGAACTTGGCGACCTTGCTCAGCGAGATTTCACGTCGCGCCGCATCCTTGTCGCGGGCGATACCCGCCTTCGCCTGAAGCTCAACATCAACAACCCCGGCGCTGAAGGACCAAGCCTCGAGCACTTTCAAACCTTGGCCGTCAAACTTCTATTCGCGGCGACGGGCGAGACGTTGACCGCTGAAATGGCCACGGCCCTGGCGCGCTTGGCGCCAACGACGGTCGCTGTAGGTCCCGTTGTGGCCCAGTTATCACGCGAGGATTTCGTCGGCGGCATCCCCGGTGGCTACACGTTGACGCTGGCGCTCGCGCCCCAGGACCGGTCTTCGCCTGCTTGAGGGGACGTGCAGCCGATGGGCAGGCTAGGTCGTTGCCGGTTTTCTCGACTGGGGCTGAATTGCCAGTTCCTGGAGGCAGGTCAGAGTCCGCTTCTGGCGCGACGCCGCCGAAGTCGGACCTTAAATCGCTGCCGATATCAACTGTCGGTCTCGGTGAACACACGCCCTCGTGCCGGGACGCCCATACGAGTGGCGGTCTCCCGGCACGAGGGCGTGTATCGGGATACCCTAAATGGCGACCGACAACTTGTGTCGGTTCAGGATAGCGCCCGACCCGACACAACACCATTTCTACCCGTTGGGATCCGAATAAACGTCATCTTCAGGTTGAGGCGCGAAGCTGGGGGTGGACCAAAAGCGAAGGCCCATTTTCAGGAGACCCGAGTGCAAGCGACCCCCAACCAAGCGCGATACGTTATTCATTTCCAATTCCCATTGGCCAGCACGGCCGCAGAGAAGAATGCAGGCTTTATTTATCTGATGCAGATGAAGCATGTCGGGAAAGTCGCAAGCGCCTCACGTTACGACCATGGAAATGGCGTGATGTGGGCTTCGATCGAGCTTCAGTTCAAGGGGCACAATTCGTTTTCTGACGCAGCACTCGACTGCCGCAAATACATCGGCTCAAGCGGGCGGGTACTCAAAGCGGCTGAAGGCCCGATGCAGGGGGCAGACCCAGGCGGCCTCGGTGCAAAATCTCTTCTGAAAAAGGTCTAGCTGACTTTTCGGGTGCGAACTTTCCCAAGCGTACTCCTCATGCCTCGCTCGCCGCGAGCGCTTGGTGCCCCCGAGTAACCCCCATCCGCGCTAGTTCGTCCCCAGTAACAACTAGTGGACCCAACTGGTAGCCATCGATAGGTGCGAGAGCCCCTTACGATTACGTACGCGGATCGACGGCGCGAACATGAGGGGAACAAAATCCGGGACTATTTCGGGGATTCGGGTCCCGAACCGCGCATTTTGTTCGCTTTAGTTCCGCAAGAGGAACGGCATCAGGTCGCCAAGCAAATCAATAATATATTGTTTTCATTGATTTTTTTCTGGCGGCCCGGGAGGGACTCGAACCCCCGACCTTCGCTTTAGGAAAGCGCTGCTCTATCCTGCTGAGCTACCGGGCCGCGGCGCGCGCGGCGCAGGGTCAATAGCGCAAGATGCGGGGCGTGCGAACCCCGCCGTCGAGACTTGGGCGCGACTTGGCCCAGACTTGGCGCTAAGCAGGGACGCGGGGCAGAGGCGCGAAGCGGGGGAATGACGATCGTGCGGCATCTGAAGTCGATCTACGTCCAGGTTCTGATCGCCATCGCCCTGGGGATCCTGGTGGGCGCGCTATGGCCCAAGGTCGGGGTGGCGGTGAAGCCGCTGGGCGACGGTTTCATCAAGCTGATCAAGCTGGTGATCGCGCCAGTGATCTTCTGCACCGTCGCGGGCGGCATCGCCCGGATGGGCGACATCAAGGCGTTCGGCCGCGTGGGGGTGAAGGCCCTGCTCTATTTCGAGGTGGTCTCGACCCTGGCCCTGATCCTGGGCCTGGTGGTCGGGCGCACCCTGCGGCCCGGCGACGGCTTCAACATCGATCCCGCGACGCTGGATCCGTCGATCGCCGCCGGCTACGTCGAGAAGGCCAAGCATGCCGAGGGCCTGGTCCCCTATCTGCTGCACCTGATCCCCGACACCTTCGTGGGCGCGTTCGCCGAGGGCAACCTGCTGCAGGTGCTGGTGGTGGCCATCCTGACCGGCTTCGCCTGCGTGCGGCTAGGCGACTTCGGCGACAAGGTCGCGGACGTGCTGGAAGACACCGCCAAGCTGTTCTTCGGCGTCATCCACGTGGTGGTGCGCCTGGCGCCGCTGGGCGCGTTCGGGGCCATGGGCTTCACGATCGGCAAGTACGGCGTCGGCGCCCTGATCCAGCTGGGCGCGCTGGTGGCGACCTTCTACATCACCTCGATCCTGTTCGTGCTGGTGGTGCTGGGCGCGATCGCCTGGGCCAGCGGCTTCTCGATCCTGCGCTTCCTGGCCTACATCCGCGAGGAACTGCTGATCGTGCTGGGCACCAGCTCGTCGGAGTCGGTGCTGCCGCAGATGATGGAAAAGCTGGAGAAGGCCGGCGCGCGACGCTCGGTCGTGGGCCTGGTCATTCCGACCGGCTACAGCTTCAACCTGGACGGCACCAACATCTACATGACCCTGGCCACCCTGTTCCTGGCCCAGGCGACCAACACCCACGTCTCGCTAGGCCAGGAGCTGGCCCTGCTGGGGATCGCCATGCTGACCTCGAAGGGCGCCTCGGGCGTCACCGGGGCCGGCTTCATCACCCTGGCGGCGACCCTGGCCGTCGTGCCCGACATCCCGATCGCGGCCCTGGCCGTGCTGGTCGGCGTGGACCGGTTCATGAGCGAGTGCCGGGCCCTGACCAACCTGGTTGGCAACGGCGTGGCCACCCTGGTGATTGCCCGCTGGGAAGGCGCCCTGGACCGCGACCGTTTGTCGCGTGTCCTGAACGGCGAAAGGGAGCCGGCCGAAGCAGCCTCGGCGTAAGCGCGCCAGGCTAAAAATCGCGCTAGAGCCTTGAGCTAACAGCGTTCTTGCGACGCCCACCCCAGAACCGTCGACGACCCGACTCAAGGCTCCGCCCGAACTCAACCTTGACGCATGTGCAAGCGATCGCACCCGGTTTCGGCGGCTCGCCTTGTCCGGCGCCGTCTGCATGTTAGGGTTCCGGATACAACCGCCTGCGATGCTAGAGTAATGCTGGATTTGGCCTCCAAAGACGACGTCGCGACGCCCGAAGCGGACTTGCTGACGCTCATCGAGACGATCGAGGCTCTGTCGGCGACCCGCACCATCAGCGAGGTGGCCGAGGTCGTCCGCAAGGCCGCCCGACGCGTCTCCGGCGCCGACGGCGTCGCGTTCGTGCTGCGCGACAACGACAAGTGCTGGTACTTCGACGAGGACGCCATCGGCCCGCTGTGGAAGGGCAAGCGCTTTCCGCTGACCGCCTGCATCTCGGGCTGGGCGATGTTGAACCGCCAGACGGTGATCATACCCGATATCTATCTGGACGAGCGCATCCCGCACGACGCCTACCGGCCGACCTTCGTCAAGAGCCTGGTCATGACGCCGGTGCGCCTGGAGGACCCGGTCGCCGCCATCGGCGCCTACTGGGCCGAGGAGTATGTCCCCTCGCCCGAGACCGTCAAAAAGCTGCAGGTGATCGCCCGCGCCACGGCCTCGGCCCTGGAGAGCGGGCGCCTGCACGACAGCCTGGTCGACGCCCGCCACCACGGCACCTTCCTGCTGCAGGAGCTGGACCATCGGGTGAAGAACACCCTGGCCATCGTCCAGTCGATCTCGCGCCAGACGCTGCGCGCCAGCCCGTCGCCCGAGACCTTCGCCGAGGTGTTCGAGAACCGGATCCTGGCCCTGTCGCAGGCGCACGAACTGCTGACCCGGCGCGCCTGGGGGCGCGCCCAGCTGCACGAGATCCTGGAAAAGGCGCTGGCGCCGTTCAGTCCCGACCTGGCCGACCGCTTCGACGTCGTCGGCCCGGCCCTGTCCTTCAGCGCCGAGACCTCGGTCTCGGTGCACATGACCCTGCACGAGCTGGCGGTGAACGCGGCCAAGCACGGCGCCCTGTCGACGCCGGAGGGCCGGGTGGTCATCCGCTGGACGGTCGACGAGGCGGCCACGCCGCCGATGCTGACCCTGACCTGGCGCGAGGTCGACGGTCCCGCTGTGACCGGCCAGCCGGAACGGCGCGGCTTCGGGACCCAGATGGTCGAGCGTGGCCTGGCCCGCGACCTGGGGGGCAAGGCCACCCTCGACTTCACGCCGCGAGGCGTGGTCTACACCCTGCGCGCGCCGCTTTCGAAGAGGATGAGTCTCGCCGCATGAAGTCCAGCAAGGTGATGATCGTCGAGGACGAGGCGCTGGTGGCCATGATGGTCGAGGACATGCTCGGGGACCTGGGGTGCGAGGTCGCCGGCTCGTTCGGCGCCGTGACCGACGCCCTGGCCTGGCTGGGCAGCGGCGAACCCTCGCCCGACGGCGCGGTGCTGGACGTCAATATCGGCGGCGAGATGGTGTTCCCGGTCGCCGAGGAGCTGCGCGAGCGCGGCGTGCCGTTCGTGTTCGCCACCGGTTACGGCGACCTGCCGCGCAAGGGCTTCGAGAGCGTCGAGGTCCTGGCCAAGCCGATCAATGTCGGCGCCCTGCGCAAGGCCGTCGACAAATTCCAAGGCGACGAATAGCCCGCCTCACCCGCCCTCGCGGATGAAGTCGATGAAAGCCCGCAGCGGCGCGGGCGCGCGGCGACGGCTGGGATAGTAGAGATAGAAGCCGCCGTAGTAGGGGCACCAGTCCTCCAGGACGCGCACCAGCTTGCCGGCCGCGATCAGGTCGATGACCTGATCCTCGAAGGCGAAGGCCACCCCCACCCCGTCCAGCGCCGCCTGGATCATCAGCCCCTGGTCGCCCAGGGTCAGTGGGCCGTCGACCTCGATGTTCAGCTCGACGCCGCCGCGCTCGAACTCCCAGTGATAGAGACGGCCGCTGGCGAAGCGGAAACGGATGCAGGGCAGGTCCTTCAGCTGTTCGGGCGAGGTCGGCCGGGGATGCCTTTCGAAGAAGGACGGCGCGGCGACAATGGCCGTGCGCTGGCGTCCGCCGATCGGCACGGCGACCATGTCCTGGGCGATGGTCTCGCCAAAGCGGATGCCGGCGTCGCAGCCCTCGGCGACCATGTCGACCAGCGCGCCGTCCACCATGATCTCGACCTTGACGCCCGGCTGCGTGGCCATGAACCGGGTCACGACCGGCAGCAAAACCAGCTCGGCCGCGCCCCGCGAGGCGTTGAAGCGCAAGGCGCCCATCGGCTGGCCCCGGAAGTTGTTGAGGTCGTCCAGGGCGTCGTCGATGTCGCGGAAAGCCGGGGAGACGCGGGCGAACAGACGCTCGCCGGCCTCGGTCAGGGCGACGCTGCGGGTGGTGCGGTTGACCAGGCGCAGGTCCAGCCGCTCCTCGATGCCGCGTAGGGCGTGGCTCAGCGCCGACGGCGTGCAGCCCAGCTCGTCGGCGGCGCGGCGAAAGCTCTTGTGGCGGGCGATGGCCAGGAAGCTGGCGAGATCGGCGGGCGCGACAGGACGCATTGCTGAGATTGACTCAATAGCTCGACGAGAACTGACATGATTACCTCATCGAAGGCTCGGGTCTAGATGTTCCTCCGTCGCCGCGACGCTCCCGGACGCGGCCCAAACGGAAGGAACGAGACATGCGCACCTGGTTCATCACCGGCGCCTCGCGCGGCTTCGGCGCCCTGATCGCCCAGAAGGCCCTGGCTGCCGGCGACGCCGTCGTCGCCACCGCCCGCGATCCCCAAAGCGTCATCGGTCGGATCGGCCAGCACCCGAACCTGCTGGCCGTGGCCCTGGACGTCACTGACGAAGCCCAGGCTCACGCCGCCGCCAAGGCCGCCGTCGAGCGCTTCGGGCGCATCGACATCCTGGTCAACAACGCCGGCTACGGCCTGCTGGGCGCGGTCGAGGAGGCCACGGGCGCCGAGGTCGAGGCGCTCTATCGCACCAACGTCTTCGGCCTGCTGGCCGTGACCCGGGCCGTGCTGCCGCATATGCGCCGCCAACGTTCGGGTCGGATCCTAAACCTGTCGTCGGTGGGCGGTCTGCGCTCGGGCGCCGGCTTCGGCGTCTACTGCTCGACCAAGTTCGCGGTCGAAGGTCTGACCGAGGCCCTGGCCGCCGAGCTGGCGCCGCTGGGGATTTTCGCGACTGCCGTCGAGCCGGGCTATTTCCGCACCGACTTCCTGGACGCGACCTCGCTCAGCGTCAGCCCGGCCAGCATCGCCGACTATCACGAGACGGCGGGCGCCACGCGGGTCCGCGCGGCCCAAGTCAGCCACGCCCAGCCCGGCGACCCCGAACGCCTGGCCCAGGTGCTGGTCGACTTCGTGGACGCGGAGAATCCGCCGGTCCGCCTGCCGCTCGGCAGCGACACGGCGGCCGCGACCGAGGCCAAGGCCGCCGAACTGCTGGAGGTCGTCGACGCCTGGCGCGCGGTGGCGGTCTCGACCGACTTCCCGGCCGACGAAGCGGCCGCCTAGGGCGCGAAGCGCAGCACCAGGATCTGGTTGATCTGGTTGGCGTCATAGTTGTCGTCCGAGGCCAGGACCAACGTACGGGCCCCGTCCTTCAGGCGGGGCCCCCAGGCCATGGCTTCCAGATTGTCGATCCGGATGCCGAGCCGATCGAAGTTCAGCAGCAGCCGCTTCTCGACCGTCCTCACCGGCAGGGTCGCCAAGCTGTCGATCTTGGCGACGTCCTGGGCCTTGGCCAGATCGGCCAGATAAAGGCGGACATGATAGCCGTAGCGTCCGTCGGCCCGCTTCACACCCGAGCGCTCCAGCACCAGCAGACGGTGATCATCCAGGGTCAGGATTTCGCTGATCCCGTTGTCGTTCACGCCCACCGGCGAGGCCTCCTGCACCGGATCGATGCGATAGGCGTACTGGGCCAGGACCCTGCCCGCGCGATCCAGCCTGGTCAGCCGCACGAGACCGCCCTCGGCGACCGAGGGGATCGGACCATCCTGAGCCAGCGGCCATTCCATCGACAGCCACATCGACCATCCGTCAACGGACCAGGTCAGCCCCTCGACCGTGGCGTTCTTGCGCGCGCCGGTCAGGCCGCCGGCGTGGAAGGTCAGGGAGTCGGGAACCACCGTCCGTTCAAGCGGCGTCCCGTCGGCCTTCATCCGCCGCACCGACGGCGGATAGCCGTGATCGAAGTCGCCCTCGGTAGACCAGACGAGGTCGCGGCTCAGCGGGTCGAAACGGATCGACTCGCCGTCGGCGGCTTCGGCGCCGTCCTTGCGGTCGGGGAAGGTCGTCCCGTCCTCCCGGCGCAGCGGGACCATCGTCTCCAGCACCGGGCCGCACGGATGACCGGGCCGGACGTCCAGCCGGCCCAGGAAGAAATGCGACGGCCCGTGCTCGGACTTGTCGTCGCTGATGAACGCCCAGCGGTCCGATCGCGGCTCGTGGTCGATCCCCGAGATGCCGCCATAGCCGCCGCCCTGGAACACGATTTCCTTGGGCGTCTCGCAGGCCTTGATCAGCGAAACGCGCGGAGCGGCTACGGCGGGCGTGGTCAGCAGCAGCGCGGCCAGGAGCAGCGCCCTCACAGTCGCAGCTCCGGCGCAGCCAGCGGGCCATCATCCCAGCCGGCCATGGCGGCCTTGGTCTCGGCGCGCTCGACCGCCAAGCCCAGCTTGGCGCGGAACTCGGCGGGATCGATCGTGAACGGCTGGCTCTGGGTTTCCACGGTGTGCAGGCGCGGCCGGCCATCGCTGGGCAGGATGTAGCCCACGTCGTGACGGCGGAAGTTGCCGATCCGCGACTGCACCTCGACCAGCCAGTTCAGCGACACCACCTGACAGCCCGTCGGTGACAGCAGGGCGTTGTGCAGGCCCGAGCCGAACTCGCCGGCCACCACGCGGGCGCGCGAGAAGATTCGGGCCTGCTGCTCCCACGGGATGGTCTCGGGCCGCAGCAGGGTCAGGCCCAGCTCTTGCGCGATCGTCTCGATCTCGGCCTCATTGGTCATCTCGCGGAAGACGCCCGGCGCGCGCAGGCCCGCGCGGCTGACGAACACCTTGTCGAAGCCGCCGCCGCGCGGCCAGGCCAGGGCCTGTTCCTCCAGCTTCCAGCGCAGGAAGTCATGGAAGATGTAGTCGGCGTGCAGCATGTGCGGCAGCAGGGCTATGTCGATCGCCAGCGCCTCGCGGGCCGGGTCGTAGGTGATGATCTCGTGCGTCGGCAGCAACTGGCGGACGATCCGCGCCACATAGGCCGGCGCGGTCGCGGGCAGCACGATCGGCGCGGTGATACCCGCCTGTTCCAGCGCCTGGATCAAGAACAGCTTGGGGTACATCTCGGTCAGCCAATGACCCCAGACGAAGTTGAAGTGGGCGATGACGAACGCCCGCTCCAGCCGTCGCTTAGCCGGCGCCGTGAACGCCCAGTTGGCGGGCGCGATGTCGTTGTCGTACCAGTACTTGATGTAGCCCGGATAAGGCCCTCGCGCCTGCAGGGGCTGGCCGTCCAGGGTCAGGTGGCTGCCGCGTCCGCCGCACAGCACGTCGCGCACCACGTAGAGATCGATGTCCGGCGCCGGCCAGTCCATCATGTGGTCGGCGTTCATCTGCTCGCCCGCGCACGGCCACAGCATCGGCCGGGCCAGGACGATGCCGCCGCCATCCATCAGCCTGGCGCGAGCGGCGCGGCCGCCATCGCCAGCGAGCGCCGAAGCCAGGGGGACCCGGTCGCAGTCGGTGATGTCGACGCTGGCGACCATGGACCGCCCCCTAGAGCGCGGCGTCGAGGAAGGCGAGGAACGCCGGCAGGTCCAGCCGCCAGCTGAACTCCGCGTTCGGACGATGGTGGCCTTCCAGATAGACCTCGGTCTCGCTCAGCGGCGAGGGCGCGAAGAACGCGCGCCAGTCGACCCCGACCAGCAGGGCGATGTTGCGCACCCAGACGCCGATGAAGTTGCTGGGCTGCAGCTCGATGACCTTGGCGCTCGGCCGGCAGAACAGGACGTTGGCCAGGGCCGCACCGGCGGGCGCGACGATCAGGTCGGCCTGGTGGAACAGGGCGATCTGGTCGCGGACCGACAGTTCTTCGGGCCGGACGATCGTGAAGCCGCGCGCCGCCAGGGCCGTCTCCAGGTCCAGCTCGTTGACCAGCACCCGTTTCTGCGAGCCCCGGCGGGTGACGTAGATGCGCTTGGCGCCGCCGGCGGGATCGATAGCGGCGGCGGCCAGGATCCGCTCGCGCACCCTGTCCAGCGGCGCGTTCGGCGCGTGCAGGAAGTGGTCCATGGCCGTGGCGAACACCGCGTCCTCGATCCGCACCAGCGGCGCCTCGATCAGACGCGGCTGGGGCTGGTCGCCCAGCATCAGGGACAGCAGCTCGCGGTGCCAGGGCAGCAGCGGCGGCGTGATCGCCGGGAAGCGCTCGGTCGCGCCCGCCCCCATGGCCGTGGCCAGGGCCGGCAGGCAGTCGATCAGGAAGTGGCCGTAGTTGTGCAGGCCGCCCCAGGCCATGAACACCGTCGCCCGGTCGACCACCGGGACGTCGTCCGGAACGCGGAACACCGGGCCGTCCGCCTCGACCTTGACGCCGGGCAGCAGGCCTAGGGTCGGGGTGAGGTACAGCGCCTCGTGGATGGCCTTGTGGAACACCAGTCCCTGGTCGTTGAACAGGGCGCCATAGGCCGGGGCGTGCCAGACGCCCGGCAGGCGGACCAGGTCCACGCGCGAGCGCAGCACGCCGTTGGCGCCATGGGCCCAGGGCGGCACATCGGTTCCGCCGCTGTTACCGCCCAGCAGCGCGCGGGTCTCGGGTTCGTCCAGGATCACTTGCGGGATCGCCTGGGCCATGGCGCCCGGCGCGGGAGGCGGCGGCTCGACCAGCACGTCGTCGACGCGCGGCAGGACGTTTTCCTCGAACACCACCTCCAGCGGCGTGCCCGGCCCTTCCGGACGCTCGGGGACCATCGCCTTCAGCCGGCCGGCCGCGCCCTTGGCGATCCGGCGGGCGACGCGCAGCACCCGCTTCACAGCTCGAAGCTCGCGCGATAGCCGGCGCGGCCGACGATGGCCGCGGTCAGCCGCTCGATCGCGTGGGCCGTCGTGCCGTCGACGCGGCCCAGCTCCGGCCCGAAGTCGATCTCGGCGTCGGTCAGGTCCGACAGCGGCGCGAAGGCTTCCGTCCGTCCCCAGAACATCGAGCCGGCCGCGAAAGGCGTCTCGGGTTCGAGCTTCAGGCCCATGCGGGCCGACAGGCGCTTCACCGCCGTCCAGTTGTTGTCCATCACGTCGGGATCGCCGATCCGCATGCGCGCTTCCGACGAGGCCAGCAGGCCCAGTTTCGGATCCTGGGCGAAGGCGCGCAAGGCCAGGCTGGCCGCCTCGCCGCCCAGCAGCCCGTCGAACAGCTCGGCTCGCCACTCGTCGCCCTGGGCGCGGTGTGGCGAGCGCTTGGAGTGCAGCTTGCAGAACACCGAATAGCCCAGGGCCCGCGCCCGCCGCAGGGTCTCGACGAAGGGCCGGATATCGCGACCGCGGTTCTCGGCGATGGCGAAGTGCGCGGCTGGGAAGGCGGCGCGAGCGCGGGCGAGGTCATCCTCGCTCCAGCTCTCCGGCACGGTGATCATCACGTCGAGATCGCCCGCCGTGGCCGCCAAGCGCTGGGCGAACCAGTCGATCAGCTCCGGATAGAAGAGGTGCAGCAGGACGACGGCGTCGGCGCGCTTCTGGAACCCCGCCCGCGCCTCGGCCACCAGCGGATGAGCATCCGTCAGGCGCGGCACATAGGCGCCCAGGGCGGCGCGGGTGGCGTGCAGATAGCCGTGGCCGAACCAGCGGTCGGGCTCCAGATAGGCCCCCTCGCCCCACTCGTTCCAGGCGTTGACGAAGACCAGGCCCTCACCCTTCGGATGCTTGGCCTCGACGTGCTTCAGCGCGCCCGACAGCCAGGTCAGGTAGCTTTCCGGATCGGCGTTGTGGAAGGCGTGGCCGGCCCAGGGCTTGCGGGCCTGGTTGTCCCAGCCCGGCATGACGCCCGGCACGAAGGCGGCGTCGACGCTCGAGAGTTCGGAGAGCTTGTGCCGGACCACCGCCGGATAGTCGTAGACCTTGCCGGTGAAGTTCTCGTGCAGCGGCGTCACCGACTTGGTGATCTCGCCCTCGACGATGGCGTGGGGCGGGAAGTCGATGATCCCGTCGAAGCCATGGCTGGCGTAGTCCTGGAAGCCGAAGGCCGTGGTGCACAGCAACCGCAGCTCGCCCAGCCCCATGGCCCGCGCCTGCTCGCGCCAACGGTCGGTGGTCGCCTTGGCGTCGGGCAGGATTTCAGGCCGGTACAGCACCAGCACCGGCTTGCCGCCCACCCGCAGGTAGCGCGGATCCCGGATGTAGCGGGCCATGTCCTCGAACACGGCCTGATCGTCCTCCGGCGAGTGCTTCTGGGCCATCAGGACGTCGGTCTCGTCACCGTCCCAGCGGCGGGTCCAGTTCTCGTTGGCCCAGCACAGGGCAAACGGCAGGTCCAGGGTCGGATCGGCCAGATAGAGCTCGATCGGCTTCTCCAGCAGGCGCTTGCCGGCGAACCAGTAGTAGTGGAAGCAGAAGGCGTGGACGCCCGCCCCCTTGGCCAGCTCGACCTGCTGGGCCAGCACCTCGCGCTGGCGCAGGTCGTAGAAGCCGAGATCGCCCGGCAGGCGCGGCTGGTAGTGGCCGAGGAACTGCGGCTGGGCCTTGGAGACGTTGGTCCACTCGGTGAAGCCCTTGCCCCACCAGGCGTCGTTCTCCGGGAACGGATGGAACTGCGGCAGGTAGAACGCCACGACCTTGGGCGCGTCGGCCGGCATCGTGATCGGCGCGGCGATCGGCGCGGCGAAGTGCGGACTGCGCAGGTTCTTGGAAACCTGGATCGCGTGGGTATAGGCCGCGCGAACCGGACCAGCGTCACCGGTCTGGGCGCGGCTGGCGCGAACCTGCCCGGCGATGGCGCGCCCCTTGCGCCAGACCGCGCCGACAGGCTTGCGCAGCGGCCCCAGGGCCGGCTTGAGCGCCTGGATCGCCACGCCCTTCCAGCCACGCGGATCGCTGCCCAGATGCCCGGCCGGCTTGACCGTGAGGTTGCCTACCGTGAAGCAGCAGGGGCCTTCGGACGGATCCAGACGCACCCGCACCAGCTGGCGGCTGCGCGCCGGCAGAGAGGCGAACCAGCCGTCGGGCCCGGCCTTCAGCCGCGCGTAGGAATCTTCTGAAAAGCCGTCGCCCCAGTCGGCGAACAGGGCCGGCCCGACCAACTCGCCGTCCAGCCCCTCCAGCTTGACGTCGATCCGGACGGTGCGGGCCGCGCGCAACGCCGCGCGCTCGGCCTTGGGCGGCGTCCAGATCATCTGCGGATCGTCGCCGGTCCCGACCAGCACGACCCGTCCCTGGGCGTCCACGCCCTCGATCGCAACGTCACGTCCGGGCTTGAGGCCGGGCGGCAACATCGTCATGCCTTGCCCGTCAGGCGGTCCAGCAGGCGCGCCAGCAAGCCCTGGCGTCCACGCGGCTCACGCTTGCGGATGACCACCGCCGCCTGCCAGAACTGGGCGGGATCATCGACATAGCGCACGACCTCGCCGCCGTGCGGGGCGGCTTCCTTGGCCACGAACTTGGCCGTGACCGTGGTGTCGCCGTAGATCTCGGCCCCGCGGTGCGCGCCGCCGCCCGAGGGCAGATAGGCGACGCCGTCACGGGCCAGCTCGTCCCGCATGCGCGGCAGCTGGTCCTTGTAGGCCGACAGCGCCACGTGCCAGGCGTTGTCGGAATTGGAGTCGGTGGACTCCAGGAAGTCCAGGAAGCGCGGCGGCTCGACCGTGAACACCAGCAGGCCGCCCGGAGAGAGCACGCGCAGCAGTTCGGCCAGCCAGGCGCGGAACAGGTGCGGCGGCAGGTGGGTGAAGACCGAATAGGCCGTCACCAGCCGGAACTGGCCGTCCGCGAACGGCAGCGGCTGACCGTTGACGATCGTACCGAACTGGCCCGGCAGGTTGGCGCCGGCGCAGAAGGCGACCATGTCCGGATCGATGTCGACCCCGGCCATGTGCTCGGCCTGGAAGTCGCGCAGGAAGAAGCGGCCGATGCGGCCCCAGCCACAGCCGAAATCCAGATAGCCCTGCCCCGCCGACCGCTTGTAGGCGCGGTCGACCATGCTCTCCTGGGCGAAGCGGTAGAACCGACCGGCCTCGTCCAGGGCGTCCTCGTAGGCCGAGCCGACGAACTGGCGCTGGATTTCGGCCGAAGGGAACTCGGGATACAGCGCGCCATCCTGCACGCGCTCGGCGACCGAGCGCTTCAGCCGCGCGATCCAGGCGTCGGTGTCGACCCCCTTGAGGTCCTCGTGGGCGAGGCGGCGGGCGGTGTCGGTCATGCGGCGTGGGATTCCCGGTAGGCGAGCCATTCCTCGGTGGTGCCCAGGAAGGCGATACGGCCGCTCTGCAGTTCGCAGACGCGGTTGCAGACGCGGCGGACGAGGTCGTGATCGTGGGTGGCCATGACCACGATCTTGGCGTCCTCGACCATCTGATGCATGCGCTGGCCGGCCTTCTTGACGAACTCTGCGTCGCCGGCGCTGAGCCATTCGTCCAGCACCAGGATGTCGGCCTCGAACTCGGTGGCGACCGTGAACATCAGGCGCGCCAGCATGCCGGCCGAATAGGTGCGGACCGGCAGGTGCAGGAAGTCGCCCAGGCCGGAGAATTCGGCGATGGCGTCGACGCGGCTGTCGATGACCTTGCGCGGCAGCCGACGCATCAGGCCCAGCTTGTGGATGTTTCGGAGACCCGTGGCCTCCATGTCGATGCCGGCGTTGATGGCGATCATCGAGGTGATGTCCCCGTCGATCGAAAGCTCGCCACGGGTCGGGTGGTAGATGCCGGCGATCACCTTCAACAGGGTCGTCTTGCCCGAACCGTTGTGACCCACCAAAGCGATGCGGTCACCCTCGACGATCTCCAGGTTGATGTCGTGCAGCGCCTTGACCGCCGCCACGTCGCCGGCGGCCTTGTACATCGTGCCGCCGACCGCGAGGTTGAACACGGCGCTGCGCAGCGACTGCGAGCGCAGGCTGTAGACGAAATAGTCGAGGTCGACGTTCTTCAGCGTGATCTGGTGAGTCATCGCCCGCTCCTACAGCCAGAAGACCACGCGCTTGCGGAACATGGCCAGCAGCGCCAGCGCGACCACCGCCAGGACGCCGGTCGTGCCCAGCGTCCACCACCAGTCGATCATGGCCGGAGCGTGGCCGGTCAGCGGCGCGCGCAGCAACTCGACCTGATGGGTGAAGGGATTGAGTTCGACGATCCGGCGCGCCTTCGGGCTCAGGTGATCGGCCGTCCAGAACACGGGCGTCACATAGAACAACAACTGGACCAGGTAGCTCATCATGTACGCCACGTCGCGGAAGCGCGTCGAGGGAATGGCGATGATGAAGCCCTGAATGCAGACGATCAGCAGGATGACGACCAGCGCCGGGATCAGCGTCCAGTGCGGGATCGCGAACTTGCGCAGCACCAGCATCGTCACCCAGAAGGCGATCAGCTGGAACAGGAAGTTCGTCGCCGCCTTCTGGGCGTGCAGGAAGACATAGAAGCTGAGCGGCAGGCGCTGGCTCTGCATCAGGCCGGAATTGTAGAGGAAGATCGCCTGGGCTTCGGCCATGGCGGTGCCGACCAACGACCAGGCCAGAAGCCCCGCCACCACCTGCGGATAGCTCTTGGACATGTCGACGCCCATCATGGCGCTGACGAGGAAGGCCAGGGCGAAGGCGACGACCAGCAGGTTGCAGGCCATCCAGAACGGACCCAGGATCGAGCGCTGGAAGCGCGAGGCCGTCTGGTCCAGGCCCACTCGCCACCACAGGGGCGCGAGACGGATGCCGTCTCCAACGTCCTTGAGCGCCGCCATCACGGGACTCGGCATTCGCAACCTTCCTTAGCGCCCTGGGGCGACCGGCAAGGCGCCTGCTTACAGAGCCCAGGGCCGCCCGACAATGCTTTGGAAGGTTGCCGAGCGCCGGTCTCTCAACTCGCGCCCGGAGTGTTGCGTAAAAACTTTAGTCGAGCCACCTTCGAATTTCGGCGTGGCCCTATTTCGCCGCCCTCGGCTTGATCTCCAGGATCGTCCCGTCCGGTCCGTAGCGCAGCGGCTCGATAGCGATCGAGCGTCGGTGGTCACCGCCGCCGGGCAGCAGGTTGTCGTGGTAGAAGAACCAGGTCTTGCCCTTGTCCTGCAGGATCGCCTGGTGGTTGGTCGAGATCTTCAGATAGTCGAGGATCACGCCGCGATAGGCGTAGGGCCCCATCGGGCTCTTCGACGTTGCGTAGACGATCTGACCCGGCCAGCCGGTCGAGAAGCTGAAATAGTAGAGCCCCTGGCGCTTGTGGATGAACGGGGCCTCGCCGTACTTCTTCTTGGGGTCCTCGGCCGGGAAGCCGGTGACGGCGATGTCCTGGATCGGACCGGCCAGGCTCTTCATGTCCGCGCCCAGCTTGACGATCTTGGGCACGCGGGTGCCGAAGACCATGTAGGCTTGGCCGTCGTCGTCGATCAGCACCTGCGGGTCGATCGGCTCGGCCCCGGCGTTGGCGTCGCGCGCCTTGTCGACCAGCGGCGCGCCGATCGCGTCGACGAACGGCCCCTCGGGCTTATCGGCGACCGCCACCCCGATCTTGTCGCCGCCCACGGGGGCGTAGAAGTAGTACTTGCCGTCGCGATAGGCCGCCTCCGGCGCCCAGGCCTTGGCGTCGGGCCTGGCCCACTTGAACACCGTCACGCCCAGGAACGCGCCGTCGTCCTTCCACGTCTTCAGATCCTTGGAGCTGTAGAGCCGCCAGGTGGTCGAGTCCCAGTACTGGCCCGAGTTCGAGGCGTCGTCGGTGGCGTAGAGGTAGTAGCCGCCCTTGAAGGCGTGCGGTGACGGATCGGCGTTGAACCGCGGGCTGATGGGCTGGCCGGCGAGCGCGGGCCCCGCCATCAGGGCCGCCGCGAGGAAGAGGGAAAGACGCTTCATCGGGATAACTCCTATTGCGGCGGCGTGGCTTGGGCGGGACGGGCCCTGTCCGGCGTGGTCCCTTCGCCGGTGAACGGTTCGAGGCGGAAACCGACGCGGGTCGGATCCAGCCTGGGACGGTACTTCATGTGCGGCAGGCCAAAGCCGTTCCAGGCCGCGTCGCCGCCGGCGCTCCATTGGACGGCGTCGACCAACAGAATGGCGTCGCCACGCGGGACCATGTCGGTGGACTTCTAGGTCCCTGGCGCGCCGCGCCCCCGAGGCCGACCATGGCCAAGCCCGCGACGCCCGCCAGCAACCCCCGGCCCATACGCTCCATTCCTACGCTTCCTCGATCCCGATCGAGGATAAGCCCTCGACCCTTTGTGCACTCATTTTCGGGCCGGCGTCCCGTCCGAATCCCGGCGATAGGCGCCCCGCCGCCTGAGCGACGCGATGGTTCCGGTACCATAACCTCCAACGACCATTTGGCCTGGCCACTTCAAACGGAAGAAAAATAATTTCTAACGTAAGGTTGTGAAAAAATATGCCAATCAAACCAATTTCATATAAAAAACCGTTTTGAATCAATTTGATATGGCGATTGTTGCATATTGGCAGCATTGAAACGTTGTCGTCAATCTTATTCATCAGACAAATTGAATGAACCGCCCTGACCTGATACCGCTAAAGAGGTCAGGCCAATAAACTGCCAGCCAAGGCGGTGAAAAAGACAACAAGGAGGAGGGAACATCGTGAACCCCAACATCAGCCCCGCGCGCATTCTCAAGATCGCGCTTCTGTCCGCCACCGTCATCGGGGGACTGCCCGCCATCGCCGCCGCGCAGACCGCCGCCGCGCCGTCGAGCGACACCCTGGACGCGGTCGTCGTGACCGGCTTCAAGCAGAGCTACGCCAATGCGGTGCGCTCCAAGAAGGCCGCCATCGAAATCACCGACGGCATCTCGTCGGACGGCCTGGGCCGCTTCCCCGACCTGAACGTCGGCGAGGCGCTGCAGCGCATTCCGGGCGTCCAGATCAACCGTGAAGCCGAAGGCCGCGACGCCACCATCAACCTGCGCGGCATGCCGGGCGAGTACGCGCGCACCACCCTGAACGGCCAGTCGTTCGCCGGTCCCGCCCTGCTGCGCGACAACCAGGGCTCGCCGCTGGGCGCGTTCAACTCGGACATCTTCTCGGCGTTCGTGATCGCCAAGTCGCCGATGGCCAACACCGTCTCGGGCGGCCTCTCGGGCAATGTCGACCTGCAGATCGCCCCGGCGCTTTCGCGCAAGGACGGCGGCTTCATGAAGGGGTCGTACGAGTACAACACCCTGGGCGATCTCAAGGCCCCCGCCGCCACGCTGGGCTACAACAAGCACCTGACCGACAACCTCGCGGTGTTCGGCACCCTCGCCTACAAGAAGGAAAACTTCCGCCGCGATACGGTCCGCCTCAACAACTACGACTATCTGACCTCGGCCATGACCGGCCTGACGCCGACCCAGTTCAACGCGGCGTACGGCCAGTACTTCTCGCCGACCGCCTGCGCCAGCAACGCGACCTCGTACTGCCGCTCGCTAGGCCAGGCCCTGGGCCTGTCGCCGACCGCCGCGGCGGCCTATGTCACCAGCAACACCGGCTCGAAGAGCACCAACGGCGTCTGGGCCAACAGCGCCATCCGCCAGTACACCCGCATGAATGTCGGCAAGGTCTGGTCGGGCACGGCTGGCGTCGAGTGGAAGCCGAACGACAACACCAAGATCGGCCTGATCGGCTTCTCGACCGACCGCAATCTGCCCGACACCGTCCAGTACTTCCTGATCAACTACGTCGCCCCGTCTTCGACGCCGGGCGCGGGCACGGTGATCACGCCGACGGGCACGCCGATCCAGACGAACGACGGCCGCTACCTGTACCAGGGCTACGACTTCACCAACATGAACGGCCTGTCCTCGACACGCCTCTATTCCCAGCGCCAGAAGTCGAACGGCGTCATCGGCAACATCGACTGGAGCAACGACAAGTGGCGCCTGGCCGCGGCCCTGAGCCTGTCGTCGGGCTCCAACGCCTCGGTCGAGACCTCGGTCGACGTGGTCAATCCCACCCGCGCCGGCGGCAACAACATCAACGGCTCGATGTCGACCGGGCTCGACGATATCGGCGGCTTCTCGTACGTCACGCGCCCCACCCCGCAAAACACGCTGGGGCCGGCGGGCACGACCTGGACGTGGGGCAACGTCAACGACCCGGTGTCGTATTATAACAACGGCACGTCGGCCAACAGCTCGATCCGCCTGGGCCTGGAAGGCTCGCAGAGCTACGCCAAGAACGAGCTGAACAGCCTGGGTCTGGACGGCGAACGCTTCGTCGAATGGGGCCCGATCAAGAGCATCCAGGGCGGCGTACGCCTCGAACGCGAGAAGTACGTCTCCACGGGCTACCGCGTGTTCGGCTACGGCATCCAGACGTCGAAGATCACGCCGGACATGCTGAGCACCGCGCCGTTCGTGGACGACTTCATGGGCGGCATCGCCGGCAACTACACCAAGAACTGGCAGACCCTGGACATCCGCCGCTTCCTAGGCGCGGTGACGCCCGTCTCGGTCTATCCGGGCGGCACGCTGTCGCCGACCGGCCTGAACATCCAGTACTCGGACGGCGCCTACTACGACAAGAACTTCACCAACGAGAACGATATCAATCAGTTCTACATCCAGGCGAAGTACGACACCGAGATCTTCGGCCACGGCGTGCGCGGTAACTTCGGTGGCCGCTACGAAGACACCAAGAACACCATCACGACGCTGGACCGGACGAAGCCGCCGGTCGACTCGATCGGCTCGCCGAACGATTTCAAGACCGACCAGTACAAGAACAAGTACAACTTCTTCCTACCGTCGGCGATCGTGGTGGCCGACGTCACCGACGACCTGATCCTGCGCGGCGCCTACTACAAGACCTATGTCCGCCCGCACCCGCGCCAGTACTCGCCGTCGACCAAGGTCAATCCAGGCCAGATCCTGAACACCGGCCTCAGCTCGGGTTCGGTCAGCGTCTATGACGTCTCGGTGCAGATCGGGAACAACAACCTGCGCCCCTACATGGCCGAGTCCTTCGACCTGTCGCTGGAGTGGTACAACCGCCCCAACGGCCTGGTCTCGCTGGCCTATTTCCGCAAGAACATCACCGGTCGCATCGCCTCGACGTCCGACCCGGCTTTGCTCTGCCCCTCGGACGGCTCGACCTGGGGCTTCGGCGCCTTGTCATGGGACGGGGCCTACTGCAACGCCACCAGCCTCTCGACCGCCACCCGCCAGGTGCACGTCAACGCCAGCGGCGCCTATAACCTCGACAAGCCGACGACCGTCGAGGGCGTCGAGTTCAACATCCAGCAGAACCTCGATTTCCTGCCCGGCTTCTGGAAGAACTTCGGCGGCAGCTTCAACTACGCCTACACGACGTCCAAGAGCCCCTCGATCGCTCCGTTCCCGGGCATCTCCAAGCACAACGTCAACCTGATCGGCTACTACGAGACGCCGAAGTACGGCATCCGCGCCGTCTACAACTATCGCTCGGACTATCCGCTGAACGCCAACGGCACCTATACCGGCGGCGCACGCTCGGTCAGGGCGCGCGGTCAGCTGGACATGTCGGCCTCGTACAATGTCACCGACAACTTCACCCTGTCGGTGGACGCCTACAACCTCACCGACTCCGCACGGTTCGAGTTCGAGAACGACCGTCGGGTCTCGCGCTGGGTCGACTATGACGGTCGCACCTTCACCGTGACGGCGCGCGCCACTTTCTGATCTTCACTTCCCCTGTGAAGCACTTGATAGCCGGTCCATTCGTGGACCGGCTATGTTTTCGAGAACACGGAGGATCTTGATGCCAGGACGTCGCGTGAAGCCCCTGCTGATTGTGGCCGCCCTGATGGCGTCGACCTCCGCCCACGCCGTGCCCGATCCGTCGCTTTACACGCTGCCCATCCTGACCGTCGGCCTCGGCGACGACAACGAGGGCGACACCATTCCCGGGCCGACCCTGCCCAACGGCTCCATCCATCCTTCGCCCGAGACCCCCAAACCCAGCAACGCCGGCTACAACGCCGCCGAGCCGATCAGCGGCTTCGCCCAGTTGCATTCGCAGGGGTCGGGCGGCGTCACCACCTACGGCACCTTCCTGCTGTCGCCCCAGGTCGGCGAGGCCCAATTCGACGAAGCCGCCCACCTGTCGCCCAAGGCCGAAGAGGCCCTGGCCGCCGACCAGTATTCGGTGCTGCTGGCGCGTTACGGCGTGCGCGCGGCGGTCACGCCCGCCCACTATTCGGCGATCTATCGCCTCGACTATCCGACCACGGACAAGGCCCAGCTGGTCTTCGACGTCACGCGCAAGGTCGGCGGCCTGGTCGCCTCGGACCAGGCGGACGTGAAGCTCTATCCCGCCGAGGGCAAGATCGTCGGCCACGTGAAGGCCAAGGGCTACTGGAACCCCGCCCTGATCGACATCTGGTTCGTCGCCAAGGTCGACCAGAAGCCCGCCGCCTGGGGCGTGTTCGACAAGATCGGCGCCCGCCCCGACGCGGTCGAAGGCCAGACCGGTAGCGACGAGCGCCTGGGTTCCTGGCTGACCTTCAAGACCGCCGCCGGCAAGCCGCTGCTGGTCAAGATCGCGGTGTCCTTCACCAGCGCCCAGACGGCCGAAGCGCTGCTGGACCGCGAGATCCCCGACTGGAACTACGACGGCGCCCGCCAGACCGCCCAGAAGGCCTGGAACGACCGCCTCGGCGAGATCGAGGTCTCGGGCCTGGACAAGGCCCAGACCCGGCGCTTCTACACGGCCTTGTACCACGCCTCGACCCATCCCCGGGATCGCACCCTGGACCAGCCGGCCAAGGAACTGGGCCGCCCGAACTGGGACGAGCACTACACCCTGTGGGACACCTATCGGACGCTGTTCCCGCTGATGTCGGCGCTGCGCCCCAGCGACTACGCGGCCAACCTGAATTCGCTGATCCACACCTTCGACAAGTTCGGCGCGGCCGACACGGCGATCATCGGCGGCCAGAACTATCATGTCGGCCAGGGCGGCGACGAGGTCGACAACGTGCTGGGCGAGGCCGCCCTGCGCGGCGTCCAGGGTGTCGACTGGAAGGAGGCCTGGCGGGTGACCCACTTCAACGCCTTCGAACGCCGCCGGCCGCGCTATCTGGAAAGCGGATATTTCGGCGTCGGCGATCTCAGCCCCGAGCCTAACAACCAGCGCGCCAAGTCAGGCTCCTC
Organism: Caulobacter segnis; assembly: GCF_023935105.1. Taxonomy (NCBI): domain Bacteria; kingdom Pseudomonadati; phylum Pseudomonadota; class Alphaproteobacteria; order Caulobacterales; family Caulobacteraceae; genus Caulobacter; species Caulobacter sp. RL271. The sequence continues at coordinate 554,533 of NZ_CP096040.1, read as the reverse complement.
GACGCTCGGCTTCGCGCTGAACGACTATTTCGCCGCCCAGGTCGCGGCCAAGGCGGGCAAGTCCGATGAGGCTGCCCAACTGACCGAACGCTCGGCCAATTGGCGCAAGATCTGGAACCCGGAGACCCAGAGCGACGGCTTCCAGGGCTTCCTGATGCCGCGCTATCCGGACGGCAAGTTCCAGGACATCGACCCCAAGCTGGGCTGGGACGGCAAGGTCCACAACAATGTCGGTTACTACGAAGGCACGGCCTGGATCTATTCGTACGGCGTGCTGCACGATCTGCCGGGCCTGGTCGAGGCCATGGGCGGGCGGGTGCGCTTCAACGAGCGCCTGAACCATGCCTTGGACGCGGGCCTGATCGACATCACCAACGAGCCGTCGTTCGCCACGCCGTGGCTGTTCCACGCCATTGGCCGGGCGGACCTGTCGTCCTATTGGGCGAAGCAGGTCTTCGCGCACTTCACGCCCACCGCTTATCCGGGCGACGAGGACGCCGGGGCGATGAGCTCAAACTACGTCTTCAACCGCCTGGGCCTTTTCCCCAAGCTGGCCAGCGACCTTTTCTACCTGCACGGCCCGCGTCACGCCCGCAGCGTCCTGCACCTGGAAGGCGGCAAGACGCTGCAGATCCTGGCGGAGAACGCCGGTGACGACCGCCCCTACATCGCCAATGCGACCCTCAACGGCAAACCGCTGGCCGGGCCGTTCCTCTCGCAGGCCCAACTGCTGGGCGGCGGCGTGCTGAACTTCACGATGAGCGCCACGCCCGGTCAGTGGGCCTATGACGGCGCGGTGCTGAAGGTCGAGGCCGACGCCCCGGCCCTGGTCGACGGCAAGACCTCGACGGTTTGGACCGCCTCGACCGGCCAGTCGGCGGTGTTCACCCGTCCGGCCGCGACCTGCCTGAAGGCCTACACGGTCAGCGTCGGGGCCGCGGAGGCCGACCCGGCCGCCTGGCGCTTCAGCGGTTTCGACGGCAAGCGCTGGTTAAAGCTGGACGAACGGAAGGGCGAGCGCTTCGCGCATCGTCACGCCACCAGGACCTTCGACTTGAAGGCCAAGGCCTATGCCCGCTATCGGCTGGAGCTGACGACGGGTAAGGCGGTCCAGGTCGCGGAAGTCGAACTGATCGCGGCGGATCCGTCCGCCTGTCGTTGATCTTGGCCACGCGTCTTCTAGCGTGGCCGTGTGCGTAGAGTGCGAGGGAGTGTGCCGATGAAGTGGGTCCGACTGGCGACCGTGAGCGCGTGGGCTCTGACCCTGGCCTTGGGCGCGACGACCGGAGCCCTGGCGGCCAAGGCGCCGGCCACGCGGACCGCGGCCGAGGCCGAGCCCATCTTCGCCGACAGCGCCACGCGGGGCGGCTTCATCCTGGTGGCGCCGGGCAGCATCCCGACCCTCGTCGTCGATCCGGCGGACGCCGCCGTGGTCCGTCACGCCGCCGACGACCTGGCCGAAGACATCAAGACCGTGACCGGCCAGTCGGTGAGCGTCTCCGCCGCCCCGGCCGGCAAGACCGCGATCCTGGTCGGCACGCTGGGCGCCAGCAAGCTGATCGACCAGCTGGTCGCGGCCAGGAAGGTCGACGTCTCGCGGCTCAAGGGGGCCTGGGAGAGCTTTGTCATCGCCACGGTCGACCGTCCCCTGCCCGGCGTCGACAAGGCTCTGGTGGTGATCGGCAGCGACCGTCGCGGCACGGCCTTTGGCGCCTACGAGGTGGCTCAGGGCATGGGCGTCTCGCCTTGGGCCTGGTGGGCCGACGTCACACCCAAGCATCGCGACACCCTGGTCGTGCGCGCGGGCGTCCATCGCTTCGGTCCGCCGTCGGTCAAGTACCGGGGCGTGTTCGTCAATGACGAGGACTGGGGCCTCTATCCGTGGGCGGAGAAGACCTTCGATCCCGAGCGCGGCGACATCGGGCCCAAGACCTATCGCAAGATCTTCACCCTGCTGCTGCGGCTGAAGGCCAACACGCTGTGGCCGGCGATGCACCACACCACCGCGCCGTTCAACTCCGATCCCGCCAACGCCAAGCTGGCCGAGGAGTACGGCATCGTCATGGGCTCGTCCCACGCTGAAGCCATGCTGCGCAACAATGTCGGCGAGTGGAAGGACGACCCCGCCAAATTCAACTACGCAACCAATCCGGAAGGCGTGAAGGCCTACTGGGACGAGCGCGCCAAGCTGAACGGGTCCTATGAAAGCCTGTGGACCCTGGGCATGCGCGGCATTCACGACACCGGCATGGTCGGGCCCAAGACCCAGCAGGACAAGGTCGCCCTGCTGGACAAGATCATCAGCGACCAGCGCGAGATCCTGAGCAGGGAGGTCTCGTCGGACGTGACCAAGGTCCCGCAGATCTTCGTGCCCTATAAGGAGGTGCTGGAGATCTATCGCGCCGGCGTGAAGGTCCCCGACGACGTCACCATCGTCTGGCCGGACGACAATTTCGGCTACATCCGCCAGTTCGCCAGCCGCGAGGAGGCCAGCCGCAAGGGCGGGGCCGGCGTCTACTACCACCTCTCGTATCTCGGCTTCCCGCTGTCGTATCTGTGGCTCAGCACGACGCCGCCGGCCCTGGTGCAGGAGGAGATGACCCACGCCTTCGACACCGGCGCGCGCAACGTCTGGGTCGCCAATATCGGCGACATCAAGCCGGCCGAGATCGGGACCAGCCACTTCCTGGAGATGGCCTGGGACATCGATCGTTGGCGCGGCAAGAGCCAGCGTCAGTTCCTGGAGGACTGGAGCCGCCGAAACTTCGGCCCCGCCCTGGCCGGCAAGACCGCCACGCTGATGGACAGCTATTATCGTCTGAACTTCGAGCGTCGCCCCGAGCACCTGGAGTGGCTGCCCAAGGCCGAGAGCCGGCACCTGTCCGACTACACCCCCGACGAGGTCAATGACCGCCTGCGCGCTTTCCGCAAGCTGGTCGCCGAGACCAAGGCGACCACCGCCCAGGTCCCGCCGGAGCTGGCGGACGCCTGGTTCGAGCTCGTGGAGTTCCCGATCCGCGTCTCGGCCGCCGCCAATGTCCGGTTCTTCGCCGCCGAGCGCTACAACGAGCTGATCGACAACGACCAGGTCATGGCCCGCTCGGCGGGCGCCGCCGCCGTCGACGCCCAGAGCGAGATCACCGCCCTGACCGACAAGTTCAACAACAAGATCGCCGACGGCAAGTGGCGCTGGATCATGCCCGAGGAGCCGGCCGACAGTCAGTGGCGCATCTATCGCGCCCGTCCGGTGCCGATGCCCGGTGGCGGCCTGATCAGCGATCCGGCCAAGTTCCTGGCCGTGGTCGACGGCAATGCGCCGGCCCAGTCGCCGATCACCGAGGCCGAGACCTTCACCACCAACACCGGCTGGCGACTGGTCGAGGGCGTGGGTCGGGGCCAGGGCGTGATGATCGCCGACAAGCCCGGCGCGACGATGAGCTTCACGGTCGACGTGGCCTCGGAAGGCCGCAGCGTCCAGCTGGGCGTGCTGCCGATCTTCCCCGACGGCCAGGGCCAGGAGATCGCGCTGGATGTCAGCATCGACGGCGCGGCGTCCCAGAAGGTCAGCTGGCCGCGTGCTGTCGGCTCGGCCGCCTGGGCGCAGGGCGTGCTGGACAATATGCTGAAGGCCACCGCCGGACCCGCTCTGGCGCCGGGCCGCCACACCGTCACCGTGACCGCGCGCACCGGTCGCGTGGCGCTGGACCAACTGCGGCTGGTCACCCCCGAGGTGATCCCCACCCACGAGAACCACTAGGAGCGCCGATGACCTCGACCCTCAGCCGTCGCGGCCTGCTGGGCGCGTCCGCCGCCCTGACGACCGCCCTGCCCGCCGTCGCGGCGACCAAGAAACCCGCGCCGAAGAAGAGGCCGCTACTGGCCCCGACCCCGCCGATGGGCTGGAACAGCTGGAACAGCTTCGCCACCACGATCACCGAGGCCCAGACCCTGGAGCAGGCCGCGATCATGGCCCGCGAACTGCTGCCGGCCGGCTACGACATCCTGACCGTGGATATCCAGTGGTACGAACCGGGCGCCAGTAGCTACGAATACGCCGCCAAGCCCGTCCCGACGCTGGACGACCACGGCCGCCTGCTGCCAGCCCCCAACCGCTTCCCGTCCAGCGTCGGTGGCAAGGGCTTCAAGCCGCTGGCCGACAAGGTCCGCGCCCAGGGCCTGCGTTTCGGCGTCCACCTGATGCGCGGCGCACCGCGCCTGGCGGTAGAGCGCAGGCTGAAGGTGCTGGGAACCAACATCCCGATCGCCGACATCGTCGACAAACGCAGCGTCTGCTCGTGGAACCCCGACATGTACGGCGTGGACATGAGCAAGCCCGGCGCCCAGGCCTATTACGACAGCGTCTTCAGGCTGCTGGCCTCGTGGGGGGTGGACTTCGTCAAGGTCGACGACCTCTCGCGCCCCTATGACGCCCACGCCGCCGAGATCGAGGCCATCCACCGCGCCATCGGCCGCACGGGCCGGCCGATGATCCTGTCGATGTCGCCGGGCGAGACGCCGGTCGTGCGCGGCGCCCACGCCAAGGCCCACGCCCAGATGTGGCGCATTTCCGACGACTTCTGGGACGACTGGAAGATGCTGGACGCCCAGTTCACGCGTCTGGAGAACTGGTCGCCCTATATCGGCGACGGCGGCTGGCCGGACGCCGACATGCTGCCGTTGGGCCGCCTGGCGCTCGGCGAGCGCGACACCAAGTTCACGCCCGACGAACAGCGCACCCTGATGACCCTGTGGTCAATCGCCCGCTCGCCGCTGATCATGGGTGGTGACCTGCGCCACCTGGACGCCGCGACCAAGGCCCTGCTGACCAATCCCGAAGTGCTGGCTGTCAATCAGGCCTCCAGCGACAACCGCCCGTACTTCGTCGAGGACGGCGTGCGGGTCTGGACGGCCAAGGCAACCAATGGCGATGCGTACCTGGCCCTCTTCAACACCAGCGGCAAGCCGCGCGACTTAGGCGTGGACCTGAAGACCGTCGGCCTGCCCGCCTCGGTCTCCGTGCGTGATCTGTGGAGCCGTGCCGACGCCGGCACGGCGGCCGGACGCTTCAGCGTCCAGCTGCCCTCGCACGGGTCGGGCCTGTACCGTCTGAAGGCGAGCTGATCCTCCCCCCTCTGGGGGAGGATCTAGCGCTTACTGGCCATTGGGCGGCGCGGTGAACGTCGTCGCCCAGCCGGTCGGCGCCGGGCCCATGGTCAGCTCCAGCACCCCGCCCCTGGCCAGTTCGTCGTGGGTGATCCAAGCGCGGTCGATGGCCTTGCCGTTCAGCTTGGCCGCCGTGACGTAGCGATTGGCTTCCGAGGCCGCGGGCGCGGACACCGTGAAGGTCTTGCCGCCCTCCAGCGCCACCACGCTGCGCGTGAACAGCGGCGACGCGATGTAGTAGTAGGGCTGGCCGGCGTTCGGATAGAGGCCGATGGCGTTCCAGACGTACCAGCTGGACATCGCTCCGGCGTCGTCATTGCCCGGCAGGCCCGTGCGGCTCAGCTTGTAGTGCTTGGCCATCAGCGTCCGGGCGATCTCGTCCGTGCGGTCGGGCCGGCCGGCGTGGATGTAGAGATACGGCGCCAGGATGTCGGGCTCGTTGCCCTGCGAGTAGTGGCCGTCGAACAGGTGGTCCAGCCAGGTCACGAAACCCTTGGCGCCGCCCGTCTTGGCCATCAGCCCCGCCACGTCCTGCGGCACATAGGTCGAGTACTGCAGCGCATTGCCCTCGTAGAACACCGCGTCCCACCACGGCCCGGAGCGGTCCGGATACTCATAGGTGCAGCTGTAGTTCTCGACCCACTCGCCATTCGGATAGCGCGGGCGCACGCACCCCAGGCTATCATCCCAGATGTTCTTCCAGTTGCCGCTGCGGGCGAAGTAGCGCTTGGCGTCCTCGGTCTTGCCCATCGCCTTGGCCACCACGCCGATGGCGTAGTCGTCATAGGCGTATTCCAGGGTCCGCGAGGCCGAGCGGGTCACCGTGAACGGCACGTAGCCGAGCTTGAGATAGTCCTTCAGCACCCGCCCCTGCTGGAACGGCTGGTCGCTGTCGACCTCGCCGTTCTTGCGCAGCGCCTCATAGGCCAGGGGCAGGTCGAAGCCGCCCAGCGTCTTGACCACCGCGTCGGCCACCAGGATGTCGCCGTTCGAGCCGCCCTGGGTCATGCCGTTGGCCCCGGCGATGCGGGCGTCAGGCATCCAGCCGGTGTGCTTGTAGGTGTCGATCAGTGAACGGATCATATCGCGCTGCCGCTGCGGCTGGATCACCGTCAGTAGCGGGTGCAGCGTCCGGAACGTGTCCCACAGGGTGTAGAAGTCCTCGTAGTGCGGCTCGTCGGATGTCCACCAGACGTTCTCGCCGCCGAGGTCGTGCGGCATGGTGTGGGAGCGATAGAGGGCCGAGTAGAAGATCCGCTGCTGCTCATCCGTGCCGCCCTCGACCTTGATCTTGGACAAGGCCTCGCCCCACTGGACCTCGGCCGCCTTGCGCGCGGCGTCGAAGTCCCAGCCGGGCATTTCCTCGGCCAGGTTGGCGCGGGCCTTGTCGGCGCTGATGAACGACACGGCCAGCTTCATCTGGACCTGGCGGTTGCTGGTCGTGTCGAAGGTCAGATAGGCGCCGAGGCGGTTGGAGAACTCCTGCTCGGTGTCGTACTCGATCATCAGCCCCTGGCGGTTGGCCGCGCTCTTGACCTGGACGCCGCCCTCGCTGGCGCCAACGCCGGGCTTGGTCTCCATCCAGCCCTGCCCGGCCTTCCACGCCCCGAAGGCCTTGGCCGGACGGTCGGTGACCGCGTGGAAATAGAGGGTGTAGGGCGCGGGGTTCCAGCCGCCCTCGACCGTGACCTCGCCGGCCAGGGTGTGGTCGTCGATCAGCTGGACCTTGGCCAGCCGCACCCGCTGGCCGCGACCGCGCATGGCCACCACCGAGCTGACGTCGAAGATCAGCTGGCTCTCGGCGACGGCCGGATAGGTCAGGCGCTGAAAGCCGACCCGGCGCGAGGCGGTCAGCTCGACCTCGACCCGCTCGGCCTCGCTGTTGCCCAGGCCCACGGCGTAGTAGCCGGGCGCGGCGCGCTCGTTGGTCTTGCCGAAGTGCAGGTGGTTGACCCGCAGCGGTCCTACGGCCGGCGTGACGCGGAAGTTGCCGTACTTGCCCGAGCCGCCCGTGCCGCTGACGTGGGTGTAGGAGAAGCCCATGATCGGGCTCTTGGAGTCATAGCCGTGGGTGTCGGCGTTGGTGGTGTCGGGGCTGAACGACACGAAGCCGAACGGAACGCCCGCGCCCGGCACGGTGTTGCCGCCGGTCACCCCGCCGCCATCGGTGCCGACGAACGGATCGACCTTGCCGATCAGCTCCGACTGCGCCTGCACGCTGAGCGGCAGCGCGAGCAGGGCCGCGCCGAGAAGAAGGGCTCGAAAGGAACGCATCGGGTCCGTCCTGATCGTACTGGGCCCGCTAGGCCTTATGGGTGCGGGCGTAATGGTCGAAGGCGACGGCCGCGACAATAATCAGGCCGATCACCACCTGCTGGAAGTACGAGGTGACGTGCATGATGACTAGACCATTCGACAGAACGCCTATCAGAAGGGCGCCCAGGATGGTGCCGCCGACATTGCCCGAGCCGCCGGTCAGGCTGGCCCCGCCGATCACCACCGAGGCGATGACCCGCAGTTCGTAGCCCGTGCCGGCCACGGCCTCGGCCGAGCCCAGTCGCGCCGACAGCAGGAAACCCGACAGACCGGCCAGGGCGCCGATCACGGCGTAGACGCTGGTGACGATGAAATCGACATTGACGCCGGACAGCCGCGCGGCCTCGGCGTTGCCGCCGACGGCGTAGATTTGACGCCCGTAGCGCGTGTAGCGCAGCACCACGTGACCGACGATCGCGACCAGGGCGAAGACGACGATCGGGACCGGCACGAAGGCGATCTCGCCCGTGCCCCACCAGCGATAGGCCTCGTCGAACCCCGAGATCGGCCCGCCGTCGTTCAGCAGCAGCGTCGCGCCGCGCCAGACGGTCATGCCGCCCAGGGTGACGATGAAGGCCGGCACATGCAGCCAGGTCACCGCCTTGCCCTGGATCAGGCCGCCCACGAAGCCGACGAGGGTGGAGACGGCCAGGGCGAGGAACCAGGTCGCCGGCCCGCCGCCGATCAGGTTCGTCACCACATAGGCGGCCGCGATCGAGGCGAAGGCCAACAGCGAGCCGACCGCCACGTCGATCCCCCCGATCAGGATCACATAGGTCATGCCGACGGCGATGATGCCGTAGATCGACACCTCGCTGAGGATGTTCAGCGCGTTGCGCGCCGTCAGGAAGCGCTCGTTGACGGTCCCGAACACCGCGATCAGCAGCAGCAGGAACAGGATCGTCCGGTGCTTGCGCGCGAAGGCCAGCAGGTCGAAGCGCTTGCTGGGCGGGGGAACGGTTTGCCGCTGGGCGGCCGGATCCGGGATGAGGGTCGGGGAGGCGGTCATTGGGGACGGTGTTCCCTTGTCGGCGCCGGCAGCGCGCCGGTCGCCATGTAGGCCATCAGGCCCTCTTCGGTGGCCGCCTCGGCGTCGAGGTCGGCGACCACCGCCCCCTCGCGGAAGACGACGATGCGATCGGCCACGGCCATCACCTCGGCCAGTTCTGACGATATGACGACGATGGCCACGCCCTGGGCGGCCAGGTCCGACAGCACCTGGTGCACCTCGGCCTTGGCGCCGATGTCGATGCCGCGCGTGGGCTCGTCGACGATCAGCACGCGCGGCGTCAGGGCCATCGACCGGCCCAGCAGCACCTTCTGCTGGTTGCCGCCCGACAGCTTGCCGATCGCGGTCTCCTGGTCGGCCATCTTGATGCGCAGCTTCTGGCGATAGGTCTCGACCAGATCGCGCTCGGCCCGCTCGTCGACCCATTGGCCCAGGACGCTGATCGGCTTCAGCGCCGGCAGGCTGAGGTTGTGGCGGATCGAGTGGCCCAGGAAGCAGCCCTGCTGCTTGCGGTCCTCGGGCACCAGCATGACGCCGGCCTTGATGGCGTCGCGTGGCGACTTCAGCTTCAGAGGCTTGTCGTCCAGGCGGATCGATCCGGACGCGATGGCGTCGGCGCCGAAGATCAGCCGGGCCAGGTCCGTGCGGCCGGCGCCCACCAGCCCGGCCAGGCCGACGATCTCGCCGGCGCGGACCTCCAGGCAGATGTCCTTCAGGTAGCCCGGCGCGGCGATGCGCGGCCGGCGCGGCGAGACCTTCTCGACCTTCAAGACCACGCGGCCCGGCTCGCCCGAACGAGCCCGACGGACGAACTCGACGTGACGGCCGACCATCAACCGGACCATGTCGCTGACCTCGACCTCGGCGACGTCGCCGCTGGCCACCCAGCGACCGTCACGCATGACCGTGTAGCGATCACACATCGCCTTCACCTCGGCCAGGCGGTGCGAGACATAGATGACGCTGACGCCGCGCGCCTTCAGGCCGGCGATGATGGCGTGCAGGCGGTCGACCTCGCGGCTGGACAGCGCGGCGGTCGGCTCGTCCATGATGATGAGCCGGGCGTTCAAGGTCATCGCCTTGGCGATCTCGACCATCTGCTGCTCGGCCACGGTCAGGCGACGGACGGTCTCGTCGGGATCCAGCGGCAGGCCCAGCGTATCGAGCAGGCTCTGGGCGTCTCGGCGCAGCAGGCCCCAGTCGATAAGCCCCCAATTTCCAGAACGGGGCCGCTTGGGCTCGCGGCCCAGGAACATGTTCTCGGCGACGCTAAGCTCCGGGAACAGGTTGAATTCCTGGTAGATCGTGGCGATGCCCAGCTGCTGGCGACGCAGCGGCGTATCCTTGGGATCCAGGAGCTGGCCATCGAACGTCACGGTCCCGCCGTCCGCCGCGTGGGCGGCCGACAGGATCTTGATCAGGGTTGACTTGCCCGCGCCGTTCTCGCCCAGCAGGGCGTGAACCTCGCCCATGCCCGTTTGGCGGCCGACCTGCAGTCGGACCTGGTCGAGGGCCAGCACGCCGGGAAAGCGCTTGCTGACCTGACTGACGTCCAGAAGGGTCATGGCGACCTACTTCACCTCGGCGATGCGCGAGGCCTCGGCGAGGTTGGCGCTGGTGATCAGCACGGGGGTCAGGCTGACGCTCTTGGGCGCCGCGCCCGTCTTGATCTTGTCGACCGCCTGGCGAAGGGCGGTGCGGATCTGCTGGCCGGGGTTCTGCTCGACCGAGGCGACCATCTCGCCGGCCTTGATCCGGGCCAGGGCCTCGGGGATGGCGTCGAAACCCAGCACCTTGATGCGGTTGGACGGGAAGCCCGCCGCGCGCACCGCTTCCAGCGCGCCCATGGCCATGTCGTCGTTCAGGCACAGGATCACGTCGGGCGGGGTGTCGTGCATCGAGGTCAGCACGTTCTGGGTGACCGTCAGGGCCTGGTCGCGCTTGGAGTTGGCGGTCTGCTCGGTGACGATCTTGAAGCCCGCGCCGCCGGCCGCCAGCCCTTCGTGCACGCCCTTGACCCGCTCGATCGAGCTGGAGCTGCCGGGGTCGTTGGTGATCACCACCACGCGGGCGCCGCCCGGATAGGTCTTGACCACCCAGTCGGCCATGGCGCGGCCCCCGGCGACGTTGTCGGCCCCGATATGCGGCACGGGGGTCTTCGCGCCGGCGATGTTGCGGTCGACCGAGATCACCGCCACGCCCTGCTTGGTCAGCTCGTCCGCGGCGGTCGCCAGCGCCTTGGAGTCGGTCGGAGCGACGATCACCACCTTGGCGCCCTGCACGGCGGCGGCCTCGAGGTCGGCGATCTGCTTGGAGGAATTGTTCTGGGCGTCCAGAACCTGGACCTTGACGCCCAGCTTGGTCGCCTCATCCTCCAGCTCGCGACGCATGGCCACGAAGAAGGGCTGGGAGAGGTCGTTGAAGCTGACCACGATCTCGGACGCGCCGGCGCCACCGCGCGAACAGGCGCCCAACAGGCCCGCCGACACCCCGAAGCCGGCGGCCAAGCCGAAGAAGCGCCGACGGGACGGTAGCTGACGGGTCATGCTCTTCCTCTCCACGAACGATTATGCGGGACGTCGAGCGCCCTCATTTTTTGGAAGGGTGCATGGAAGGTAAATTCCATGTCAAGAAGAATAAGAAAAGACTTTTCATTATTTCCCCACCTCCGCACGGCAGTCCTGCCTGGCGCCGAGGCCGCACTTAACGGTCTTTTCAGCCAAGCATGGGCCTATGCTGGTCCGGAGGTCGCGCACTCTTCATGTCGCCGCCAGAGTTTCGTCCTGAAGGCGCCGCGAGTCCGGCGCGGCCCGCGTTCGAGGAGTCGAGCCGCGCCTACGGCTATCTGGACATCCTCGAAGCCAACCAGGACAGCGCCTGGATCCTGCGCGTCGACGGCGTCGTCGAGCATGCCAACCAGAAGGCCCTGGCCTTGTTCGGCGCCCCTGGCGCCCGCGTCGACTGGCGGGCCCTGTGGCCCGAGGAAAGCCGCTTCTCGCTAGACCGGTCCTTCAATTCCGCGACCGAGGGCGCGGTCGCTCGCTTTCGCGCCTTCCTAGGCGGCGCCGCCAAGGCCCGGATCTATTGCGACACCACCATCGCCCCGGTCAGGGACGCCGAGGGCCGCATTGTTCGCCTGCTGGCCACGGCGCGAGACGTCACCGAGGAGGTCGAGACCCAGGGCTTCCTGCGCACGGTCCTGCAATTGCTGCCCCTGCCCCTGACCGTCAGGAACGTCGAGGATCGCCGCTACGTCCTGATCAACCGCGCCGCCGAGGACGCCCTCGGCCTGGTCGCCGACGAGACGATCGGCCGGACCATCGACCAGGTGCTTCCCGCCGACCGCGCCGCGCGCACCCACGCCATCGAGGCGGCCGTCCTGCGCAGCGGCGAGATGCAGGTCCTGGAGGAGGCGATCGAGATCGGCGGCGAGACGCGCCATCTGCTGATCAAGACCCTGGCCACCTACGACGACATCGGCGCGCGCCACGTGGTCACCCTGGGCGAGGACGTCACGGCGCGCAGGCGGTCGGCCGAGGCCCTGCGCTCCGCCCTCGACCATGCCGAGCAGGCCAGCCAGGCCAAGAGCGCCTTCCTGGCCAATATGAGCCACGAGATCCGCACGCCGCTGAACGGCATCATCGCCGGCGCGGACCTGTTGTCGAAGACCCTGACCGAGCCTCGCGCCCGCGAGCTGGTCGAGATGATCGCCGCCTCGGGCCATAGTCTGGAGGGCCTGCTGTCCGACGTGCTGGACCTGGTCCGCATCGAAGCCGGCCACATGGTGATCGAGGCCGCGCCGTTCGAGCTGGGCGACATGGCCCGCTCGGTGGCCGCGCTCTGCGCCCTGCGCGCCGACGAGAAGGGCGTACGCCTGGACGTCACCGTATCGGACGCCGCCGAGCGGACCGTCACCGGCGACGGCGCACGCCTACGTCAGGTGCTGACCAACCTGCTGAACAACGCCGTCAAGTTCACCGACCGGGGCGAGGTCGCGCTGCGCGTGACGGTGGACGACCAGGGCCGCACCCGCTTCGAGGTGATCGACACCGGTATCGGCTTCGACGCGGTGATGAAGGCGCGGATCTGCGAACGCTTCCAGCAGGCCGACGCTTCGTTCACGCGCCGCTTCGGTGGTACGGGCCTGGGCCTGGCGATCTCGCGCGAGCTGGTTCAGCTGATGGGCGGAGAGCTCGACTGCGACAGCGCCCCCGGCGTGGGCTCGACGTTCTGGTTCGCCCTGCCCCTGGTCGCCTCCGCGCGGACGCCCGCGCCGGTCGAGGACACCGTCGAGGCGCCGGCTGGCGCGCCGCGCGTGCTGGTCGCCGACGACCACCCGACCAACCGCAAGGTCGTCGAGCTGATGCTGGCCGAGGTCGCCGACATCGTCACCGCGCAAAACGGCCTCGAGGCGGTCGAGATGTATGGCCTGGCTCCTCCCGACCTCGTCCTAATGGACATGCAAATGCCGGTGATGGACGGCCTGGAGGCCGTCCGGCGGATCCGGGCGCTGGAAACCGCGCGCGGCGCCGCGCGCGTCCCGATCATCATGCTGACGGCCAACGCCCGGCCCGAGCACGTCCGCGCCAGCCGCGAGGCCGGGGCCGACGTCCACCTGCAGAAGCCGATCACCAGCGCGGCGCTGTTCGCGGCGATCGGCGAGGCGATGGACGTCCGCACCGACGACGCCCAGGACGCGACACTCAGCGCCTGAGGCGGCCAAATTTTCCCGCGATCTTTACCCCGCCTTCGCACATCCCTGCGATAGTCCGTCACGAACAAAACAGTCGGCGATTTCATGGGCTTGGCATCAGCAGCGACAGTCTCGGACACGACGGTTTCGACCGGCGAGGGCGCGCGGGTCGCGCAACGCCTCGAAGCGGCGCGCCAGGTGGTCGAAAGCCGCTTTCTGGAAGCGGGTGACGTCTTGTCGCGAGCGGTCGAGGGCGTCGGCGCCCTGATCGCGGGACTGGACAGCATGCGGGGCAATCTCGACGCCGACACGGTGACCACCACCGCCGCCGACCTGGCCCGCGCCGCCGAGTCGCTGAAGTCGCTGCCCGACAGCCTGGGCCAGCGCCGCGAGCGGGTGGCCGAGCTGGTCAAGTTCGGCGATCGCCTGGGCGCCTGCATCGAGGAGATGCGCCAGCACCTGGCCTATCTCCGCGTCTTCGCCATCAACATCAAGATCACCTCGGGCGGCATCGCCGCCGCCGGGCCGGAGTTCGCGATCTTCGCTCAGGAGATCTACGACTGCATCGAGATGGGCCGCACCCAGCTGGACGCCTTCGCCGGCGAGCTGGCCGGCCTGGACCACACCCTGCGCGGCGCGCTGGTCCACGAGCAGGAACTGGCTCGCGACTGCGTGGCGCTGCTGCCGGCGGTGCCCGACGCCCTGACGGCCAGCGCCAGCGCCATCGCCGCCCACCACGCCCGCATCGTCGAGGTCGCCCTGAGCGTCGCGACCCTGGCGCGCGATGTTCAGAAGAAGGTCGGTTCGGGCCTGGCCGCCCTGCAGATCGGCGACATCACCCGTCAGCGGATCGAGCACGTCCAGGCGGGCCTGCGCTATCTGGACGAGTCGGCCGAGGTCGCCGGCCTGGACGCCGAACCGCGCGCCCGGGCTCACGCCTTCATGCACCGCCTGCTGGGCGCCCAGCTGACCGCGACGGCCGAGGATTTCCATCGCGAGGTCTCGCGCATCGGCCAGAACGTGATCGGCATGGCCGCCGACGCCGCCGAGCTGCTGCGCCTGCGCGACCTGGCCTCGGGCCAGACGGAGGGCGCGGAGACGAACTTCCTGCGCGACCTGGAAGGCAATGTCGGCCAGGCCCTGGAGCTGGTCGGCGACATGACCGCCGGCGAGCAGGCCGCCGAGGACGTCAGCCGCTCGGCCGCCGTCTCGGCCCGCGATCTGTCCGAGCGTATCGCCGGCATCCAGAACATCCGCGCCGACGTCCAGATGATGGCGCTGAACACCACGCTGAAGTGCAGCCGCATCGGCGAGACCGGCAAGCCCTTGGGCGTCATCGCCATCGAGCTGCGCCAGCACGCCATCCATCTGGAGAAGTCGGCGGGCCTGACCACCAGCGCCCTGGAGGGGCTGTTCAACGCCGCCGAGTCCCTGGGTCAGCGCGAAGCCGTCCAGGACGCCGAGGACGGCAAGGCCGCCGCCGCCGCCAATGTGCTGAGCGACGCGGTCACCCGGATCGGCAAGGCCGGCGACGGCGTCGAGCACGCCCTGGCCGCCGTGGCCCGTCAGGGCGCGGAAGTCGTGGACATGCTGCGTCGCGCTTCCCAGCGCTTCGACTTCCACAAGCAGATCGGCTCGGTGCTCGACGAAACCGCCGCGCAGCTCCAGGGCATGGCCGGCGACGGCGACATCGCCACCGACGACATCGCCGCGGCCCTGCGCCCGACCGTCGACCGCCTGGCCAAGCAGTACACCATGGCCCAGGAGCGCGAGGTCCATCGCGCCCTGACCGAAGGGCTGGGCGAGGGTCCGGTCGAGGTCGAGGCCGAAGTCACGGCCGTCGAGGACGACGACCTGCTGTTCTAGGAATTGAGCTCTCCATCTCCCCCTTGGGCGAGCAGGATGAATGAGCCTTACCGGCTCGCCGCGCGCAGCATCTCGGCCGCCAGGTTCTGCAAGGGGGCCACGCGGTCGACGCAGCCCAGCGCGATGGCTTCCTTTGGCATGCCGAACACCACCGAAGTGGCCTCGTCCTGGGCCAGGGTGAAGGCGCCCGCCTGCTTCATCTCGGCCATGCCCCGCGCGCCGTCGTCGCCCATGCCGGTCATGATCACGCCCACCGCGTTCGAGCCCGCCGAACGGGTCGCCGAGCGGAAAAGGACATCCACGGAGGGCCGGTGGCGCGAGACCAGCGGCCCGTCCTTGACCGAGACGTAATAGCGGGCGCCGCTGCGCTCCAGCAGGGTGTGCTTGTTGCCCGGCGCGATCAGCACCCGGCCACGGCGCACGGTGTCGCCGTCCTCGGCTTCCTTCACCTCCACCGCGCACAGGCTGTCCAGCCGCTTGGCGAACGAGGCGGTGAACTTCTCGGGCATGTGCTGGACGATGACGACGCCGGGTGAGTCCGGCGGCAGGGCTTCCAGCAGCACGCGCAGGGCCTCGGTCCCGCCCGTCGAGGCGCCGATGCAGATGATCGATTCCGTCGTGCGGGCCATCGCCTTGGCCGCGCCCGGGGGCGGCAGCATGGCGTCGGCGGTGAGTTTCTTCTCCGGCGCATGGTCGGGACGGACGAACTGCGGGACCGGACGCTTGGAGCCGGGAATCCGCGCGCCGGCCGCGGCCTTCACCGCGTCGCAGATACGGATCTTCGATTCCAGCAGGTGGTCGGCGACGCCCATCTTGGGCTTGAGGATGATGTCGACCGCGCCGGCCTCCAGCGCCTGCAGCAGGGTCTCGGACCCGGCCTCGGTCAGGGACGAGCACATCACCACGGGGATCGGCTTCTGCGCCATCAGCTTGCGCAGGAAGGTGATGCCGTCCATGCGCGGCATCTCGACGTCCAGGGTGATGACGTCGGGAATCTCCTCCGCGATGCGCTTGGCGGCCACGAACGGGTCGGAGGCGACGCCCAGCACCTCGATCTGCGGGTCCTCGGACAGGATCGAGGCCAGCGTCTGCCGCACGGTGGCGGAGTCGTCGATGATCAGAACACGGATCTTCCTGCCCGCGATCATGGCGTTCCCTACCGCTTCTGGAACACGGTGTTGGCGATCTGCACGACCGGCAGGTCGATGCCGACGATCGACTCCGAGTGTCCCAGGAACAGATACCCGCCAGGCGCCAGATGGTTGCATAGGCGCTTGAGCACCTTGGCCTGGGTCACCTTGTCGAAATAGATCAGGATGTTGCGGCAGAAGACGACGTCGAGATCGGTCTCGATCGGATAGGCGTCATCCATCAGGTTCAGGCGGGCGAACGACAGCTTGCCGCGCAGTTCCGGCTTGATCCGGATCTCGGCGCGCGAGGCGTCGCGGGCCCGCATCAGATAGCGCTGGCGGCGCGCCATCGAGACCGGCTCGATCATCTGTTCCGAGAAGCGGCCGGCGATCGCCTGGTCCAGCACCTCGGTGCAGATGTCGGTGCACAGGATCGAATAGTCGAGACCGCGCTGCTTCTCGCAGAACTCGTCCATGATCATGGCGATCGTGTAGGGCTCGGCGCCCGTCGAACAGGCCGAGCTCCAGATCTTGATCTCGCGCTTGCCCTTGGCCGCCAGGGCCGGCAGCCCCTTGGCGACCAGAAAGTCGAAATGGGCCGGCTCGCGGAAGAACTCGGTCTTGTTGGTGGTGACCGCGTCGATCAGGTGG
Source organism: Caulobacter segnis (assembly GCF_023935105.1). Lineage (NCBI taxonomy): Bacteria > Pseudomonadati > Pseudomonadota > Alphaproteobacteria > Caulobacterales > Caulobacteraceae > Caulobacter > Caulobacter sp. RL271. The sequence goes on along the minus strand of NZ_CP096040.1, from coordinate 537,705 downwards.
ATGGTCTCGGCGGCCAGGCCGTCTTCCTCGAACAGGAAGTGGCAGTATGCGTTGACGTCGGGGATCCGCGTGGCCCGCATGCGGCGGCGCAGACGGCCTTCCAGCATGGTGCGCTTGTTGGCCGGCATCTTGATGCCGCTGTAATCCTGGATGAACGTCGCCAGGCGCTGGAAATTGCGGGCGCTGAGTTGTTCGGCTTCGGGCGCCTGCAGGGCGACGGCGGCATGTCTCGACACGGGCTTCTCCGTTCGCGGCGTCTGTCGCGCCGCTGTCTCTTCGACGGCCTGTTCTAGGCCGCTTGGCTGAGGGCGGCGGCGTCCTGGCTGGTCAGCAGGCGGGCGAGGTCGAAGATGACCACGAAGCCCCCCTTCCCAGCGGCCGAGTCACGACGCACCACGCCCTTGATGTATTCCGATCGCCACGGCACGCCGATATCCGGCGCGGCCTCGACCTGGTCTTCCGAGAAGGCCACGACCTCGATCACGCGGTCGGCGATCAGGCCCAGCGACAGCACACGGTCCTCCAGCGGCACGTCCAGCACCAGGATGCGGGTCGCGCCGGTCGGCGGAATGGCTGGCAGGCCCAGCTTCAGGCGCAGGTCGATGGTCGGCGTGCCCCGGCCGCGCACGTCGGTCAGGCCCATCAGGTAGCTGGGCCCTTCCGGGATCGCGAACGGCGCCTGGTAGTCGAGGATCTCGCGGACATGGGCGACCGACACCGCGAAGACCTCGGCGCCGAGCCCCAGGGTGACGAACTGCTGATCAGCGGCGCCGGCCATCAGGCGTACTCGCGGAAGTCGGCGTCGTCGGCGTCCGGGCCACCCTGGCTGAGGTCGAGGGCGAAGCCGTTGGCGCGAGCCTGCTGGGCGGCGACCGTCTGGCGCGGCGCCGAAGCGGCCGGCTTGCGAGCGGTCGATGCGGCCGGGCGCTTGGCCGGCGCGCGGACGGGACGACGCGCCGCCGTGGTGTTGCCGGTGCGGAAGTAGGCGATGGAGGTCTGCAGTTCCTCGGCCTGGGCGGCGAGCTCTTCCGAGGTGGCCGACATCTGCTCCGAGGCCGAAGCGTTCTGTTGCGTGACCTTGTCCAACTGCTGGATGGCCTCGTTGATCTGCGAGGCGCCGATGTCCTGCTCGCGGCAGGCGGCGCTGATCTCGGAGACCAGCTCGGCGGTCTTGCGGATGTTCGGCACCAGGGTGGTCAGCATCTCGCCGGCCGACTGGGCGGCCTTCACCGTGTCGGACGACACGGCGCTGATCTCGGCGGCGGCGGTCTGCGAGCGCTCGGCCAGCTTGCGCACTTCCGAGGCGACGACGGCGAAGCCACGACCGTGCTCGCCGGCGCGGGCGGCCTCGACGGCGGCGTTCAGGGCCAGCAGGTCGGTCTGGCGGGCGATTTCCTGCACGATCGTGATCTTCTCGGCGATCGTCTGCATGGCGTCGACGGCCTTGGTCACGGCCTGGCCCGAGGTCTCGGCGTCGATCGCCGACTGGCGGGCGATCTTCTCGGTCTGGGCGGCGTTGTCGGCGTTCTGCTTGATGTTCGAGGCCATCTCTTCCATCGAGGCCGAAGCCTCCTCGGCCGACGAGGCCTGTTCGGTTGCGCCTTGGCTGACCTGCTCCGAGGCCGCCGACAGCTCCTGGCTGCCGGCCGAGACATTCTCGGAGGCCGAGATGGCGTCCGAGACCACGCCGCGCAGGCGTTCGATCATGACGTTCACGTGGCCCAGCAGGTCGGCGATCTCGTCCTTGGTGGTGATGTCGATCGTCTTGGTCAGGTCACCGTCGGCGACCGAGCGAACCGCCTCCGAGGCGCGGTTCAGGCCCTTGCTGACCGTCATCGAGATATAGACCGCGGCGGCGGCGGCGATCAGCAGCGAGACGGCCGCGAGGATGATCAGGCTGTTGCGGACCTTGGCGAAGTCTTCGTCGGCCTTGTCGGTGGCGGCGTTCAGCTGAGCCTGCGACAGCTCGACCAATTCTTGCACCTGCGCGCTCGCCTCGGTGACCGCCTTGCGGCCCTCGCCCATCGAGACGGCCGTGGCGCCGGCGTCGTTGTTGACGACGGCCAGGCCGTAGACCCGTTCATGCGCGCTGAGCAGACGCTCCCAGGCGCCGCCCAGGGCCTGCCACCTGGGCTTGCCCTCGGCCGTGGCCAGGCCCTCGGCCTTGGCCAGCAGCGCTTCGAAGGTCTTCTTCTCCTTCTCGACCGACGCCTCGAGGGTCTTCACTTCCTCGGGGGTGTCGACCAGGACCATGTTCTTCTCGAACCGCACCACATTCAGCATGTGGATGTTCAGCTCCTGCGCCGCCTGCAGGCGGACGGCCGGGCCATCGACCATCGCGTTCATGTCGCGGTTGGTCGAGGACAGGCTGTTCACGCCGAACAGGGTGGCCGTCAGCAACAGGGCGATGATCAGGCCGAAAGCCAAACCCAGTTGGAGCTTGATAGTGAAACGCATGGTCTTGATCCTTCGGCGTGAGCGGGGTCGAGGGTCAGTCAGTATTCAGTGAATTCGCGGTCGTCGGCGTCCGGGCCGCCCTGGCTGAGGTCCAGGGCGAAACCTTGGGCGCGGGCCTGCTGGGCGGCGACGGCGCGCGGCGCCTTGCGGGCGGCGGCCTTCGGCGCGACCGGCTTGGCGGCGGCGCGGGCTGGCAGGCGCACGACCGGCGCCGAGGCGGCGGGCTTGCGCACGCCCTGGCCGCCATTCGACAGGCGGAAGTAGGCGATCGAGGTCTGCAGTTCCTCGGCCTGGGCGGCGAGCTCCTCGGACGTGGCCGACATCTGCTCCGAGGCCGAAGCGTTCTGTTGCGTGACCTTGTCCAACTGCTGGATGGCCTCGTTGATCTGCGAGGCGCCGATGTCCTGCTCGCGGCAGGCGGCGCTGATCTCGGAGACCAGCTCGGCGGTCTTGCGGATGTTCGGCACCAGGGTGGTCAGCATCTCGCCGGCCGACTGGGCGGCCTTCACCGTGTCGGACGACACGGCGCTGATCTCGGTGGCGGCGGTCTGCGAACGCTCGGCCAGCTTGCGCACTTCCGAGGCGACGACGGCGAAGCCACGGCCGTGCTCGCCGGCGCGGGCGGCCTCGACGGCGGCGTTCAGGGCCAGCAGGTCGGTCTGGCGGGCGATTTCCTGCACGATGGCGATCTTCTCGGCGATCGTCTGCATGGCGTCGACGGCGCGATTGACCGCTTCACCCGAGGCCTCGGCGTCGATCGCCGACTGGCGGGCGATCTTCTCGGTCTGGGCGGCGTTGTCGGCGTTCTGCTTGATGTTCGAGGCCATCTCTTCCATCGAGGCCGAAGCCTCTTCGGCCGAAGAGGCCTGTTCGGTGGCGCCTTGGCTGACCTGCTCGGAGGCCGCCGACAGTTCCTGGCTGCCCGCCGAGACATTCTCCGAGGCCGAGATGGCGTCCGAGACCACGCCCCGCAGGCGCTCGACCATGCGTTCCAGGGCGATGCCCAGCGTGTCCTTGTCCGACAGAGGCTTGGTCTCGACGGTCAGGTCGCCGTCGGCCACCTTGTCGGCGACGGCGGCGGTGGCGCGCAGATTTTCGGTCATGCGGTTGACCGTATCCACGAGGTCCTTGATCTCGTCGTTGGTCGTGATGTTGACGCGCTGGTCCAGGTCGCCCAGGGCGACGGCGTTGGCCAGATCGGCGATCTTGGCGAGGCCCTTGCCGATCGTGAGCGAGATCCAGGCCGCGGCCGCGACACCGATCAGCAGCGAGCCGATCACCACGGCGATCAGGACGTTCCGGGCGGCGGCGAAGGTCTGGTTGCCTTCCTCGTCGGCAGCGTGCAGGCGCTGGGTGTTGAAAGCCACCAGATCGTCAACGCGCTGGCTCACGGCGTTGGTCGCCGGACGCTGCACGGTCGACATCATCGTCACCGCCTCGGCGCGGCGTCCCGACATCAGGGCCTCGCGCTGCTTCAGGTCGATCGCGGCGTAGGTTTCCCAGTCCTGCTCGAGGGCGGTCCACTTGACCTTGGCGTCATCGCTGGTCGCCTTGGCCACGCCCTGGTCGATCAGGCTCTGGACTTCCTTGCGCTGCTTGTCGGCCTTCTCGTTCTGGCCGCGCAGTTCGTCGTCGTTGGTCGCCAGAGCCATGTTCTTCTGGGCGCGGGTGATCTGCAGCAGGGCGATGTTGGCGGCCTGGGCGCGTTGCAACTGGGCCATCGGCCCGACGATCATCGCGGTCTGGGCCGAGTTGATCTTGTTCAGCGAGCTGATGCCCAGCAGCGTCGAAGCCGTCATCAGGACGATGAGCAGGCCGAAGGCCAGGCCGAGCTTGAGTTTGATGGTGAAGCGCATGTGGAAGGTCCAGCTCAGGCTTGCGCCGCGTTGATGGGGGTGACGACGGCGGTCTGGCCGCGCGCCGCGAAGATCTGGTCGAGGTCGGGGATGACGATCACGTCGCCGTCCCGGCGCGCGAGCAGGCGAATGAAGTCCGCGCGCCATTTCAGGCCGACGCGCGGCGCGTCCTCGGTGATGTCGTGGGCGATGGAAGTGACTTCGTGGACCTTGTCGGCGCGAAGGCCGATCAGGGTCGGCTCACCATCCAGCGCGTGCTCGATGACGACGATGCGGCTGTCGATCGTGGGCTCGGCCGCCTCCATGTCGAAGGCGACGCGCAGGTCGACCAGCGGGATGACCCGGCCCCGGAAGTTGATCACCGCGCCGACGAAGGCCGGGGCGCCCGGCACGTCGGTCTCGGGCAGCAGGTCCAGCACCTCGCGCACGAGGCCGGCTTCGAGGGCGAAGGTCTCGCCGCGCAGGTCGAAGGTCAGGGCCTCGATCGGGCCGGTCGGAAGTTCGGTGGTCATGTCCGGGCCCCTTCTCAGCTGGCGGCGCGCGTCTGCGCGTCGTGGCGTTGACCGGCGGCCACTAGGCTGCCGATGTCGAGGATCAGGGCCACGCCGCCATCCCCCAGGATCGTCGCGCCCGAGAAGGCGCCGACGTCGGCATGGAACGGCGACAGCGGCTTGATGACGGTCTGGTGGTCGCCGAGGATCTGGTCGACGACCAGCCCGACGCGCTCATGTCCGCCCGTGGAGACCACGACGATCTTCTGGTGCGGATCGGGCGCCAGGCCGGTCTTGAACATCTGCCGCAGGCGGATGAACGGCACCAGTTGGTCGCGCAGGGTGATCAGGCTGCGGCCCGCCGAGCGTACGTCCTGCTCGACCGACAGCTCCACGCACTCCTCGACCGAGGACAGCGGGATGACGTAGCGGCCGCTTCCGACGCGAACCAGCAGGCCATCGATGATGGCCAGGGTCAGCGGGATGCGCAGCGAGACGACCGAGCCGTGGCCCGGGGTGCTGGTGATTTCGATCGCGCCCCGCAGGCCCTCGATGGTCTTCTTGACGACGTCCATGCCGACGCCGCGACCGGATAGGTTGGTGATCGCCGCCGCCGTCGAGAAGCCGGGGGCGAAGATCAGCTGCAGCAGTTCGTTGTCGCTGAGCACCTGACCCGGCTGGATCAGGCCGTTTTCCTCGGCCTTGGCGCGGACCCGGGCGCGATCGACGCCACGGCCGTCGTCGGTGATGGTGATCACCACCTCGGCGCCCGACTGGCGCGCCGCCAGGACGATGTGGCCGGTCTCGGACTTGCCGGCGGCGCGGCGTTGTTCGGGCGTCTCAAGGCCGTGGTCGGCCGAGTTGCGGATCAGATGGATCAGCGGGTCGGCGAGGCGTTCGATGACGGTCTTGTCCAGCTCGGTCGCCTCGCCCTCGGTCGAGAGCGTGATCGACTTGCCGGTGTCGCGCGCCAGGTCGTGGATCAGGCGGCGGAAGCGGCCGAACAGCTGAGCGATCGGCACCATGCGCACGACCATCATCGTGTCGCGCATTTCCGCGGCCAGGCGCTCGATTTCCTCGGCGACGGCGCGCAGCGCGATGTCGCTGCTGCTGGCGGCCAGTTGCTTGAGGCGCGACTGGGCGATCACCAGCTCGCCCACGCGGTCCATCATCTCGTCCAGGCGCTCGGCCGGGACGCGGACGGTGTCGCCGCTGGTCTTGGTGGCGCGGCCTTCGTTGGCGGCCTCCACGGGCGCGGCGGCGGCCTGCGACGCGACGGCGGCGGGCGCGGCCTCGGTGACGATCTCGGCGAGGGCTTCGACGGGCGCTTCGGCTGGAACCTCGACCGGCGTGACGTCCTGGATGTCCAGCGTCATGTCGTCGATCACGAAGATGAAGACGTCCTCGATCGCGTCGCGGCCGTGCTTGGTGACCAGGGTCACGTCCCAGGCCAGATGGCACTCGGTCGGCACCAGGGCGTCGAAATCGGGAACGGCGTCGGTGACGGCGACGACCGTGCAGTCGCCCAGCTCGCGCAGTTCGTCCAGCAGCGGCAATGGGCGGGTGCCGTTGACCAGGGCGTCGGCCGGCAGGCTGAGCGTCACGCGCCAGGTCTTGAGGCTGGGGGCGGCGGGCGTCGAGGCCGGGGCGGCGGCGGACGCGGCGGGCGTCTCGACGGCCGAGCCGCCGGCGCTGGCGACCACGCGGTGCAGTTCGGCCAGCAGGGCCTCGCCGACGGCCGCCTCGGCCGGTCGGCCCTCGGCCAGGGCTCGCATGTGGTCCTGGCAGGCCAGGACCGCGCCGACCAGTTCGGAGGTCGCGGCGACCTCGCCCTTCCGGACGCGGTCGAAGGCGGTTTCACAGTGGTGGGTGAAGGCGGCGAGGGCGTCGAAGCCGAACATGGCGCCCGAGCCCTTCAGGGTGTGGAGGCCGCGGAAGACGGCGTCCACCAGATCACGATCCCCGGGACGGTGGGCCAGATCGAGCAGGCCCTGCTCGATGTCCTCGAACAGCTCCTGCGCTTCCTGGCGGAAGATCTCGACGGGATCCTGACCGCTCACTTGGCGAGGACCTTCTTGACGACCCGGACTAGTTGCTCGGGATCGAAGGGCTTGGTCAGCCAGCCGGTGGCCCCGGCCGCCTTGGCCTGCGCCTTGATCTCGGCGTCGGATTCGGTGGTCAGGAACAGGATCGGCACGCCGGCGCCGGCCGGGCGCTTGCGCAGCTCGCGGATCATGGCCAGGCCGTCCATGACCGGCATGTTCAGGTCTGTGACGATAAGGTCGAAGCCGCCGGCGCTGCCCTTGTCCAGGCCGTCCTGGCCGTTGACGGCCTCGGTCACGGCGTAGCCTTCGCCGCTCAGGGCGATCTTGATCGCCTGACGGATGCTGGCGGAATCGTCGACGGTGAGGATCGCGGTCATTGAGCTGCCCCTTGAAGCCAGAACTGGGCGCGGTCCGAGGTTTCGTCGTCCAGGAATCCGCCGCGCCGGAGGACTTCCAGTAGTGAGCCAGCGGCCGGCGTGTTGAGCGACAGGCCGACGCCGTTCTCGCCCGCCTTGCGCCGAGCCGATTCCAAGAGTTGGACGAACGTCAGATCAGTGTCGGTCAGGTCCTGAATATCGATGACAATGGCGCCCTGCTCGCGAAGCAAGGCTCCGAGCTGCTCATGGGCTTCACCGATATTTGAAATCGTCACCTCACCGGCGAACGAGATCGTTCCTGATCCGACGTCAGACAATAAAGTCGCCCCCGCGACAAATATATATCGCCGATATGCGAAATATTTGGCTGTGGAAACTTTGTAGGCCGCGCCCTTAAATTACGGTAAATGGGACAACCTGAGGCGGAGCGGCAATTTGTCTCGATTTTTCCGACGCCGAGGGTCTCGTGCGCGTACGGAGCTTCACGGCAAGGGCTCCACCCTCAACGGTTGCGCCCGAACGAGCCAGCCCGCGACGGAATGACGCACCGAAGACAAACAAAAAGGGGCCGCGCTCTGCGCGGCCCCAAGGCGTCGATCTGGAAAGGACCGTCTTAGAACTTGTAGCGGACCCCGAGCCGATAGTTCGGACCGCTGGCGCCGTACGACTGGATGACCGGATCGGTGTAGCTGTAGCGGGTGGCCTTCTCGTCGGTGATGTTCAACGCCTCGAAGGTGATGCTGACCTGCTTGAGCGGCGAGTAGCGCACCGACATGTCGACGTTGGTCGTCGCCGCCGAGGCCCCGAACTCGTTGATCAGCGGGCTGTCGCACGCCGAGCCGTTGGCCTGGAGGCCGGGATCGCAGCTGCCGGCCGTCAACGGATAGGTCGTCTTGTAGGCGTCGCGCTTGGCCATCGAGACGCGGGCGTTGAATTTCTCGGTCTCGTAATAGACCGTCAGATTCAGGCCCTTGGGCGAGGCCCCCAGCCAGGGCCCCTTGCCGTAGGTCGGCGCCTTGGTGACCGTGCCCGCGCCCGCGACGACCGTACCCGGATCGAGGATATAGGTCAGCCGGGTGTCCAGCTTGGTCATGTTGAACTGCACGCCCAGGTTCTTGAAGTACCAGGGCAGGAAGGTCAGGTCCTGCTGGAAGTTGAACTCCCAGCCTTGCAGGTAGCCCCCCGGCGCGTCGCGAACCTGACGGGCCAGGACGGGGTTGTCGGCGTCGATATAGGCGCGGCGGAAGACGTCGCCGCCGGTCTCGCCGGGGAACTGCAGCTTGAGGGCCGCGATCGCGTCGGCGTCCAGGAAGTTCGACAGCGGCGCTTCGTAGAAGACGGTCTGCGGGAAGCTGTCGATGTCCTTGCGGAAGTACGCCAGGCTGATCAGGCCGCCCTTGTTGAAGTACCACTCGGCGGCGATGTCGTAGGCCTTGCCGCGGAACGGCGAGAGCTTGGTGTTGCCGACCGTGATCGTGCCGCCGATGGACGAACCGTCGCCCGGAATGCTGATGCCGGTGACGGCCGGCGACAGGTTGCCCAGCAGCGGACGCGCCATGACCTTGGCCGCGGCGAAGCGGATATAGAGGTTGTCGTACGCCTCCCAGGTCAGGTTCCCCGACGGCAGAGTATCGGTGTAGCTGTTCTCGCCGGTGATACGGCGGCCGGCGGTCGTTTCGCCATAGGCCAGCACGTCCGTCTCGGCCTGGCGCACGCCGACGTTACCGAACAGGCGACGGCCGCCCCAGACTTGGTAGTCGAAGTTGAACTGCGCGTAGTACGACAGGTTCTTCTCCGTCACGCCGAAGCTGGCGGTGCGGTTGCGCTTCCGGGTGATGCGGAAATCGCCGTACTTGTTGATGCAGTTGCAGTCGAAGCCGAAGACGCTGCTGAACGCTTCCAGGTTGGGCGCGAAGAAGCTGGTCGTCGATCCCGTCGGCACGTCCAGGCCATCGCCGAACTCGATCACTTGGCCCAGCGAGGAGACGGTGACCTTGGCCTCCTTCTCGGTCGGGTTCAGCAGGTCGCTGTTGCGCTCGTACTGGTCGGTCGAGAACTCGAACTGACGCTTGGTGACGCCCCCCTTGATGGTCCAGTGATCGTCCAGATCGTAGGTCAGATCGATCTTGCCGCCCTTGTAGTCGTTGATCGTCGTGCGCCGATAATTGCGCATGGCCGAGAAGCCCTTGACGATCCCCCACTGGTTCGGATCGGCGGCGTTGAAGCCGACGTCGAACTTGGGCATGCCCGTCGCGCCGCGCTCGTCGAAGACGAACGGCCCTTGCACGTCCATGGCGTTGAACTCGACCAGGGTGCCGACGTTGACGTTCTCCGAACGCGAGGTCCCGACCGAGACCTGAGCCTTCAGCTTGTCGCTGAACTCGTGGTCCAGGTTGACGGACACCTGGCGAAAGTCGGTGGTGTAGGCGCCACGATCGGCGCCCGAGCGCCAATCGACATTGGCCAGCTTCAGATATTCGGCGTTCTGGCCGACCACCTCGGCGTCCAGCACCTTGACCGCCGGACGGCCGATCAGCTGGCCGCGGAACGGCAGGGTCGAGGCCTCGCCAGCGTAACCGGGGGAATTCGGGTTGGTGTAGTAGTCATAAGCGTCGAGATTGTAGGGATTGTAGCTGTAGGCATAACCCGCCAGCGGCGTCGCGCCGTTCAGCGCCTGACCGCAGTCGGTGCCGGGCGAGAGCTCGGTCTCGGCGGCGAAGGTGCAGGTCCCGGGATAGAGGCCGCGCCGCTGGGCGTCGGTCATGGCCGAGCCGTTGCGGACCGTCGCCGTCGGAACATTGGCCCCGTAAGAGTAGCTGGCGTTGGTGTTGTTGCGGTTCAGGCCGACCGCGCCGATCTGGTAGTTGGTGCTGACGCTGTCGAACTTCGAATACAGGCCGTCGATGGTCAGACGCGTGCGCTCGGCCAGCTGCAGCTGGAACGATCCGGTCAAGCCCAGGCGCTCGGTCTCGACGTTTCGCTGGTTGATCGAGGCCAAGGCCGGGAAGCGGATCAGCGAGTTGTTGCAGCCCGGCGTGGTCGGGGTCAGGCCCGCCACCGCCTGGGCGGCGACCGCCGCGCAGCCCGGATAGAGCTTGGCGTAGGCGGCCGGATCCGAACCCGTCATCGCCGCATAGGCGGCCGGGTTGGCCATCGGGTTGTAGTAGTTGGCCGGATCGGCCTTGTAGGCGTTCAGCGCCGAGCCCGTCAGGGTGGTCGGGATCAGGGCGCTGAACACCGTGCCCGTCGGCGCCGCGAAGCCGGCGCGGCCGGGCAGTTCGTCGCCGGTCCAGGTCGAGCCGCGATAGACGTAGTCGGACGAACCGGTGCCGCGATTGTAGCTGTCGTCCTCGGAGTTGCGCTTGGCCCAGGCGGCCGAGACCAGCACGCCCATCTTGCCGTCGAACCAGCGGTCGGAGAACAGGCCGGTGATGCGCGGCGAGTGCTTCTTACCGTTCTGGTAATAGGAGTCCTCGGCCGAGAAGGCCATCTGGCTCTTCTTGTAGTCGAACGGGCGGCCGGTGATCAGGTCGACGGTCGCGCCCAGCGAGCCTTCGTCGGCCTCGGCCGAGGACGACTTGCGCACCCGCACCGAGCTGAACAGCTCCGAGGCAAAGGCGTTGAAGTCAAAGGCGCGCGAGCGGTTGGGACTGGAGCCGGCGTCATTGGCCGCGCCGGTCGACAGCGCCTCCATGTTATTGATCCGTACACGGCTGAAATCGCCCGACAGGCCGCGCACGCTGATCGTGCGGCCTTCGCCGTTGTCACGGTCGATCGAGATGCCCGGCAGGCGCTGCAGCGATTCCGCGAGGTTGGAGTCCGGGAAGTCGGCGATATCCTCGGCGTTGATGGCGTCCATCATCACGTCCGAGTTCTTCTTCAGGTTCAGCGCGCTCTGCAGAGAGGCGCGATAGCCGGTGACGACCACCTCGCTGACGGTCTCGGGCGGCGCGGGCGCCGCGGTCTGGGCGGCGACGAGACCCGGCGCGGCGGCGGCGAAGGCGGCGATGGAGACGCCGGCGAGCAGCCTGCCCCGGCGCTTGTTTCGATCGATGTTCATTTGGTTTCTCCCCAATTTTGATTTCGTGTTTTCGGCGGCGGGCTCTTTGTTCCGGCCCGACGCCGGATGGCGGTCGCGTCAGGCGGCCCGCGGCGTTGGCCAGCCCCGGTGATCAGGCGACATCGGGATCGCTCCGCGCGGCGTTCAGGTCTCGGACCAGCTGCCGGTCGGGACGGAACAGGATGGTCCGCTCGCCGCCCAGTTCGCGGGTCTGGCCATTGATTGGATTGACGAGGGCGTAGGGACGCGCCTGGCGGACGGTCAGTTCGCCGATCCGCGGCACGTCCAGGCTGTGGCCGTCCAGCAGCGCCTGGCGCATGCGTCGCAGCAGCGCGCCGACGAACAGGTCGTTCAGCTCCCGGTCCAGGCTGCGCGAATAATCGAGAAGGGGCCGCACGAAGGCGCCGTCAACGCGCATCGGAGTCTCGCCCGGCCGGGACGCCTCGCCCATGGCGATCGAAATGGTTCAGGGCTCGCACGCGGCCGCCTCCCTCCCACGCGACGAAAACGTCGCTTTCCCGGTTGGACACCGGTGTCACTGCGTTCGACATAAACATGCCGAATTTGAATTCGAAAGGAAAAAGTTACCGGTCACATGGGAAATAATGAGCAATTTATTGCTCAAAATCGCGCCCAATTAAAGTTCAACGAATGAGCTTCCCCCATCCGCACAACAAAACCTTCCGGTCGCGATTTATTTGGCGACGCATTGAACGGACGGCCGGGAGGCCGCATCGTCGGTGAGAGACCGGCGCACAACGAAGGGGAGGAGCCGTGGCGAAGTCGCAACGGCCGAGCGCCGACGAAGAGGCGTGGACCTGGAGTCGACGCGCGGTATTCCGCGAGAGCTACTGCGACGACTGGGAGGACCTGCGGCTGTTTCTTCGCGCTCGCTTCGGCCCCGGCCCGCCCGAGCCCGAGGACCTGGCGCAGCAGGCCTTCGTAAAGCTGGGCGAGCGTCCGGCCGACCAGGAGCACGAAAGCCCACGCGCCTTCGTGTTCCGCGTGGCCATCAATCTGGCGCGCGACGCTCTGCGCCGCCAGAAGATGGCCTACCGCCTGGTCTCGGCCTCGGCGCCGGCGCTCGAACCCGACGCCGCGCCGGACGCCGAGCGAACGGTCATCGCCAAGCAGGAACTCGACGTGCTGAACCGCGTGGTCGAGGGCCTGCCGCCACGCCATCGCCGGTTCCTGGCCGACAACCGCGTGGCTGGACTAAGCTTCGCCGAGATCGCCCGCCAGAACGGCGTGTCCGAGGCGCTGGTGCGCAAGACCGTGGGCGAAGCGGTCGCCGCCTGCCAGCGGGCCGTCGCCGGCGGCCCGATCGACTTTCGAGGATTGTCACGTGAACGCAACCGCCGCGCCTGACGGCGACATCGACGACCAGGCTCGCGAGTGGGCCCTGTCCGTGTTCGGCGAGCGGCTGTCGCCCGAGCGCGCCCAGGCGCTTGGCCAATGGTTGGCGGCCGATCCGCGCCACGCCCAGGCCTATGACCAGGCCGAGCAGTTGATGCTGGCGCTGGGCGGCGTCGATGCGCTGGTGGCGCGCCCCGCCGGGAACCGTCGCCAGACCTGGCGCTGGGCCGCCGCCATCGCCCTGCCCCTGGCCGCGTGCCTGGCGATTGGCGTCGGCGTGGCCCCCGCCCCACGATCCTGGAAAGCGGCCGCGCCACGCGGACCCTGACGCTCGGCGACGGCAGCCTGGCGATCCTGGCGCCCGGGACGCGCCTGCGGACGGCCGGCTGGCCGGGCGGACGTCGCTACGTCCTGGAGCGGGGGAGGCGCTGTTCGATGTCCGCCACGCCGGGGGCCGTCCCTTCCAGGTCGAGGCGGACCAGACGCGGGTCACCGTGCTGGGCACCCGCTTCGAGGTCCGCCGCGCCGAAAGCGGCGAGATCGGCGTGGCGGTCGCGCGGGGGCGCGTGGCGGTGCGCCGCGACGCTGGCGGCCCGGCCTTCGACGCCGTCCTGTCCCGAGGCGACAGCGTCGCGCTGGACGCCCGCGAGGCGCGCCGCGCACGCCTGGCCGATCCGGAAGCCGTCGCCGACTGGCGCCGCGGCCGACTAAGCTACGCTTCGGCCCGCCTGACCGACGTCGCCAGCGATATCGGCCGCTTCTCGTCCGTCCGCGTCGTCACCAGCCCCGCCGTCGCCGACCTGCGCCTGACCGCAAGCTTCCGCACCGATCAGGCCCGGGCCTTCCTGGCCAACCTGCCCGCCGCCCTGCCGGTCGAGGTAACCCCACGCGCCGACGGCGCCCTGGCCATCACGCCCGCGCCAAGCGGGAATAAGAAGTAAGAGGACAGACGCGCCGATAACCGCGCCGGCCAAATCGAGGCCACGGCGTCGGCATCATGGGCTTGGGAGAAATGGCGCGCAGAATCGAATGCGGAGGATAGCTACACCTACGCAGCAGCCCTCTAGAGCACGAATACCGTGCTCGCTGGGGCTTCGGGCGCGGAAGCTGGAACTGCAAAGCCCTCAACCGCCCCCTTTGGGCAAAGCCAGGGCATCGCCATGGACACGTTCAAAACTGAAAGTCTGCCGGTCTATCTCTCAACCGTTGAAGCCGCCCAACTCCTACGCCTTTCGCCAAGGACGCTGGAGAAGCACCGCCTCTACGGCACCGGTCCCTCATTTCGAAAGATCGGCGGCAGGGTCATCTACGCGGCGGCAGACCTAGTCGCCTGGGCGGAGACCGGAGCCAAGACCTCGACTTCAGACCCTCGCTGCGGACCGCGCCCGGCGAGAAGGCAATCTCTGCCACTTCAGTAAGACGTTAGCCCCGAGCGGACGCTACGAACGTCCGCTCGGGGTGGTTAGGAGAAGTCGGCCGTCAGTCGCTGAAGGCTTCCGCATCAAACGGGATGGACGGCGCGAGAGCTGGAGCAAGCTTTTCTTCTAAGCACGGTGCGTGAGCGAACAGTTCCTGGCTGGGTGGGTTTCGCCTAGGGGAGAGAACCGTCAGGGCGATGGAAACCGCGCCAGCATCGCTGCTGGTAATCGGTTGTGCGCAGAAGCAGCAGATAGCCATAGCTCTTCCCCAATCCGTCCGGTCTCGTAGCAGTCGCACTTATTGTCCGCCACGGGTCGGGTGCGGAAACTACCGCGCCGCCCGGAAGCGGAAATTGAAGCTTTGGCCGGGAAGCGGACATCGCCAAGGTCAGCTACGAGTGGCGGCTGAACCTCCAAGTCGACGTGGACCCTGCGCGTCTGTTTCTGCGCGTTTTGGAGTTTCCGGATTTTCAGAAGCAATCTCCGACTGAGACGGGAGAGGTCTGCTTTCGAGGTGAGTGCGGGACGCGTGATTTCACCTTGGCCGTTGAGCGCGCGGCAGTCGCCCTGCTCAATGAAAAGGGCGATGCTGGCTACCGCGATTGGTGGAACATGCCATTTCCAAGCGCCGCTCTGAGAGCGCTCCAAGCCGCCCATGCTGGCGACTGATATGGGTGGTTGGTGGACATGGCGGCTTGTCCGGGATGCAGGCCGTCGGCCTTGCGGACAGCGCCCGCGCTGGTCCTAATCCACTTATGACCCTTAGCTTTGCCCAGGTTCACATCCGACGCCGCAGGCCCTACGAGCGCTATCGCCGCGCGCGGCGGAGATTTGTTTCCCGCCGAGAAGGGGCCTCACGAACCCCCTATGAGCCATGGGGTGCTCGGGAAGGGTTCCTGCATCCGCTAGAAGCTATCCCGGGCTACTGGGTCCGGGAGATCGGGCCTCGCTTTCAGCAGGGAAGCTATTCGCGGTGCTTCAATAGAGGAAAGTTCTCCCGCTTCACGGACGTGCGGTAGGGGGGAGCGGGAAGTTGGAACGGCTCCAAGAGTGAGACCTAGCGGACCTTGCACCTCAGGCACTTACAGGACGCTCCGCGAACCTGACGGCGGCAATGTCCGGGAAGGGTCGTGAGCTGTCATTGGCGCCGGTGCTGAAAGCAGCCTTTCCGACGTCGCCGTTGCGGCAAGAAGGCAAGGGCCGCTCCCGACCCAAATCAGACTTCGCGCGATCAGTGCCTTCCGCAAAGCTTTGGTGCTAAGCTTGGCAGGAGTGTTGATAGGATTGATATTCCGGTGCGGATTTCGACTTCTTGCTTGATTGCAACCTTTGGAATCATGGGCGCGAGCATCGCTGACGCCAAGGAGACCATGTTTAGGTGCGAAGTAAGCGCCCGGTCGTGGATCGCAAACCCCGAATTGAACGCACGCGTCAATAGCCTCACTGACCCCAAGGCAATCCACGTTCGTCACTATGTCATCGACGATGATCACAAAACGATAGAAGCAATAGTTGATGGAAAGCGCCGACTTGAGTGTGAGGAAGACTGCGCGCTGTCTTATTCTGAATCAGTTATATCTATGAGGCGGACTCCGCCCAAGATGCAGAATGGCATAAATGAAGTTGATACAACAACAATCGACCGCCTTGCTGGTATCTTGAAGCAAGAGGTGAATACTTATTATGAAGGGCGCGTCCTTATGACGACTACCATAACCGGACCGTGTCGCCCGGAGTCAGTCGATCAGCGGAAATTCTAGCGGCCCGCTGATTTTGGTCGACCGGAGGCAGGTCCGTTCACCACCCTTCACGGACGTTCATCGCGCCCGCTTGGCGGCGTACCGCCGACGGCGCTGGCGTAGTGCCGGATACAATTTCGCAGAAAAGGGTAGGTGCGCAGAATCGAATGCTGAGGATAGCTACACCTACGCAGCAGCCCTCTAGAGCACGAATACCGTGCTCGCCGGGGCTTCGGGCGCGGAAGCTGGAACTGCAAAGCCCTCAACCGCCCCCTTTGGGCAAAGCCAGGGCATCGCCATGGACACGTTCAAAACTGAAAGTCTGCCGGTCTATCTCTCAACCGTTGAAGCCGCCCAACTCCTGCGCCTTTCGCCAAGGACGCTGGAGAAGCACCGCCTCTACGGCACCGGTCCCTCATTTCGAAAGATCGGCGGCAGGGTCATCGACGCGGCGGCCGACCTAGTCGCCTGGGCGGAGACCGGAGCCAAGACCTCGACTTCAGACCCTCGCTGCGGACCGCGCCCGGCGAGAAGGCAATCTCTGCCACTTCAGTAAGACGTTAGCCCCGAGCGGACGCCACGAACGTCCGCTCGGGGTGGTTGCCGGACCTAAGCTTGAAACAGCGTGACGAATTTCGAGCGATCAACCTCGGCGCTCGTGTCGGCGTCAATCGTGAGGAGTTCGACAGCGTGGTGGCGGCAAAGCTCCGACGTACGGAGCGTTAGCTCGACAATGTCATCGCCGTGATTTCGAGCTGGCTTCTTCGGGTAGATGAAGCCGCTGTCGCTGCCACCAACATTGATCCACCCATCTGCCGAAAGCTGGCGAGCCAACTCAGCGAGGTCTTCCGGCTGCCCAGCGAGATACAACGTCAGCCAAAGGTCCTCACGGAAATCCGGCAATGTGCTGAGACGAGTCACGCCGTCCCTGATTTGCTGTTCGAGATTGCTCATACGCGGATGTTATCCGACCGTGGGGAAGGTCCGCCATGGGTCGTGAGCGGTCATTGGCGCCGGCGCTGAAACTGTCGCCGGTCTGGCCTATGGCTGATGACCACTTTCGACCCGTTGCGGACCTAACGACTAGCTTCGCGCCGCCTACCTCTGCGCTCTACGTAAACTCGCGCGGGTTGGCCCCAGTAGGCGCAGACATACCCGTCGGCCTCGGCGGCGACCCAATGCCTGACGTCGCTTGTTAATCCCCGACCACACGGAACCCAGAACCGGCCGAGAATGCTGACCTTCTCGACCTTGGCTCCTTTGAAGCCACGCTCAGTAAGTGCCGCTACCACGCTGGCATCTCTTTGATCTAAGGTGATCCTGTCGCCTAGCAGTACTGCGCCACAAAAGAGAAGCGCCAAGGCCCAAGCGATAGTTGTCCCTGTGAGGTTTGTTCGTTTCATTGCTGGCCCAGCCTAGGCCATGCGGACACTTCCGCAATCACCCGTTGCGAACATTGACCGCCCGAGCCGCCTGAGCGCCCGTCTAGACGCCGGCGGCGGCGCTAATGGATGCTCATAGGGACGTAAGGGCGGCTAGTCTGGAGATATTGGCTGTCAGGGTCAGGGCTGATCGGATCATTGATCTTCGCGATCGGGCTTCGCGTGAGGTTGTCGGCGTCCTGATGGAAGATGCGATAGCGCCTTGGCAGGAGGTGGTAGCGAGAGGGGGAAATCCGCGTTCATGGTCAGTCCGGGCGCGCTTGGACGCTGCGGGCGCCCAGGGCCTGATCGACCCCTCGCGGAAAGCGCCTGGGCTTTGGCACTTGGTGCTGTTTTCCTGGAACACCGGCGATGCGCCCGAGGTGAGCATCATCAGTTGAGTGGATCGCCGCGTAAGTTCCGCTCTCCACCCTTCACAGACGTTCACCGCGCCCGCTTGGCGGCGTACCGCTGACGGCGCTGGCGTAGCGCCGGATACAATTTCGCAGAAAAGGGTAGGTGCGCAGAACCGAACGCGGAGGATAGCTACGCCTACGCA
Source organism: Caulobacter segnis (assembly GCF_023935105.1). NCBI lineage: Bacteria > Pseudomonadati > Pseudomonadota > Alphaproteobacteria > Caulobacterales > Caulobacteraceae > Caulobacter > Caulobacter sp. RL271. The sequence continues at coordinate 519,926 of NZ_CP096040.1, read as the reverse complement.
GCAGCCCTCTAGAGCGCGAATTGTCGTGCTCGCCAGGTTAGTCCCATGACTTCACGAGGAAGGGGCCGAGCGTCACCCAATGCATGCCGGTAATCACAAAAAAGACGATCGCCGTGGGAGCTGGCACTCCTATGCCCCAGGTGAGTGCCAGTCGAATTCCGCGTAGACGTCCGGCAATGATCAATGGCGCGAGAAGCAGGGCTACTTCAACTAGGCGAATGACGGCGATGACTGCGATCATCACGGATTGGGTCGAAGCCTCCTCGGCGAAAACGCAGACGGCTGACGGAATGCCGACGAGCGCCTCCAGGCAGAAGACGAGCAAGACCTTGGCGAAAAGGCTGGCGCCGGAGGCGGCGCCACACAGGCGCGCGACAACGGTAATGACCACGGACGTCAGAAGAGCGCAGAAGAACTCGACGAAGAACAAGCTGCCTCCGATGACGAAGTTGGCCGTTATTTCCTCCTTAAGTCCTTCACCCATGTGCCCTCTGAAAGCGTCCGGGTAGAGGACCGCAAACCAAATCAGCCCAGTGACGATGAAGGTGAAGGTCAGGGTCAAGAGCGCGCCGGCCAGCAGCGTGAGCGCGTCGCCAAGCTTCACCGGTCCACGCAAGGTTGCTAGGGGGGCCTTGGAAAAGGCAGCCGCTAGATCGAATGCCCTTGGCGTCTGGTCGATGATGTCCTTGGTAACGCCCATGCGACCTCCGGCGCGCGTCGCCTAGGCGCCTGTGCAGGTCGAAGCGCAGCATCAGCCTCTACCAAAGAACGGTGTTCTTTCAAAACATTCCCAATCCGGTTGGGTTGTCTGACCTACTTAAAACGGGTGGTCCGCGAGCTGTGAAGTAGACTGCGGCGGCGTGCTTAGCCACCCGATCGCGGACGTCGATCGCGCACTTGGCGTCGGGGCGGCGCTGGCGTCCTGTTGGATACAATTTCGCAGTTTAGCGTAGGTGCGCAGAACCGAACGCGGAGGATATCGACCTCCACAACTGCCGCGGTCACGCTGCGCTCTGAGCGGAAAGCGTGGCTGCACGGAGGGCGGGAATCGTGGGAACGTCGCCCTCATGAAGTTCTTCGACCGAGTTCTGGCCGTTGGCGCCCTGATCTACGCTGCGCTCTTTCTGTCGGTTGTCGCGCAGAAAAAGGGCCTCTTCAGCAGCGACATGGCCAGTTGGGTTCAGGCCTTTGGCTCTATAGCTGCGATGTGGGTCGCATACAGCTTGGCTCGGGTCGCTTCCCGCGAGAACGATCGGCGCCGTCGCGAAGATCAGATCGCTGTGACAGCAGCGGCGATCGAACTCGTCGTGGAGATCGTCTCTGTATTCGATGACGCTCGGGAGACATTCGAGAGTTCGGAGCGTCTGGGACAAGAACGCTTTGCCGTGGCTCAAAAGGCGATCGACCGTTTCCCCTATGCCAGTGTCAGAGACACCGTTGTGATTAGCGCGCTGCGACGAGCGGAGAACGCATTCGCGTTTTTCGAGCCGAGATATGAGACCTTTATGTCCGCGAACGATCGTAACTCGCCCAAAGCTAGGCGTGCCATGGACAAGATGATCGGTTGCAGCACGGAAGCTCGTTCGGCGCTTCAGGAACTGAACGCCTTTCGAAACGGATTGCGCCGCGCCGACCTGCCTCCGTTGTGGCAGTTGTTGGGACAAGGATGGGACATGTGGAAGCGCGGGAAGCCCACAGACTGAGTCAGTTCCGCTGTCTTCGGCATCTAGATTCTGCCATCCACCCACAGCGGAGATTGGAGACGGACGATCTGGGAGAGTACGTTGCCCGAGCGTTGATGGTTGAAGCAAGATCCGCTTACGCCCCATTGCGGACCTAGGCGCGCTCCTTCACGATCTGCACCATGGCTGAAGTCATCTACCTCTCATCGGATGAGCAAATGCCCGACCTCGGCGACGATCACCGTTGGCTGACAGTTGAGGCTTCCGGCGATGGCCGCTTCTTTGGCACGGGCGGTTCATGGAAGGCAGACGGGGAATGGGTGGGATATGGATCGCTCGCCGAGGACGACATCTCACTTGAGAACGCCTTGGCTGCTGCTCAGGCTTGGGCGGAAAAGTATCAGGTTCCGACCATCTGGGTGCAGCTTGCACCCTAGGTCTGCAAACCACCCTGAGCCGACTTTAACAGCGGCGGCTTCCGGGAGCTTCACCCACCGGCACTCAAGGCGCGCACCATCGCCGCGCAAGCGTCCTCGTCCTTCACCCACCCGCGCGGCGTATCGCGGCCGCTTAACGTGTGCAGGCCGCTCGCAACGAGGTGCTTGGTGGCTGGATCTTGCACATAGGTGACGACGGTGACGCTGTATCCCCGGCCGCCTTTTTCATAGGCTGCGGCCAGTCGATCACCGAGGCGCATCACGGCTATAATCCGCGTTCCAGGTGTGGTGCCGTCGATCACGTCACTTGGATTGAATGGTCCGCCTGGCGGCGAAATCTTTGGATCAACGCGGCGAAGGTCGGCCAAAACCTCAAGGGGTACTTGCTCGAATGGGATCAGTTCTCCCTTCGCTGAGGAGGGACAGGTCGCGGCCGGCCACGGCTGTGGTGTGGCTGCAGACTTCGGGATCGTTTGGTCCGCCGCATAAAAGAGCAGCATTGCCGCCAGTATTCCTAGGGGCATGGTCATTCCCGTTCTAGGCTAGTGGCCGAGTATCGCTTCTGGTCGGGGCGGCATTGCGGCAACTCTGGCCGAAATGCTCGAAGAACAGGAGCCATCAATGACCGCTTCCCACCCTAGTCGGACCTTCAGATTATGGGGTGTTTTCGCGTCGCTGTGCTCTAAGCACATGAACCAGCGCCCCGAGGGGCGCGGCCAACACGCACCCGGCCATTCCGGCCACCACGAGCCAAATCGAAAGGTCGGATGACTTAGGTTCGCTTGGTGCGAAGCGCTTAAGAGTTACCCAGAGCTGAAAATAGGCAAAGGGCGCCAGACTTCCGATCGCCAGCGCGACGCCCAGGGCTAGGCGCTGCGGCTGGCGCATCACCAAGATCGACATGATCAACCCGGCCAAGGTCACCAGCCAGCCGCCCCAGAAGACGTAGATCGCGATGCTGAGCATGCCCGCGTCGCTGTAGAGCAATCCGCTACTGTTCACGCCGCCTCCTCCCTCGCGAGTGCACCCAGCACTCTGTCCCGCCAAACGTCCACTAACCACCCTTCGCAGACATTCGCCCTGTCCGGTTGCCGGCGTACTGCCGGCGGCGCCAGCGTGCTCCCGGATAGAATTTCGTAGATTGGCGTAGGTGCGCAGAATCGAATGCGGAGGATAGCTACGCATACGCCGCAGCCCTCTAGAGCACGAATTGCCTTGCTCGCCGGGGCTTCGGGCACGGAAGGCGATTGTCAAAGCCCCCATTGGCGCCCACGCAAGGACGACAACTCAAGAGCCCTGGAGTCCCCAATCAATCGCGAAATAGACTGGGCCTATGGATCGAACGAGATGGGTTCAGGTTTACTCAGAATCGAAGCTTTGGGACTCTCAGGCGTCCACTGGCCTAGAATGCGTCCGCCCGCTTTATCGAGGACCACCATCGATTGCAGCTCCACCGCCACCCAGCACCTCCGGGCCGTGCCGGATGTCGGATGATCGATGGTGGCTCCCGAATATCGAGTTTCGCACCCGGCGATCTTTCCGCTGTCGCTGCTTGAGATCTTCCCTGTCACGACCACTCGGGCACTCGTGGATAGCACCTTGGCATCTGGCCCCGGCAGGCGGACCCGCACGAGATACTGGCTGTCCTCCGGACGATTGACGAACATCAAAAGCGCGTAGTCGAGATCGATCCGAGACACCGCAACGCGGGTACCGAAAGCATTCTGGCCTACATAACTCCCCCGCTTTGTCGCCGACACGTCTCGAATCTCGACGGAGGGATGGTTCTCGAATCTATGGGCGTCTTTGAAGTCAGCGCTCTCGTTCGGATAGATGGTCGTGGTCAGCAGATAGATGTCCAGCACGCCTTCGGAATAGGTCGTCGTCGGCTTGATCTCGATCGTGAACGTCTTGCCCACAAATGAATCGAGAGGCTCTTGCGCGGCATACTGATCAGCCGTCACGCGCTCGAGATTGCGCTTGGCCATGACGATCGCCTGTTCCGGCGGCGTCAGGATTGGGGCTGGTGCGGGGGCCGGTCTGGGGCGGGGACGGGCCACCGTCTTTGGCGCCGCCGCCGCGCCGGTGACCAGGCTGACAGCGACGCTGGCGAGCAGAAGCGTGCGAAACATTTGTCCCCTCCCAAGTTGCCTCGAACGGAGCGTCAATTCTCAGCAAGGTCAACCTTCCGGAGAGTCTGTGGCGAACTGCCCTTCGAGGGGGCAAGCTGTCTTTGCCGTCAGACAGAGCGCGCGGGCGTCGTACCTGCGGCGGCCCCAGCGCGTTCCGGGATGCAATTTCGCGGAAAAGGGTAGGTGCGCAGAATCGAACACGGAGGACAGCTACGCCTACGCCGCAGCCCTCTAGACTACGCTTGTCTGACGGTGAGTGCATCAAGGCGACAAACGCGCTTAGCGTCACTATCTTTGGCGTTGCCAACTAGGCCACGATAGGTGACGACCGCTTTTGTCCGAAGCCAGTCCTTTCATTGACGCAGACGCCCGGCGGCTTGCGCTCGAAGCCATCGCTACGCTGGTCAACATCAAGCGCATGGCGGCGGAACGGTTACTGGTGCCGGCCGGTGTCCCTGCCGACCTGATCAAGCGCTTCCTCAACGAGCGCGATCCGGCCACGAATGGGAAGCGCTCGAAGCGAGAAGCCGGCGCTGTAGTCCTCGACGCCCTCGGCGAGCTAGAGTTGGAGGGCCAAGTCGTCCGCCGGATCATCGAGATTGCCGCCGATTGGCAGGATTTCCACCTTGCACAAGACGAGTACCGCGCCCGTTCGGTCGTCCAAAAGGCCCGGGAGATGGTGGGCTCGCTGCAGGAGATGGCCGCGCGCGAACATCAGGAGGTCCAACGCCGCCGTCGGGAGGCTGAGTTGGCGCGCGAAGCGGCGGTGCTGGGCCAGAAGCGGGAACGCAACGAGATGATCCGCAGGGAAAGCGCCCTGCTTCTGGCGATGTTCGATCAAGCGGTCCTGACCGGCGATCCTCAGCAGCGAGGCTACTTCCTAGAAAACCTCCTGGTCCGGCTTTTCGATGTCCATGGTGTTCCGGCGCACAAGGCGTTTCGGCGCAACGGCGGTGGCGAGCAGATCGACGGCGCCTTCGAGTTCGAGGGCTGGCACTACATCGCTGAATGCCGCTGGCGCGAGCAGTTGTCCGATATTCGTCAACTCGACGGTCTAGCCGGACAGCTTCATCGGTCGGGAAAGCAAACTATGGGCCTGTTCCTATCGGTGAACGGCTGGTCGAACCATGTGGTCGATCTTCTGAAGCAAAACCCGGCAAAGAACATTCTGTTGATGGACGCCATCGACCTGCGGGCCGTCCTGTCGAACCACGTGGGCCTGACATCACTCCTCAAGGCTAAGCTCACTGCGCTGAACCTATACGCCGAGCCCTACAGACCGGCGTCCTCGGTGCTTGGCTGATCAGGCGGAGAAACTGGAGTCGGGCGACCTAGCATGGGCAAAGGACCGCCAAGGGGCCTGCCCGGCAGCGAGCGTCTATCGGAACCAGTCCCTCGGCTCGTATACTTGGCGGCTTCGAAGTCCTTTGCCGACACCGTGGCGTAAAAGGGCGTAGCCGCGATGTAGATTGACGCCTAGTCTAGGTTACGCGCGTGTAAGTCTTCCCATCGAGCACCCGTTGAACCTGATCGGCGTTGAGGGCGCCGATACGATCCGCGATCTCCTCGGTCGCGTGGTCTTGAGCTAGTGACCGGATTGCGCGCACCTGCTCGACAGACAGCCTGCCGTCACGACCGCAAATTTGTGCGACTGCCCAAGCATCGTCTTTCCATTTTTCCGAAACCCAGGGTGCCGGCAGCCCCTTTCGCGGGTTAGCTCTCAGCCACTCAGACACGATCCGATCCCGCTCATCCGGCGCGGGGACCAATCGGCTGAGAAGCATTCCGTGCTCGCGCATATATTTCAGGCCAGACTTCCCGCCGGGGATCATGTTCAGGCGCCTTTGATCGTCCCAATGGCCCGCGACGAGAAACTCCTCGGTGGCGTAGAGTTGCTCTAGGTCTTCCGTAATCCCCATCACCTTGTGATGGATGTAGGTGACGCGGCCCGCGTCCATCTCCTCGCGAAGTCGCCGGTGAAACAGCAGTGGGCTGCCGTTGTTCATAGCGCGGCGATGTTCGGCCCAGCGCGCCTGCCATGACCGAGTCGTCACCCCAACGTAGAAGTAGCCGTCATTTGGGTAAGAGTTTCCCGAACCGAAAATGTGCTGATAGAGAACGAAGGCCTTCTTCGGCCAGGCTGTCGGCGCCAATAGCAGCCACGCCGGCGCCGAGAAGAGCGTAGCGGGGTGCTTGACGCCGATGATGTGGCCGGAGGTCTGGCCCATTAAGGCGGCATTCAAAAGCGCGGGGTCGTCCATCAAATCCACCAGGATTTGAGGCCGCATTGCCAGCTCGCCGCTTTCCAGGGGGCGCCCGGACATCATTCTCTCGTCGTCGTCTGAAACCGTCCTGTGCCCCTCTTCGACCTTCTTCTGAGGCGCGATGAACATCGGGCGGTCTTGGATGCCGACGATATGGACGACGGGAATATTCTGTCCTGGCTTTACACGGATCAGGCCGCCTTCCTGCCGCGCAGACTCTAGCCACATCGCCCCATATCCCGACCGGGTCCATGCCTGGAGCAGTGCTTCGATCTCGCGGGCGCGCCGGTGCATCACCTTGGGAGCCAAGTGCTCCCACCATTGGCGATTAATGCTGACCAACGAGGCCTCCCCCTCAGGTGGACGCCCGGCTCGAGCGCTACGACAAGGGCCAATTCCAGAGGCCAAAAAGCAGACCTAGAATGTAACCAATGAACAAGACGAACAGCAATGTCATGCCGGTCGCTACCAGGGCGCCAAGCTGGTCACCCCAAATGGGATGCCGCTTTCGCGCCCAGCGGCTTACAGTCGCTCCAATTGCGTCAGCCCATCCATTCACAAATTCAGAAAACGAACGAACTGCATCGATATTCTTTAGAGAGCGGCGCGAGAATTCAAGATGAAGCATTGCAACAATAAAAACTGCAGCAAGTAACCAAACTGGCCGCTCAATCGCAGTGCGAATGGACCATGCAACCCAACTCGGAACTCTTGGAGCGACGCACGATGGGCCAATCTTGACGCAGGCAGAATCCTTAATTTGTACGGCAGCTATCCAGAGCGCCGCCGCTGCTACAGCAGTTGCAATGTAGAATGCCTGTAGCTGAGCCCAAAACGATGTAGTGTATGCTCTCTCATCTATAGTAGCCTCCAAGGAGGCGCGGGTATGATCGAAATTATAGGATTGCCCTAGTTCGCTCGGTGCGAATTTTTCGTCAAACCGGCGGACGCGCGCGAGCGTGCCTTGGAATGCTTCGGCATAGGCGAGGATGCCTACCGCGTTCTTATGTCCCGCGAGCCTTTTCCGGCGTCGGAGCTCAAGAACTGATCGTGTTAGCGCCCACAGCGTTTCGCGCCTCCACGCTTCGTCATCTCCGTCTTTGACCTCGACGATTGGGAGGAGGTTATCTGAAGAGTCGCGGTGATGATAATGGCGATGTGAGACATCTTTTATGAAATAGTATACCTGATTTAAGAGTAGTTCGTCGAAACGATCCTCATCTATAGACCCTGTATGCTCCGATACAGCGCCGGTTGCGTCGGTGATTCCGACGCGAAGCTCCCCAGTTCGAAACAATTCGAACGGCCACGAAATGGAAGCGATTTGCTTTTTCCCTGCCTCAAGAAGGAGCGTATCTATCTTATCTCCCACAAACTCGGTCGTGCACAAACCTCCACGCGGCGACGCGTCGGCGGCTCGGCCGATGGCTAGGCGAACATTATCGACGAGCTGTTCGCAGGCCGCGCGCTCGTCAGCGTGGTAGGGTATGACGATAACCCGTCCCCTGAGGACCCCGATATCATCTCGGTGAGTGGCGAAGTGGCCATCGTTCAGTGGCGCCTCGGGCTTCGGCCTCATTGCCGGTGCGGATTGCGCGACTAGAATAAATTCGGCGCCAGTGCTGGGCTTAAACCAAGGGATGGGCCAGAAATTGAATGGAAGGTCTTTCGTCTGCCGCCGCATAGCGATGGCGACGTTGCGTACTGGCACCCTTGGAGAGGCGGGGTCGGGGCACTCGTAGTTCGCTGTAACGCAGCGGGCGCCAGTCCCCAGGCCGATCATGCTGAACGAGAGCTGGCCCGTAATCGTCGGGACCCAAGCAGCGAATACCTTGCGAGCTGTCAACAGCGGGCTGGTATGACGATCCATCTATCGCGTGGCTCCCCTTCCGCCGCGCAGATGTATCTAGTTCTACTAGGCGACTTCCTTAGCCATAACGGACTTTTCGCGATAGTAAACCGTACCGCCCCGCACAGTCATGTGCAGTCCGTGTGCCCGAGCCGTGCTAGGTTTACGCTGGCCGCCAGAGAGTTCTCCGCGCCACTTTTGGGAAATTCCGCTTCCCTCTTCGCGCGCTTCTCGTACCCGGCTGACACCGGTGCGGATCATGTCGAGCATCAGACGCAGGCTCGCGACGGCAAATGTGCCTACCACGAGAATCCCCACAATCTTCATAACTTCGTTCATGTGCCTTCGAGCCAAGCGTTCGAACGCGCCAGGATAAAATCGGCGCGCGTAAATATGGTTCCACGCATCACGGGTCAAGCCGTAAGCGCAGCTACGCGAACGAAGCGAATATAAACACAAGGATGCAAGCCGTGTGTTAACTCGGGTTAACCATGTCTGAATCCTCGCGCCGTATCAAGCACCATAGCGCGATCGATCTACGAGCGTCCTAGCTGCTTCTAGCCAACGCCACCAAAGAGATGCTCGCTGAAAAGCGGGCCGTCGTCATTTGCTGCGCGCCTGCGGCTAGAGGCCGCTTTTTCCTCGCAGACCTGATCCCAGATAGCCAGAGTTTCCCCCGTCATTTCCACGAGTTCCTCGTAGGAGAAGAGCTCAACCTGAGGGACTGAAAGTTGGATGGACCGAGGCTGATGCTTGCGACCGGGAAAGGTGAGAAGGCCGAGTTCCAGCTCGGCATAGTCGCCTCCCATCATGCGAATGCGCTGATGCGCCACCGAGATCGAAAAACGCCGCCCCAGAGGGCTATACCCCGCGCCCCTGCGGAAATCAGTATTCACGACAAGCAGGCGGTCGCCCCAGCGCAAAATCGCATTAGTCCAGTAGGTCGCGCTGTATCCGGGGGCCAGCTTGAGAGGGGCGAAATCTTCTGCGGTGGCTGTAATCTTTTCGTTGATCCTGAAATCCATGATCAATTCGATCACTTCGATATTGGCATCCGCCTCGACGTCTGACCGTGAATCCGCGCGCACGGCGGCGAGCAATTGAGCAGCCGACGGGCTATCGATATCGAATGGAAGTGGTTTTTGCAGTCTAAGCGCGTCCGCCAGATGGCGCCGCGCCGGCCGATAGCTAATCGGCGAAAAACCTGCGCGCATATTCCTGAGCAACCGCCATTTATCCTCAGTCGGCAGAGGCGCAATACGCGCCAAGTCGGTCTCAGGCAGGCGGGATTTCGTCAAAGGCCACTCCTTCACGTTCGTCGGCGGCGCCGATCGAAATTAGATGCCGGTGGAATCGCTGCTTTATGACCATATCAGATATCCGCAGCCCGAGTCCCGCGCGGGTTCCGCTTTCGTTCACGACTTCGTGCCAGGGGCCGCCCTTAGCGTGTGAAAGGTTGACCAGCCTTGTGCTCGACTGCCGGCCAAGAGCTCTAAAAACGTCCTCTACTACTGCCCGGCTTTCCGGGTCTTCCGGCGGCGCGGCGACTTGGGTCACGCCTGTTCGTAGATCCCGTTTAACTGCACGCTGTGTCAGCACGCCTCGGCCGGCGGACTTGAACGATGCGTACAGGAGGGGATGGACGGGACCGTACTCCCACGCCTCGAAATAGCCATCGACAAGAGGTCGGCCGTGACGAACGACCATCAGTCCGTGTGCAAAGTAGACGAGTTTCTGGAGTGATAGGTTGGTGAGCGCCACCCCAGCTTCGGCGGCAAAAAACAACAAAAGGTTCGCTACGCCGCGCGCGTCATGAGGAGCAGACTTGGAGGTGGCATCAGTCATCTAAGGATGGTGGCCCAAATGCGAACGGAGGCAGCCGCAGCCACCTACCGATCGGCGATGATCCTGTCACCTCAATCTTGGCTCCAAAAGCCGCTCAAACTTGGCATCAGTTGTGGGGGGGGCGGGGCACCGATTGACCGAAGCTCATAGTTTGGCTGGACCAATGTCGTGTGGGGCCAACTAGCCGGGGGCCACCGCTCCGCAGGGGCAGTTCCTTTGGGCGGTTGATCAGGGGGGGCTAAGTACGACGGCAAGATAAAAGGACCGGGACCCTTCGGGCCCATGTCGTTGGTGGTGATGAGGAATTTCCGGGACCCGGGTTCGTATCAGGGTCCCGCTCCGGCCAAATCCGCCAGATGCGGCAATGGCTTAAGAGGGACCTTTCGCATTTGGGGGCCCAAAGACCGCTCTCTGCGGACAGAAGCAGATGCTAGAGGCCGCTTTCCCAAGCTGGAGACAATCCGCCCTGGAGCGCCTGGTGGAACGAGGGCCGGACGGGCTGGCGAGCGTCAAGGGTGGCGCCTCTGGCGCCATCGCGGCGCGACGGCGAAGCCGCCCTTGACCCTCACCAGCCCGCCCGGCAGAGGCTCTCCAAGCGCTTCAGGGCGAGCACCGACCTTTCAGGTCCTGGCTCTTACGAGCGAAGCCGCACGCCAGGGCCGCCGGCCGAGTCGGCGCTGATGAAGATCACGCCGCCGTCCTCCAGAACCCGCTGTACCTTATCGAGAGTGCGTGAATGCATGTCGCCTTTGCCAGACTCAAACCGCTGGACCGTCGATGGCGCCACGTCAGCCGCAGCGGCCAGTTCGCGTACGCCCAAGCCGAGCGCCGTACGAGCAAGCTTTAGCTGCATGGGCGTTATAATCGACACGGATAGAGCGTCCTTGCGCACGTAGTGTTGACTTAATCGGTTCCATGTGCGCATCCTTGAGCACTCAGAACTCGAATCCGCCCGATCTTAGCATGGATCGGACCGAGCGCTCGCGCCGGGAGCCCCGACATGTCCGATGATCAAGCCGTTCCGATCGAGGTATCCCGCCGCACGTTGCTCGCTGCCGGTGTCGCGTCATCAGTCCTTGGAGACGCTCAGGCGAGACCTCCGAGTTCGCTGGTCGCTCAGTGCGCCGAGTGGATGTCCACCGACCTTCAGATCGACCGTTTGAGCCTCCAGTGGGCCGCGCTTGAGACCGAGGCGGCCCGCGAGGCCGGATGGACGGACTTGCCACCCCGCCGACGCCCTCCGCTCGCCCACATACCGGAGATGGACGCTATCGAGCTCGAGCTGAAGGCGCTCGCGGCGCTCCAACCACGGCGCCTCAAGGCGCTGACCCGGACGAAGGCGAGCGACCTCCATGGCGTCGCCAGTAAGCTCGCGGTCGCCGCCCGATTGCTCTCGCATCAGGGCGGTCCTGTTATGGCGTTGGTGGCGGACGCGGTACGCGATCTCAGCGCCCGCCGGTGCCCCGACTGCGGAGCGCGCTATGTGTTCGGCGCCGAGCATCCCTAGGCGACCCGCCGACCGCCTGTTTTTCCACGCTGGCCCACGACGGATGGGCGAAGTGCTTGCGATCCGGCACGCGCGTTCCAGGCTGGGCCTATGGCCCATCGCTCCAAACGCCAGCCGCAGCCGTTGGCCGACCTTTACGACTACCTCTTCGACCGCCCTGGCGAACTACCAGCCAGGGAGCTTCCGCCTGTCTCCATCACGATCACCGACGACTGGCCCGAGTTCGTGCCTGTCACCGATCAGGAGGTGCGGGTCATTGAAGCCTTCTTCGCCGATGTGCTGGACGAGCTCTTCGGCCCCATCCCCTGACATCTGGAGACGATCCCATGGGCCGACTGATCGAGCCTGAACCGACCTCGATGGCGTCGAGGGCGGCGCTCTACCTCCGCGTCTCAACCGGCCGACAAGCCGAGAGCGACCTCTCCATCCCGGACCAGCGCCGGCAGATGGAGGCGTACTGCGCGGGCAAGGGATGGACCTTGGGCGAGGTGTTCGTTGAACCCGGCAACACCGCTACAGACGACAAGCGCCCATCGTTCCAGGCCATGATTGAAGCGGCGCTGACCAAGCCCGCCCTCTTTGACGTGATCTTGGTCCACTCGTTCTCGCGCTTCTTCCGCGACCAGTTCCAGTTCGAGTTCTACATCCGCAAGCTGGCCAAGAACGGGGTACGCCTGGTCTCGATCACCCAGGAGCTGGGTGACGATCCCATGAGCGCGATGATGCGCAAGATCATGGCCCTCTTCGACGAGTACCAATCGAAGGAGAACGCCAAGCACACCCTTCGCGCCATGAAGGAGAACGCCCGTCAGGGGTTCTGGAACGGGTCGCGTCCGCCGCTCGGCTACCGCGTCTATGTTGCCGAGCAGCGCGGCGCGAAGCTCAAGAAGAAACTGGAGATCGACCCAATCAACGCCGAGAAGGTCAGGCTTATCTATCGCTTGGCGCTGTTCGGCACCGACGGCTCCGGCCCGATGGGGTTCAAGTCGATCGCCGCCTATCTCAACGACCGGGACATTCGCACCCGCGACGGCGGAAAGTTCGGGCTCGATGCGATCCACCAAATCCTGCACCGCCCGTCCTACATGGGCGAGCACCATTTCAACCGCACCGACCATAAGCTCAGGAAGCGCAAACCCGACGCCGAGCACGCGATCTGTGAGGTCCCGGCCATCGTCACGCGCGAGGAGTTCCAGGCGGTTCAGGACTCGCTGCATCTGCGCCACTGGAAGCGGACGCACCCCAGCCACGTGACCAGTAGGGTGCTGTTGGGCGGCATCGCCTTTTGCGGCAAGTGCGGAGGAGCCATGACGCTCCGCACTGGCAGGAGTTCAACGGGCATCCAGTACCGCTACTACACCTGCTCGACGAAGGCGCGGCAGGGCAGCACCGCCTGTGAGGGCATTACCGTCAATGAAGGGCGTCTGGATGCCGCCGTTGTTGAGCATCTTGAGCGGCGGCTTCTCCATCCCGAGCGCCTTGAGGTTCTGCTCGGCAACGTCATCGACAAGCGGAGTGAGTGGATCGACCGCCGCCGCGTCCACGTCGTCGAGCTGCGGCAGCGAGCTACCCAGGCGGCGGCCAAGCTGAAGCGCCTTTATGAAGCGCTTGAGGACGGGTTCGCCTCGACTGAGGACCAAGACTTCAAGGATCGGATGAGGGAGCTGGCGATCATCCGCGACGAGGCCCGCGCAGACGCTGACCGGGCCCAAGCGGCGATCGACAAGCTAGGGCCAATGCTCACGCCGGAAACTCTCGGCCGCTTCGCTGAAGTCGCGAAGGAGCGGCTACGGGGAGAGGACGGCAAGTACCGTCGCGAGCACGTGCGCGCGTTGGCTCAGCGCGTGGAAGTCATCTCGAAAAACGAGATGCGCATCGTGGGAAATCGGACTGACTTGCTGAGGACCCTGGCCGCTTCAGCGGGCGAACAATCGGCGGTTCTCGGCGTTCGCAGTTTTAAACCGAAGTGGCGCGCCCGGAACGATTCGAACGTCCGACCCTCAGATTCGTAGTCTGATGCTCTATCCAGCTGAGCTACGGGCGCGCACTGCCTTGCGGCGAGGCGGGGGAGATAGCCCGGTCATTCCGGGAACGCAAGCCCGGTTTGACGGATAATTTCGAAAAGTTTGGCGCATCGATGTTCTCGCGGCGATGCGCCCTTGCACGGTTGGGGTTCAGACGAATGGATTGAGGCCGGCGTCAGACGAACTGGGCGTGACAGCATCGCCCTATTGGTGTCCATGGGCGCTTTCGGGATGGCGGGCAGGCCCACCCCCACGTCTGTCGAGGATCCGTATGCGTCGTCTCGTGTCCCTGCTCGCCCTCTCCGCGGCCCTCCAGCTGACCTTCGCGCCCGTCGCGGCCCTGGCGGAGTCGATCCCGCTGGCCATGCCGACGCCGAAGCCGGTCTCGACCTCGCCCGCCGGCAAGGGCATGGTCGCCGCCGCCAATCCGCTGGCGGTAGAGGCGGGCCTGCGCGTGCTGCGCGACGGTGGCTCGGCGGTCGACGCGGCGGTGGCCATCCAGGCGGTGCTGGGCCTGGTCGAGCCGCAGAGCTCGGGCCTGGGTGGCGGCGCGTTCATGGTCTTCTACGACGCCAAGACCGGCAAGGTGACGGCCTATGACGGCCGCGAGACGGCGCCCAGCGGGGCCGGGCCGGACATGTTCCTGGGGAACGACGGCAAGCCCCTGCCCTTCGTGACGGCGCTGCTGTCGGGCCGCTCGACCGGGGTGCCCGGGGCGGTCGCCATGCTGGCCGAGGCCCAGAAGGCGCACGGCAAGATCGCCTGGAGCGCGCTGTTCAAGGACGCCGAGACGCTGGCCGACGACGGCTTCGTGGTCAGCCCGCGCCTGGCCGGCATGATCAGCACCACCCGCGCGCCCCAGCCGTCCCAGCCCGACGCGGTGAAGTACTTCACCAAGCCTGACGGGACCCGCTACCAGGCCGGCGACGTGCTGAAGAACCCGGCCTATGCCGATACGGTGCGCAAGATCGCCGCCCAGGGCCCCTCGGCCCTCCTGGAAGGCCCGATCGCCCAGGCGATCGTCGACCGCCTGCACCAGGGCGACCTGCCCAGCACCATCACCCTGGAAGACCTGAAGACCTACAAGCCGCGCTCGGCGCCAGCCCTGTGCCGCCCCTGGAAGGTCTACACCGTCTGCGTGCCCAACCCGCAATCCTCGGGCCTGGCGGTGATCCAGGCGTTGCAGATGCTGGAGCACACCGACATCGGCAAGCGCGGCCCGACCGACCCGGTCGCCTGGACCCAGCTGGCCCAGGCCGAGCGCGTGATGTACGCCGACCGCGACCGCTATGTGGGCGACCCCGCGTTCGTGACCGTGCCGGTCGACGGCCTGCTGGATCCCCAGTACGTCGCCGAGCGCGCCAAGCTGATCACCGACACGGCCGGCGAGGCCCCGCCCTTCGGCCACCCCAAGGGCGCGCCCAAGGTCGGCGTCGACATGACCAAGGAGCCGGGCGGCACCACCCACCTGGTAGTCGTGGATCCCCAGGGCAACGTCGTCTCGATGACCACCACGGTCGAGAGCATCTTCGGCAATGGCCGGATGGTCGGCGGCTTCTTCCTGAACAACCAGCTGACCGACTTCTCGTTCGCGCCGAAGGAGAAGGACGGCGCCCCGGCCGCCAACGCCATCGCCGCGGGCAAGCGGCCGCGCTCGTCGATGGCCCCGCTGATCGTGCTGGACAAGAAGGGCAAGCTGGTCGCCGCCCTAGGCTCGCCCGGCGGCAACGCCATCCTGTCCTATAATCTCAAGGCCATGGTCGGGCTGTTCTACTGGAACCTGAATATGCAGCAGGCCGTGTCGCTGCCGAACATCGTGGCGCGCGGCGACACGTTCTCGGGCGACGCCGACTGGTTCGGGCCGGACATGCTGGCGGCGCTGAACGCGCGTGGCGTCAACATCAAGGTCGGGCAAATCGAGGGGTCCGGCCTGCACGGCGTGATCGTCCGTCCGGGCGGCATGCTGGAAGGCGGCGCCGATCCGCGTCGCGAGGGCGTGGCCAAGGGACTCTAGCCCCTCCCCGAACTCAAGTGTGGGCCTGGTGCTCTTCCAGGCCCGCTTCGACCTCGGCGCGGGAGAAGACCTCTTCCTGACCGTCCAGCAGCAGCTCGGCGTCGGACGCTTCCTGCACCGCGACCATGGCCGCCACGCGGCGCAGGGCGGTCGGCGCGTCGGGCGCCTCCACGGTGATCTCATGGATCGGGGCGCGTTCAGGAGACGCGCCGAGCTTCACCGCGATGGTCCAGGTGGTCGTCATCGCCCTTCCTCCTAGCTGGCCGAAGCGTCGGCGGCCCGGTCGTCGACTTCTGGCAGCGGGTCGGGAACCCCGGCCAGCGTCAGATCGAACACCGAACCGCCAGGCCCGGTTTCCACCAGCGCCAGATCGCCGCCGTGACCCTGGGCCAACTCGCGGGCGATGGCCAGGCCCAGGCCCGTGCCGCCACGCCGCACCGAGCCGACGAAGGGCTGGAACAGATTGGCTCGCGCCCGCTCCGGCACGCCAGGACCATCGTCGGACAGGCGCAGGATGCTCATGCCGTCGGCGCGGCGCAGCTCGACGAACACCTTGCCCTTGCCGCCGCGGTCCGGCGCGCCCTCGATGGCCTCGCGGGCGTTGCGCAGCAGGTTGGTGAGGATGCGATGCAGCTGGTCGGGATCGGCCAGCACCTGCTCGCGCGTCCCGATCACCGTCTCGAGGCCGACTCCCTGCGGGGTGAGACCGGCGTCCTCGGCCGCCATCTCCAGGGCTGGACGCAGGGGGATGACCCGCGTGACCGGCTCGGGCTCCTTGGACTTGCCATAGGCCATGACGTCGGAGGCCAGGGTGATGGCGCGGTCCAGGGCTCTTTCGAGACGCGGAAGCGCCTGGGCCACCTTGGGGTCGCCCAGGGCCGCCAGGCGGTCCGAGGCCATCTGGGCGCTGGTCAGCATGTTGCGCAGGTCGTGATTGATCTTGGCCACCGCCTCGCCCAGGGCGGCCAGGCGCGCCTTGGAGGCCAGGGCCGCCAGCAGATCGGCCTGCATGCGATCCAGCTCCAGTTCGGCGCGGCCGATCTCGTCGCGGCGGCTGGACACGACGATGCGGGCGGCCGGATCGTCGGGATCGCCCCGAAACGCCTCCATGGCCCGGGTGATCCGCTGCATCGGCCGAACCAGGAAGATGTTCAGGAAGGCGTAGACCAGCAGGCCCGCGAGCCCCGCCACGAAGACCGTCACGCCCGCCAGTTGCCAGAAGTAGCCGACCAGCTTGGCCTTCAGCGGCGCGTCGGGCAGCACCACCTCGACGAACTCGGCCTTGCGGAAGCGCGGCTCGGCCATGACGCGGACCATGCTGCCCTTGGGGCTGGTCAGGGTGAAGAACGGGGCGGCCAGCCACGAGCCCGGATTCTGGCGGCGCAGGTCGACGAGATAGGGCGTCTCGAAGGGCTGCTTGGGCGGCAGGACGAGGCGGCGGGCGCCGTCCACCTGGACGGCGACGGTGACGGCCCCGGCCTGGTCGAACATCTGGTTGGCGACCGCGTCGCTGACCCGCAGTTCTGGGTCGGACTCGGCGATGGTCGAGGCCAGTTCGCCGGCCCGCACGCGGTCCAGCAGCCACTGCTCCTCATAGGCCGCGAGGGCAGGCGGCAGGATCAGCAGGCCGCCGAACGCGACGACGACGGCGGTGAACAGCAGCAGGCGCGCCGACAGGCCGCCGGGCCACGGAAAGCGCTTCCGGGGCGGGGCGGGTTCAGTCTCCGACGGCGAAACCGTTTCGACCATCCGGGGCGGCTACTTCTCGTCCAAAGATTCGGGCAACGGCGCGGCTCCACGCCCTTTGCGCCAATGGCGCCACAACAGCGGCAGAAAGGCCAGAACGCCCATGCCGATGATTGGAAGATAGATCCGTGGCGACAAGAGGGTTTCGATCGTTACAGGACCGCCACGCGCGAAGAGATGGCCAAGTCCCGCGCCGATCCCGGCATAGATGAAGGAGCTCGGGATCATGCCCAGGATCGAGGCCAGTACGAAGGTGCGTGTGCGAATGTTGGCCACCCCCGCGGCGACATTGACCGCCAGCAGTGGGAAAGCGGGGATCAGGCGCAGGGTCAGCAGGTAGTTGAAGGCGTCGCGGCGCAGCCCCTCCGCCATGCGCGCCAGGAAGGCGTCGGGCTTTCGGCGCAGCACATCGCCGAAGGCGGTGCGGAAGACCAGATAGGTGACGGTCGAGCCACCGGTCGCGCCGGTCACCGCCAGGGCGCCGCCCAAGGGCCCGAACAGGAAGCCGGCGGTCAGCGACAGGATCAGGGCGCCCGGCAGGGAAACCGCCACCGAGCTGACATAGATCGCCAGATAGATCGCCGCGCACAGCACGGGCTTCTCGCGCGCGAAGGCCTGCAGCTCGGCGCCCCGGGTTCGCAGCTCTTCCAGCGACAGATGGCCGGCCAGGCCGCTGGCGAAGGCGGCCACGAACAGGATCACGATGACCGCGAGCGGTCCGAAGCGGCGCAGCAGCGTAACGGCCCGCTCGCGAGTCATGGGGCGCCGACCGCGTCCTCGACCGCCGCGAAGCCGTCGGCCCGCAGACGGGCGGCCAGGTCCCGCTTGATGCGGGCGACCAGGCCCGGACCGCCATAGACCAGGGACGAATACAGCTGCACCGCGCGCGCGCCGGCCCGGATCTTGGCGTAGGCGCCAGCGCCGTCGGCGATCCCGCCCGCCCCGATCAGGGCCACGCGGCCGGTCGCGGCGGCGTGGAAGCGCTTCAGCACCGCCGTCGACGGCTCCAGAAGCGGCGCGCCGGACAGGCCGCCGCTCTCACCGGCCCGCGCCGACCTCAGGGTCTCGGGGCGGGCGATGGTGGTGTTGCTGACGATGATGGCGTCCAGGCCCGCCCCGACCACGGTCTCGACGATGGCCTCGACCTCGCCGTCCTCCAGGTCGGGGGCGACTTTAAGGAAGATCGGATAGTCGACGCCGGACGCGATCTTCAACGCCGCGCGAGTCTCGGCCAGGCGGCCCAGCAGCTCCTCCAGCGCCGCCTTGGTCTGCAGCGCGCGCAGGCCCGGCGTGTTGGGCGAGGAGATGTTGGCCGTGAAATAGTCCGACAGGCCCCACAGGCGGGTCAGGCCGATGACGTAGTCCTGGATGCGGTCGGTCGCGTCCTTGTTGGCGCCGATATTGGCGCCGACAATCCCTCCCCTGCCCTGGCGGGCCGAAAGGCGTTGAGCGAACGGCTCCAAACCGCCGTTGTTGAAGCCCATGCGGTTGATCACCGCCTGATCCTCGGTCAGCCGGAACAGGCGCGGGCGCGGATTGCCGGCCTGGGCCAGCGGCGTGACCGTGCCGGCCTCGACGAAGCCGAAGCCGGCGGCCAGCATGGCGTCGGGAACTTCGGCGTTCTTGTCGAACCCCGCGGCCAGGCCCACGCAGTTGGGCAGGTCCAGCCCCGCCAGCTTCACGGCCAGGATCGGGTCGTCCGGACCGCTCTCGCGCGGCCCCAGGCCCCACTTAAGGCCCCGGATCGCCCAGCCGTGCGCGTCCTCGGGATCGAAGACGTGGAGGGCGCGAGCGGCGAGATCATGAAGGCTCATGCGAGATGGTCGCCCAGCTGCGGCACGCCGGCGGCGTCCAGCGTCAGATCGGTCTCGGTCAGCACCTCGCCCGCCAGCAAGGGGCGATAGAGGTGCGGGAACAGCGCCCCGCCGCGCGAGGCCTCCCACTTCAGAGCGTCGCCCAGGCCTTCGGCCTCGACACCGAGCAGGACCAGGTCCGGCAGGCCCTTGAAGTATTTGGCGGCGGTCTCTTGAGCTTGATCGGCGGCCGACAGGTGGATGTAGCCGTCCTGGAGATCGACGGCCGAGCCCTCGAACCGGCCGGCGGCCTTGGCGGCGTCCCACTCCGCGCGGGACAGGATTTTGTAGATCAGGGTCATTCGCCGCCGGCTCCGCCATGTTCTTGGGCGTAGAAAAGGTGTTGCAGCACCGGCGCGCCCCGGCCGTTCCAGCCGAAGACGACCACCGTGGCGGTCGGAAAGCGCCCGCGCAGCTTGTTGGTCTGGATCGGCGAGGCTTGGCTCTGGACGGCCAGCCGCAGCGCCAGCTCGTGCAGGCCGGGGTTATGGCCGACGATCATCACGGTTCCGGCGCCGTCGCCACGATCGTCAAGCGCCGTGAGGATGTCCTCTGGGTCGGCGTGGTAAAGGTCGCGCGAATGCTCGACGCGCGGCTTGTGATCATGCGCCACAAGCATCTGCTCGGCGGTCTCGCGCGTGCGGCGGGCCGAGGACACCAGCATCAGGTCGGGCGTCAGGCCCAGACCCGCCAGAACACGGCCCATGACGGCGGCGTCGACCCGGCCGCTTTCGGCCAGGGCGCGCTCGAAGTCGCCGCCGCTCGCGGCATGCCGTTCGGCCTTGCCGTGGCGCATCAGGATCAGTCGCTCCATGCCGACCTCCATAGCCGTCCGCCGCCTTCGCAGGAAGCGGGCGGTTGACACCTTCTTCGCCAAGCGCTCCAAGGCGACATGGCTGCGCTCGATCTGGTCACGCCCGTCCTGTCCGGCGGGGGAACCTGGCGGTTTCCCGCGAACGAACCCCTGCGGCTCGATTCGGGCGGGGTGATCGAAGGGCTGGAGGTCGCCTACCAGACCTATGGCCAGCTGAACGCCGACAAATCCAACGCCGTCCTGATCTGCCACGCGCTGACCATGGACCAGTACGTGGCCTCGCCGCACCCGACGACGGGCAAGCCGGGCTGGTGGCCCCGACTGGTGGGTCCGGGCAAGCCGCTGGATCCGGCTCGCCATTTCATCATCTGCTCGAACGTGGTCGGCGGCTGCATGGGTTCGACGGGTCCGGCCTCGACCAATCCGGCCACGGGCAGGCCCTATGGCCTGTCGTTCCCGGTGATCACCATCGGCGACATGGTCCGGGCCCAGGCCATGCTGGTCACGGCCCTGGGCGTCGACACCCTGTTCGCCGTGGTCGGCGGCTCGATGGGCGGCATGCAGGTGCAGCAGTGGGCGGTGGACTATCCCGAGCGGATGTCCAGCGCCGTGATCCTGGCTTCCGCCTCCAGGCACTCGGCCCAGAACATCGCGTTCCACGAGGTGGGCCGGCAGGCGATCATGGCCGATCCGGACTGGCGCGGCGGCGCCTATGCCGACCACGGCGTGCGGCCCGAGAAGGGCCTGGCCGTGGCCCGGATGGCCGCGCACATCACCTATCTATCCGAGCCCGCCCTGCAGCGGAAGTTCGGCCGAGAGCTGCAGCGCGATGGCCTGTCGTGGGGCTTCGACGCCGACTTCCAGGTCGAGAGCTACCTGCGTCACCAGGGGTCCAGCTTCGTCGACCGGTTCGACGCCAACAGCTACCTCTACATCACGCGGGCCATGGACTATTTCGACATCGCCGCCAGCCACGGCGGGGTACTGGCCAACGCCTTCACCCGCGCGCGCCACGTGCGGTTCTGCGTGCTCAGCTTCTCCAGCGACTGGCTGTATCCGACCGCCGAGAACCGCCACGTCGTGCGCGCCCTGACCGCCGCCGGCGCCCGCGCCGCCTTCGCCGAGATCGAGAGCGACAAGGGCCACGACGCCTTCCTGCTAGACGAGCCGGTGATGGACGCGGCGCTTGAGGGCTTCCTGGCCTCGGCGGAACGTGATCGGGGGCTGGTTTGACCAACACCGTCATCCGTGAGGATTTCCGCGAGATCCTGCGCCTGGTGCGCCCCGGTTCGCGCGTACTGGACGTCGGCTGCGGCGAAGGCGCCCTGCTGGACCTGCTCGCCCACGAGAAGCAGGTCGACGCGCGTGGCCTGGAGCTCAGCGCCAGCGGCGTGGCCGCCTGCATGGCGCGGGGCCTGTCGGTGGTGCAGGGCGACGCCGACCTGGACCTCGACCACTTCCCCGACCGCTCGTTCGACTACGCGGTGCTGTCCCAGACCCTGCAGGCGACGCGCAAGCCGCGCCATGTGCTGGATGAGCTGCTGCGCATCGCCGACCGGGCCATCGTCTCGTTCCCAAACTTCGGCCACTGGCGAGTGCGCTGGTCGTTGCTGAGCCGTGGCCGCATGCCCGAGACCAAGGCCCTGCCGCTGCCCTGGTGGTCGACGCCGAACATCCACCTCTGCACCCTGGCCGACTTCATGGCTCTGACGGCGGACCTGAACCTGCGCGTCGACGCCAGCGCCGCCTTCGCCGGCCAGGGCCCCGCGCGCTCGATGGATCCCGCGAGCGCGCTGGAGAACTGGCGGTCCGAAACCTGCCTGTTCATGCTCAGCCGCAATGGCGTCCCGGCATCAAAGGAACTTCCGCCGGCTTCGGGCGATCTCTTCGACGGATGAAGACGCTTCGTCTCATGACCTACAACGTCCACCGTTGCGTGGGCACGGACCGCAGGCTCGACGTCGAACGTGTGGCGGAGGTCATCGCGGCCGAAAAGCCGGACGTCGTGGCCCTGCAGGAGCTGGACGTCGGCCGGATCCGAACCAAAAGCGTCGACCAGGCCCACCGCCTCGCCGAGCTCCTGAAGATGAGCTTCCACTTCCACCCGGCGATGACCGTGGAGGAAGAACTCTATGGCGACGCCATCCTGACCGCCCTGCCCGAACGCCGGATCAAGGCCAGGAGCTTGCCCATGTACCGCCGGGTCCCTGGCCTGGAGCCGCGCGGCGCCCTTTGGGTCGAGGTCGAGGTCGGCGGAACCAAGGTCCAGATCATCAACACCCACCTGGGTCTGGTGCCCCAGGAGCAGAAGCGGCAGGCGGCCGCCCTGCTGGGCCCCGAATGGATGGGCGACGATCGCTGGGTGGCACCCGGCGTCGTGCTGGGCGACTTCAACGCCACGCCTTATTCGGCCACCTATCGCATGCTTCGGACCGCCTTGCGCGACGCCCAAGCCCCGACCCCGACCTGGCCTCGGCCCGCGACGGCGACCTTTCCGTCCAGCTTCCCGTTCATGCGCATCGACCACGTCTTCCTGACCAAGGGTCTGGAGACGCGTGGCGTCAGCTCGCCCTACAGCCCGCTCGCCAGGGTCGCCTCCGACCACCTGCCGCTGGTGGTCGAGCTGGAGATCACGGCTGAAGACGCTCCGGAGGCTCCGGCGGCGGCGCGGTGAGCTTGGCGATGTCGCGCTTCAGGCGCGCGCGACGCCCCCAGGGCCGCCAGGCGTCGTCCGGCGCGATGGCGTCGCCCAGGCTCCAGTCGGCGATGAACTGCTGTATCCCCGACAGATAGCGGGTCGGCACGGGCTGCAGCCGCCGGGGCGGGCCGCCCCGCACATCCAGCGCGTTGATCGCCGCAGCCAGGCCGCCCTCGCGCTCCATCGCCTCCAGCACGTCGGTGGCGCTTCGGTCGATGAAGTGGCCGACCAGTCGTCCCAGAAAGGCGCGGACGGTCTCGCGCTCCAGATCGGAATGGGCCTCGAACGCCAGGTCGCACTCGCTGTCCAGGCCGATCGAGCGGTTGTTCAGATTGGCCGAGCCGATCCGCAGCATCCAGTCGTCCATGATCGCCACCTTGGAGTGGACGATGATCGGCGCGCCCTTGGGCGTGTGGGCCGAGAAGGCCGAGAAGCGCTTGTGGACGTCGACGCCGCGCAGCCGGTTGATCGCCGACGCCCGGGCGCTGTCCATGGTCATCTGGTCGAAATAGCTGGGACTGCGGGCCGGGCCGATCGTCACGACCTCGGGACCGTCCGGCTCGGCCAGGCGCTCGGCCAAGGCCTCGACGATGATCGGCGAGGTCAGATACTGGTTCTCCAGATAGATCAGCCGTCGCGCCCGGCGAATGGCCGACAGATGCAGCAGCATGCACTCGGTGATCTCTTTTCGGCCCTGCCACGCGGCCGAGGTGCGCGCCACGGCGATCGGCATGCGGCGCAGGTCCGGCAGCAGATCCTCGGGCCAGGGCGTTTCCTCCGGCCGCTCGGGACGGTCGATGGGATCGCCGCCCGACGACTTCCAGCGGTCCATGAAGAGATCGGCCATCGCCTCGCCCGCCCGGCCGTCGACCAGCATCGAGACCTCGTGGCGGGCCGGGTAGTGACGGCCCGTCGGCAACCGGCGCAGCGGATTGTTGTCGAGATGCCGGCAATCGTCCCAGCGGTCGACGCCGATGTCGCCGCCGCTGATCAGGGCGGTGACGCCGTCGATGATCACCGCCTTCTGGTGATGGCAGGCGCTGGCCGGCAAGGTGGCATCCAGGCGATACTTGACCCGCGAGCCGGCGAAGAAGGCCGCGCCCCTGTGGGGTCCGAACAGCTGCGAGGCGGCGATCGGGAACGGCATGTCCCAGGTCAGCACCCGCACGTCCAGCGCCGGGTTCAGCGCCGCCTGGCGTCGCAGGATCAGGCCGATGCGGTCGGCGTGGGTCGGGTCACGGCTCTTGCGCACCCGATCGGGATCCAGGCGCGTGAGAGGGTCGAACACCCAGGCCAGGATCCAGATCGACTTGCGCGCCGACAGGATCAGCGGCTTCAGCGCGTCGAACGCCTCGTCGTTGTCGATGAACAGGGCCACGCGGTCGGCGGGCTCGACCCGCCAGCAGTTGTATCCCGGTTGGAAGACGGAAGACCCTGGATCCATGTCGCCCTAAAACGCCCGTGAACTGCAAAAACGCGCGGAGCCGTTTATGGCTCCGCTTGGGCGTCCCGTCTCGTGGACTCTCGAAAAGCTCGCGGGATCAGCCCGCGATCGCGGCGGCGTCGCGTTCGCCGGTGCGGATGCGCAGGGCCTGCTCCAGATCGAGGACGAAGACCTTGCCATCGCCGATCTTGCCGGTGTTGGCGGTGCGTTGCAGGGCCTCGATGACCGGCTCCAGCACGTCGGTCGGGACGGCGATCTCCAGCTTGACCTTCGGCAGCAGCTTCACCTCGTACTCGGCGCCGCGATAGACCTCGGTCTTGCCCTTCTGCCGGCCATAGCCGCGCACCTCGGTGACCGTCAGGCCCGACGCCCCCGCCTCGGTCACCGCCTCGAGCACCGCGTCCAGGCGGCTCGGCTTAATCACGGCGACGATCATCTTCATGGCGCGGCTCCCAGGAGCGAACGGTTGTTACGACTCCAAGCTAGGCGTCCGCGCGCTTCGCTCCAAGCCCGATCAGCGGTCTCGACCGCTCGGCGCCTGAGGAACGGGCGCCTTATTGACAGGAAGCGGGCGTCCGCCGGTGTGCCGCGCGGGCGTCGGCCCCGCTGGACTGGGCAGCAGCACTCCGGGCGCGAACACCCGGGCGGGGGCGCGGTGGCCGCGCGGCTTGACCGCGAAGGTCTGTTTGACCGCCTCCATCAGGATCACGCCAGCGAAACGCGGCCACAGGCGGGCGCCGACCTGTTCGAAGCCCTCGGCCCAGCCGGCCATGGCGCCGAATGGCGGAACATAGAGGGCGCGGGTCCAGCCGGCGGGCTCCAGGCCCGCCTCGCGGATCAGACTTTCCAGCTGACCGCGGCTGTAGGGCCGACCGTGCCCGAAGGGCGTGGTCTCCGCCCCCGTCCAGGCCCCGTCGCGCGACGAAACGGCCACGATCAACCGGCCGGTGGGGGCCATGACCCGACCGATCTCGGCCAGCAGGGCGGCGGGGTCGTCGGCTTCTTCCAGGGCGTGGACGGCCAGGACGCGATCGAACAGGGCGTTGGGCAGCGGCAAGGCCGTCTCTTCCACCAGGCACGCCTGGTTGCGGCCGCCATGCGGCCAGACCTCCACCCCCTGTTGGGCGGGCATGGCCGCCACCACCCGCCGGGCCCTGGTCCGGGCGGCGTCGAGGAATGGGGTGGCGTAGCCGACGCCCAAGACGTCCAGGTCCCGGGTGTCGCCCCAGGCCTCCTCGACCTTGCGCGTCAGCATGGTTCTCGCCGCGCGCCCCAGCGGGGCGGCGTAGAAGGCTCTCAAGTCCAGCACGTCGCGGCGCATTGAGTCTCCCGAGCGTCGAGGTCATCCTTGTAGGCGCGCCCGCTTCGGCGCGATAGAGCAACCGCGCCATGCCCCTGACCGTCCACCAGTTCCCCTGCCTGTCCGACAACTACGGCTTCCTCGTCCGCGACGAGGCCAGCGGCCAGGTGGCGGCCATCGACACGCCGGACGCCACGGCCATCCTCGCCGAACTCGACAAGCTGGGCTGGGGCCTGGACATGATCCTCAACACCCACTGGCACCCCGACCATGCGGGCGGCAACGAAGCGTTGAAGGCGGCGACCGGCGCGACCATCGCCGGCCCGGCCGAGGTGGCGCGTATCGCGCCGCTGGATCGGGTCGTGAGCGGCGGCGACGTCGTCATGCTGGGCGAGACGCGCTTCGAGGTGATCGACAGCGGCGGTCATACCCTGGGTCACATCGCCTATCACGACGCCGCCGACGCCATCGCCTTCGTCGGCGACACCCTGTTCGCCCTGGGATGCGGACGCCTGTTCGAGGGCACGGCGGAACAGATGTGGAGCTCGCTGACCCGCGTCGCCGGCCTGCCGGACGAGACCACCGTCTACTGCGCGCACGAATACACCGCCTCGAACGCCCGCTTCGCCCTGTCCGTCGACGACGATCCCGCCCTGAAGGCGCGGGCGGACGCGGTGTTCGCCGCTCGCGAGCGCGGCGAGCCGACCGTGCCGACCACCATCGCGGCCGAGAAGGCCACCAACCCGTTCCTGCGCGCGCCGCTGCTGCGGCCGAACGCGGCCTCGCCCGCCGAGGCCTTCGCCGAGATCCGGACCGCCAAGGACAGCTTCAAGGGATGAGCAACAGCGTGACGGACCAGAACAGGCAGGAACGGGCTATCGCCGGCGACCTGGGCGCCAAGGAGATCATCCGGATGCTGGACCTGCAGCCGCACCCCGAGGGCGGTTGGTACAGGCAGACCTTCCAGGACGAACCGGGTTCCGACGGCCGGGCGAAGTCGACCTGCATCTATTTCCTGCTGGAGGCCGAGCAGGTCTCGGTGTGGCACCGGGTCGACGCGGTCGAGACCTGGCACTGGTACGCTGGCGCGCCGATCTCGATCACCCTGTCGCCGCCCGACGGCGCGGGATCGACCGCCCATGTGCTGGGTCCGGACCTGCGCGCCGGCTGCCGGCCGCAGGTGGTCGTGCCGACCTCGTGGTGGCAGACGGCCGTCAGCCTGGGCGCCTGGACCCTGGTCGGCTGCACCGTGGCGCCCGGCTTCCGGTTCGAGGGCTTCGAGATGGCGCCAGCCGACTGGACGCCGTCGCGCGGCTGATCCCTCCAGGCGGAAAAGGGGCGCGTCAACCTGCCGCAGGCCCCCAAAGCGGGTACCCATAGTGGGCAACTTGGTCGCATGGCGTCGGTATCTGAGCCATGCAATCCTTTTCTGGTCGCGTTCAGTGCGTCGGCCCCGGGAACCAAGTCACCTATGTCCGAAGAGTACGTCAATGCTCGCGCGGCCACTCGCTACGCGACGGATTACATCCTGCGCTGGGTCGAAATCGCCACTGAAGTCCACGGCTCCGATCTTCTTTATGCTCTCGTCTTCACGACGCTTTGGGCCGGCAACTGCTCGCACATCCGCGGCTCGGTCTATACCGAGGTGGACGACATTCCGCCGGATCACGAGCGTAGGCCGCTGACCGTGCGCCAGGTCGCCGATTCCCTGGGCCTGCCCTACGAGACCGTCCGCCGTCGCTTCGTCGAGATGCTCGAAAAAGGCATGGCGCAGCGCGTCGGCCGCGAGGGCTTCATTGTCCCGCAGTCGGCCCTGGCCCGTCCCGAGGTCGTGCAGGGCCTGAAGCGCTCGCACATCAGCCTGACCCGGTTCCTCAAGGAACTGAAGTCGATCGGCGTCGAGGCCGCCTAGGACGTCACGACGCGACGCTGCTGCCGCGTACGATCAGTTCGACCGGCGCCAGGGTCGAGGGCGCGTCCTCGCCGGCCATGCGACGCAGCAGCAGATCGACCATCGCCCGCGCGCCGAACGCCAGGTCTTGGCGCACGGTGGTCAGGGGTGGGGTGCTGTGTTGAGCCTGGACGACGTCGTCGAAGCCGACCACCGCCACGTCGCCCGGCACGGTCCGGCCAGCCGCCTTCAGCGCGTCGATGGCGGCCAGGGCGACGACGTCCGAGAACGCGAAGACCGCGTCAAACGGGACGCCGGTCGCCAGGAAGGTCGCCATGGCCTCCCGCGCCTCGCCCGCCGTATAGGGCGTCGGAACGACGAGCGTGGGATCAAAAGCAAGCCCGGCCTCGGCCAAGCCTTTCTTGTAGCCCTCGAACCGCTGGATCGCCTCGGGCGCGTCGGTCTCGCCCAGGAAGGCGATGCGCGCGCGGCCGTTCGCGGCCAGATGCGCCACGGCCACGCGACCACCCTCGACATTGTCGCTGCCCACGGCGCAGTAGCGCTGCCCGGGCAGCCGGGCGCCCCAGACGACCATGGGCCGATAGGTGTCGGAGACCGTGTTCAGCGCCTCGTGCTGGTTGCTCTGGCCGATCAGCAGCAGGCCATCGGCCCGATGCGACTGGATGATGCGCTCCAGCCAACCGGTCTCGTTGACGATGACCTTGTTCAGCAGAACCGAATAGCCGCGACGCGTGATCTCGTCGGCCAGCCGTCCGACCATCTCCAGGAAGAACGGGTCGGAGATCAGCTGTCCGGCCTCATGGGCCAGGGGAATGATGACCCCGATGGTGTCGGTCTTGCGCAGGCGCAGGGATCGGGCCGACTGATTGACGACATAGCCGTGGGTCTGGGCGATCTCGACGATGTGGTCGCGCAGGGCCTTGGGGATCAACGGATTGCCCGCGAGGGCGCGCGACACCGTCGAGATTGACACGCCCGCCATCCGCGCGATGTCGGCCATCTTCAGGCGCCCGCGGCCGGGCGCCTCGGCGATGTCGGGGCTATCCATGGAAACACTAGAACCTTGCGAACGCGCGAAAAGCCTCGCTGGCGTCGCATAACGCAGGGTTGCGCGCGAGGTGCGACGCCACGAAGCCGTGACTAGCGAACACCGATATGCGAGCCAGGTAAACGGGTTCTGAGCAGTTATGGTTACGCTTCCAACGGGCTATATAAAGCCCGTCAGCGGTTGATCACCTTGATGATCCGCTTGGACGACGGACGTCCCGCCACGCCCTGGTCGGGCGAATAGGTGATGGTCAGGGAGCCGTCCTTCAGGGACGCGGCCGGCTTGCGGCCCTCGGCCAGCAACACGCGGGCGATGCGCGAGATCAACGAACGATCGCCCTTGCGCGCCATGCGCTCGAAGGCTTCGGCGACGACGGTCGCGGTATCGGCGGCCAGGACCGAGGTCTCGGGGCGCACGTCCTGCACCGTGGAGAACTCGATGTCGCGTTGGGCCGCGCGACTGGCGCGGGCGGTGGCGATACGCACCCGCTGGACGAAGACGCTGAACGACAGGATGGCCGGCGGCTGGATCGACGAAGCCCGGCCCGACAGGGCGGCGGCCGCGCCCATCGGGGCGTCGTCCGTGAACAGGATCACCCCGCCCAGCTTGGTGACCCGCAGAACCGGCTCGCCCAGATCGTTGCGATAGATGACGTCGCCGCGCGAGGCCTGTTGCGCCGACAGCACCCAGACCTCGGCGCTGTTGTCGAACTTCATCAGCGGCTGGGGCGAGGCCTGGTCGAAGATGAAGCCGCCACCGGCTTCGGAGACGTAGCGGGCCACCGGCGGGGCCGCCACGCGACGAGCCTCGCCCGAGCCCTTATGGCCGAGCAGGGCGTCCCGCAGGGAGTGCGGCAGCTGCTGGGCGTTCGCCGACGCCGCCATGACCATCAGAGCCGCGATGGCCAGGGTCGCCTTCGCCCCCCAATCGCCAAGCTCCGCCTTGCAGAATTTCATACGATCCGTACTGCCCGCCGACTGGGGCGAATCTTGGACGTGTTAACGTCCAAACCCCGAAGCCGCGCGCATGAGGCCAAACCGCAACAGTCGCCGTCAAGCCCGAGCTTCGGGGGAGGTCTTCGGACCAGGCCTGGTCAGGCCATGTACTGGCCGCCGTTCAGGCTGAGCGTCGCGCCGGTCACGAAACCGGCCCGCTCGCCCGCCAGGAACGAGACCATGTCGGCGATCTCCTCGCCCTTGCCCAGGCGGCCGACCGGGATGCCGGCGATGATGCCCGCCAGCACGTTCTCCGGCACCGCCGCCACCATCTCGGTGTCGATGTAGCCGGGGCAGATCACGTTGACCGTCACGCCCTTCTTGGCGTTCTCGAGCGCCAGCGCCTTGGTGAAGCCGATCAGGCCGGCCTTGGCGGCGGAATAGTTGGTCTGGCCCATCTGGCCCTTCTGGCCGTTGATGGAGCTGATGTTGACGATGCGGCCCCAGTTGCGCTCGCGCATGCCCTCGATCACCGGACGGGTCATGTTGAAGGCCGAGTCCATGTTGACCCGGATCACTTCCGACCACTGCTCGTAGGTCATCTTGTGCAGCATGCCGTCGCGGGTGATGCCGGCGTTGTTGACCAGGATGTCGATCGGTCCGAGCTCGGCTTCGACCTTCTTCACGGCGGCGGCGCAGTCGTCGAACGAGCCGACATTGCCCTTCACGACCATCACGCCCAGCTCCTTGGCGCAGGCCGCGGCCGCTTCCTCGTTGCCGGAATAGCCCGCCGCCACCTTGTGTCCGTCGGCGATCAGCCGCTCGCAGATGGCTCGGCCGATCCCGCGGGTGCCGCCGGTCACGAACGCAACTCTCGTCATTTCAGTCTCCCGGATATTTTTATGATTGGCGCCGGCCCGCGCGCGCCCAGAACCATCGGATCTGGAAGCGCGCGGTCACGGCTAAGGTTGCGTGTCGATAAAGTGTCAGACCGCCTCGACGCACATGGCCACGCCCATGCCGCCGCCGACGCACAGGGTCGCCAGGCCCTTCTTGGCGCCCGAACGCTTCATCTCGTGCAGCAGGGTGGTCAGGATCCGCGCGCCCGACGCGCCGATCGGGTGCCCGATGGCGATGGCGCCGCCGTTGACGTTGACCTTGGCCGGGTCGAGACCCAGCTCGCGGACCACGCACAGTGACTGGGCGGCGAAGGCCTCGTTGCTCTCGACCAGGTCGAGGTCGCCGACCGACCAGCCGGCCTTCTCGAGCGCTTTCTTCGAGGCGGGGATCGGGCCGGTGCCCATGATCTCGGGCTCGACGCCGGCATTGGCCCACGAGGCGATCTTGGCCAGAGGCTTGAGACCGCGCTTGGCGGCCTCCTCGGCGCTCATCAGGACGAGGGCGGCGGCGCCGTCGTTCAGGCCCGAGGCGTTGGCCGCGGTGACGGAGCCTTCCTTGTTGAACACGGGCTTGAGGCCCTGGACGCTTTCCAGCGTCGCGCCGTGACGGATAAACTCGTCCTTGTCGACGACCGTGTCGCCCTTGCGGCCCTTGATGGTGACCGGGACGATCTCCTCGTCGAACTTGCCGCCCTTCTGCGCGGCCTCGGCCTTGTTCTGGCTGGCGACGGCGAACTTGTCCTGGTCTTCGCGGGTGATCTGCCAGCGGTTGGCGATGTTCTCGGCCGTCTGGCCCATGTGGTAGCCGTGGAAGGCGTCCCACAGGCCGTCCTTGATCATGGTGTCGACGAACTGCAGGTCGCCCATCTTCTGGCCGCCGCGCAGGTTCTGGGCGTGCGGGGCCTGGCTCATGCTCTCCTGGCCGCCGGCGACGACCACCTTGGCCGAACCATCGGCGATCTGCTGGGCCGCCAGGGCGACGGCGCGCAGGCCCGAGCCGCAAAGCTGGTTCAGGCTCCAGGCCGGGCTCTCGACCGGGATGCCGGCCTTGACCGAGGCCTGGCGGGCCGGGCCCTGGCCGGCGGCGGCTTGCAGCACCTGGCCGAGGATGACCTCGTCCACGTCCGCCGGCGCCAGTCCAGCGCGAGACACGGCCGCCTCGATGGCGATCTTGCCCAGTTCGGCGGCGGGCAGGCTGGACAGCGCCCCGTTGAACGAGCCGACCGGCGTGCGGGCGGCGGAGACGATGACGATGTCGCTCATGCGATAGCTCCCGTGACATTCTGACGTGACGCGTTCGCGGCTGCGGCGCCCGTTCTTTTGCGATGCAGCATCAACATGCACATCCGGGCCGCGTTCGTCACGAGCACATTTTCACGCCTTCGCGACACCTCCAAGTCATCTGACCACTGGCGCCATGCCTTTGCATTAGCGATAGTGCGATGCGAAAGAGGACGGAACCTCTGGACTAGGGAACGAAATGTCCGAGAACCCTGAAAAAGGCGAAACGGCCGCCGGGACCGAGAAATCGGCCGGGCAACGCGTGATCATCAAGAAATACGCCAACCGTCGCCTCTACAACACAGCGTCTTCCTCTTACGTCACCCTCGAACACCTCTCGGACATGGTGAAGGAGGGGGTCGACTTCGTGGTCTACGACGCCAAGACCAACGACGACATCACGCGCTCGGTGCTGACCCAAATCATCTTCGAGGAAGAGAACCGCGGCGGCGGCCAGAACCTGCTGCCCATCCAGTTCCTCCGTCAGCTGATCGGCTTCTACGGCAACTCGATGCAGGCCTTCCTGCCGTCGTATCTGGAGATGTCGCTCGAGAGCTTTACCAAGCAGCAGGAGCGTTTGCGCGGCCAGCTGTCCAACCTGGCGCCCGGC
This sequence comes from Caulobacter segnis, assembly GCF_023935105.1. Lineage (NCBI taxonomy): Bacteria > Pseudomonadati > Pseudomonadota > Alphaproteobacteria > Caulobacterales > Caulobacteraceae > Caulobacter > Caulobacter sp. RL271. The sequence continues at coordinate 487,632 of NZ_CP096040.1, read as the reverse complement.
AAGATGCCCGGCATCGGCGTCTACGAAGAGCAGATCCGCCAGAACATGGCGCTGTTCGACCGGGCCATGAAGATGTTCTCTCCGTTCGCCTACGTCCGTCCGGAAGACGCCGCGGCCCCATCCGCCGAACCAGCCCCCGCGCCCTCGACCGCCGCGCCGGCCAGCGACGACTCGCTGGCCGAACTGAAGCGCCAGATGGAGGCGATGCAGGAGCAGCTCGCCAAGCTCGCGAACAAGTCCTGACCCACACCTTCTTAACCAAGTCGATCCAGGTCTTCTTAACCGTCCTGGTTCTACCGTCCCGCGTATGAACGGCCCGATCGATCCCATTCGACGCCCAGGACCCACGCGTCGCGCCCTCCCGGCGCCGCGCGAGGACGAGCGCCATGAGAGCGAGCAAGAGGCCGTCTTCGTTGCGGAGGAAGACGCCCCCCCACCGCGCCGGGAACGACCGCCGCGCGGTGAAGGCTTCGCCGCCTTCGCCGCTCACGTCATGGGTCAATCCGGTCAGAAGCGCGGCCTGCGCGGTGGGCAGGAAGTGCTCGACACTGCCAGATCGACCTATCTCGGCACGGAATATTCCGGCCCGGCCGATCGCCGTCCCAAGGCGGGCCTGCTGAAGAAGACCAACATCTAGCGTCTCAGGCGGGCCAGCTCGGCCTCCAGGACAGCCACCCGCGCCTCCAGCGCCGCGATGCGCTGGGCGTCGTTGACGGGTGGCGGCCGCACCCCGGCCCGCGAAGCCGCCTCGGCCGGCGTCACGCCCAAAAGCTCGGCGAAAGCAGAGACTTCCCGCATCGACAGCTCGCGCTGGTCCTTGAAGGCCAGGGTCAGCTCCGCCTCGGTCAGGCCGGTGGCGACGCCCAGGATCGCACGGCCCAGGCCGCGCTCGGCCAGACGCGCATCATACCAGGCCGCGTCGAAGAACAGGGCCATCAGCGGCGCCCGACGGCTTGGCGCGGATCTTGCTGGATCATTGGTGAACTCACCGCCGCGAGCCCTCCATGCTGTCCGTCGCCATTCGCATCTTCGACGTCGCCGTCGTGGCCCTGATCTTCACCGCCCTGACCTGAATCAGGCGCTCTCCAGCAACATCATCGTGCCCTGACCGCCGTCGGCGCAGATGCTGACGATAGCCCGCTCGCCCTTCGGACGGGCGGCCAGTTCCTTCACCGCCTGGCTAAGGATCCGCGCGCCCGTGGCCCCGAACGGATGGCCCAGCGCCAGCGACCCACCGTACGGATTCATGCGCTCGCGCGGGAATGCGCCCATCGGCGCCGTGACACCGGCCTTCTCGGCCAGGAACTTGACGCTCTCCCACGCCGCGATGTGCGACAGCACCTGGGCGGCGAAGGCCTCGTGGATCTCCCAGAGCGAGACGTCGGCATAGGTCATGCCGTTGCGGGCCAGCATGCGCGGCACGCCGTAGGCGGGGGCCATCAGCAGACCCTCGTGGCGCAGGTCGATCGACGTGACCTCGTGGTCGATGATCCGCACCTTCGGCGTCTCGGACGGCAGCCGCGCCATGCCGGCCTCGGAGCCGACCCAGATCGCCGCCGCCCCGTCGGTCAGGGGCGAGGAGTTGCCGGCCGTCAATGTGCCCTTGCCGCTGGTCTTGTCGAAGGCGGGCGCCAACTTGGCCAGCTTTTCCAGCGTCGAGTCTTTGCGTGGAATGGTGTCGCGCTTGGCCCCGCCGATCGGGATCACCAGGTCGTCGAAGAACCCTTCCTCCCAGCCCTTCACCGCGCCCTGGTGGCTGGCCAGGGCGATGGCGTCCTGGTCGGCGCGCGACAGGCTCCAATCCTTGGCCGTGATCTCGGTGTGCTCGCCCATCGACAGGCCGGTGACCCGGTTGGCGACCTTGGGAATGTAAAGCCTGACGTCCTTCAGGTTCAGCGCGCCCAGCGCCTGCAGACGTTGGCCGCCGGTCTTCGCGCCCTGGAACTTGCGAATCCAGTCCGACAGGGCGACCGACAGGCCGATCTGCACCCGGCTCATGCTCTCGACGCCGCCGACCAGGGCCAGGTCGCGGCCGCGTCCGTCGATCATCCCCGCCGCCTCAATCGCGCCGATCATGCTGGTCGAGCAGGCCATCACCGTTGAGAAAGCCGGGATGGTCGGGTCGGCCCCGGCGTCCAGCAGCACCTCGCGGGCGATGTTGCTCCAGGTCAGGTTCGGGATCACCGTGCCCCAGACCGCGAAATCCGGTCGCGCGCCCTTAGCCAGCATCGCCTTCACCACCGGCACGGACAGCTCGATCGCATCATACGAGGCCAGCGGTCCGTCGACCTTGGCGAAGGGCGTCCGCACGCCCGAGGCGATCCAGACGTCGGCGGCGGACGATTTCGAAGCGGACGATTTGGCGGCGGGCATGGTGCGATCCCCAGCGTTGCGACTGCGCTATAGGTAGTAGATCACAACCGTGTCCGCCGCCTCTTGTCGATTTACCGCCGTCAGAACGGACCCGGAATGGGAGTCGGCGGGCCCGAGGGCTGGCAGGGGAAGAGTTCTTGATCGAAGTACGGGGAGGTCGTGCCCCACCACTGATATTGCTGGCCCGTGCAGTACAGCGTGCGTTCGCCGACCATTTCGGTATGCGCCTCGTCGGAATAGTAGACGCGATCCCAGCCATTCTGCAGCGCCGCCGAGGCGGGCAGCGACAGGCTTAGCCCCAACAGCGTCGCAGCAGCCGCTGCCTTGAAGATGGCCTTCGGTTTCATCCAACCCTCCATGTCGCGCGAATGCGCCAGACAATTAGAGGGCGTATTTTTACTGATGCAATCTAGAATCGATTTCCTGACAGAAACACGCCCCATTTGCACACGGACGCGCGGGGGCTTAATCGGCAGGCATGAGCACCGATCAAGACCTCGACACCAAGAAGGCCCGCGCCAAGGCGTGGTTCGAAAGCCTGCGCGACCAGATCTGCGCCGCCTTCGAACGCCTGGAGGACGAGGCCCCGGCCGATCTCTATCCGGGTGAGGCGGGTCGCTTCGAGAAGAAGCCCTGGGACCGCCCGGCGGGCGGCGGCGGCGTCATGGGCATGATGCACGGCCGGCTGTTCGAGAAGGTCGGCGTTCACGTCTCGACGGTGCACGGGACCTTCACGCCCGAGATGGCGAAGAACATGCCCGGGGCGGCGGATGATCCCCGCTTCTTCGCCACCGGCATCAGCCTGATCGCCCACATGGTCAGCCCGCGCGTGCCGGCGGTGCACATGAACACCCGCTTCATCGCCACGACCAAGAGCTGGTTCGGCGGCGGCGGCGACCTGACGCCGCTGCTCGGCTATCAGCGCCAGCAGGACTTCCCGGACGCCATCGACTTCCACGCCGCCTACCAGCGCGCCTGCGACAAGCACGATCCGGCCTGGCATCCCAAGTACAAGGCCTGGTGCGACGAGTACTTCTTCCTGCCGCACCGCAACGAGCCGCGCGGCATCGGCGGCATCTTCTATGACCATCACGACAGCGGCGACTGGGACCGGGACTTCGCCTTCACCCAGGATGTCGGCCGGGCGTTCCTGGAGATCTATCCGGAGTTGGTCCGCCGTCGCATGGCCGAGGCCTGGACCGCCGACGAGCGCGAGCAGCAGTTGGTCCAGCGTGGCCGCTATGTCGAGTTCAACCTGCTCTACGACCGCGGCACGATGTTCGGCCTGAAGACCGGAGGCAATGTCGAGTCGATCCTTAGCTCGATGCCGCCGACGGTGAAGTGGCCCTGAGGGTCGGCGCTAGGCCTTCGGGCACTTCGCGCCGGTGTCGATCCACGCCTTGATCAGTTCGCCGAACTGCGCCTGCGTCCCCGGGGCCGGGACGCGGCCCGCGCCGGGATTCCAGGCCCAGCCGACCAGGTGATCCTGCGCCATGTGGTGATGCAGCTCGGCCAGCGATTTGCCGCCGTTGGTCGCCGGGTTCTTGATCTGGCCGCAGATCGCGCCCAGCGACTTGCCCTGCCAGGCCATCTCGGCCGGCGCCAGGGCCCATTTGGGATCGCCGGGGATACTCTTGATGTCCTGACCCCAGGTCGGGACGTTGGCCGCCGTATGGCACGAGAAGCAGGGCATGCCGGCCGGACCGTGGCCGCTGTCGCCGGCGACCATCGGCGGATTGTGCGGATGCAGGTCGTCGCCTTGGGTCGGGGCGCGCTGCACCGGGTGGCAGTTGAGGCAGCGCGGGCTCTGGATCACCTTGCCCGCCTCGGTGAACAGGGCGACCGACCGCGCGGCCGGATCCTGGATCGACTGGAAACTGGCGGCGGTCTTCAGCACGACCGGCGCCGGCTTCGCCGCGGGCGTGGGATCGGCGCTGGCCATCACGGCCCCGGCCACGGCCAGGGTTCCGGTCAGGATCGCGACAGTGGCGAGGCGCATCAGCGTTCTCCCGGTGAAGTTCCGGACTCGAACGCTCCGCCTAGGCTTGGGTTTCCTGCGCCAGGAAGCGGCCGATCCACTCGGCCATCCGCGTCCGGTCGTTCTCGGCCGAGAGGCTGGCGATGGCGGCGTCGGCCTGCTCGTCGGTGAAGCGCGTTCCACGCCGAGCCTCGATCAGGGCCTTGGCGTAGGCCGGCGAGAACTCCGGATGGAACTGCATCGAGATCGCCCTGGCGTCGTCGTAGGCGAGGATGCCGTAGGGCGTGAAGGCGCTGCCGGCCAGCACCCGCGTTCCAGGCGGGAGCTCGACCACCTGGTCCTGGTGCGAACCCGGCACCGAAACGTGGTGGGCGTCGTCCATCCACGGCGCGCGCTCGGCGACCTCATAGGCCTGCAGGCCCACGCCCCACCCCTTGTCGGACTTCACGACCTTGCCGCCGAACGCCTCGGCCATGATCTGATGGCCGAAACAGACCCCGACCAGCGGCGTCTCGCCCTTGGCCGCGCGCAGGAAGGCCTTCAGCGGCTCGATCCACGGCAGCGGATCATAGACTCCGGCCGCCGAGCCGGTGATGACATAGGCGTCGTTCTCGGCCGGGTCCTCGGGCAGCTCGCCCTTCTGGACGTCGTAGACGCGATAGCTGTGCTCGGGTCCCAGCAGCGCCTCGAACATCGCCGCATAGCCGCCATGCGTCTCCGCGAGGTCGCCCGGCGGATTGCCGGTCTCCAGCAGGCCGATCTTCATCCTAGTACACCATCCCTTGCGCGACCGCCTTCAGGCGTTCGATAGCGCTGAACTTGTCCTCGATGAAGTCCTGGTCGATCCACCAGAGCTCGATCTCGCGCCTGACCTCGCCGACCATGGGCCCCTTGGGCACGCCGGCCTTGAGGATCTCCTCGCCCGACAGCGGGAAGGCGGGCGGCGTCCAGGTCTCGGCCAGGGCCAGCAGGGCCCGCCACTGGGGCGCGGTCGAGTCGCGGCCCGAGCCGGCCCAGGCCAGCTTGATCCGGTCGCTGAACGCGCCCTGGCCCAGGGCGTAGACGGCGCGGCGGGCCTCGCGCGGGCTCATCCACGAGACGATACGCGGCTCCTGGCCCACGGCCTCGACGACGCGGTCGCGAACAGCGTTGGGCAGACGCAGACGCTCGGCCAGCCGTCCGGCGGCCTCGGCGTCGTCGGGGATCAAGGCAGCCAGGCGCAGGACCGGATCGATCTCGAACAGCTGCTCGGTCTCGATGGCGACCAGGGCCTCGAACCGGGCCAGCGACTCCACCGAGGGCAGGATCGTGGGCAACACCCCCGTGGCGGCCATCAGCCGGAAGGCCGAACGCGGGTCCTCCGCGGCCAGCATCTTCATCAGTTCCTTCTGCAGGCGCTCGGCCGTGCCGCCCAGCAGCCGGTCCCTCAGCGCCTCACAGGCGGCCAGGGCCGCCGGGTCGGCCTCGCCCCGGCCGTACCAGGCCTGGAAGCGGAAGAAGCGCAGGATCCGCAGATAGTCCTCGCGGATACGGGTCATCGGATCGCCGACGAACACCACCTTGCCGTCCCGCGCGTCGCTGACGCCCTCGCCGGTCGGATCGTAGAGACGGCCCTCGGCGTCGACATAGAGGGTGTTGAAGCGGAAGTCGCGGCGCTGGGCGTCCTCGCTCCAGTCGTCGGTGAAGGCCACCACCGCCCGGCGGCCGTCGGTCTCGACATCCTTGCGCAGGGTGGTGATCTCGTAGGGCCGGCCGGCCGACAGCGCCGTGACCGTACCGTGGTCGATGCCGGTCGGAATGGCGCGTAGCCCCGCCTGCTCCAGCGCCGCGATGACCGCGTCCGGGGTCAAGGTGGTGGCGATGTCGATGTCGTCGATCGGCTTGCCCATCAGGGTGTTGCGCACGCAGCCGCCCACGAAGCGGGCGCAGCCGGGACCGCCGCGCGCCTCCAGGGCGGCGATCACCGCCTGGGTCTTCGGAAGCGTCATCCACGGCGCGGGGCCGATCGTCTCGCTGCTCAACGCCTGCTCCCACTGACGCGTCCGGCCTGAGGCCGCGACATAGTTAGGCTAGGACGCGCCGCCTCCGCCAGACGGCAAATGGGGCGAATGGCCGTCCTCGCCGTAAAGCGCCTCGTACAGCGATCGGAGCATGCCCGCCGTCGCCCCCCAGATGAAGCGGTCGTTCCACGGCATGGCGTAGAAGTGCCGACGCTCGCCGCCCGGCGCCTCGCGATGCTGGCGCTGGTGATTGGCCGGATCCATCAGGAAGTCGAACGGCGTCTCGAAGACGTCGGCCACCTCCTCAGGACTGGGGACGAAGGTCGCCTTGGGATCGATGAAGCCGACCACCGGCATGACGTGGAAGCCGGTCACGGTCTGGTAGCCGTGCAGTAGCCCTGCCACGGTCACGAAGGCCGGATCCAGCGCCACCTCTTCCTGGGCCTCGCGCAGGGCCGTTTGCCAGGGCGTCTCGCCGGGATCGCAGCGGCCGCCCGGAAAGGCGATCTGGCCGGTATGGCTGCGCAGGGTGTCCGAGCGGCGGGTCAGGAGGACGGTCAAGCCGTCCTCATGCTCGACCAGGCCCACCAGCACGGCGGCGGGGCGCAGAGCATGAGGGTTGTCGACCTTCAGCCCCGGATTGAGATCGAAGTCCGACTTCATGGGATTGGCCAGGCTGGGATCGTAGTCCGAGATCGGATGCAGCCGCTGGGTGATCCAGGCGCGCCGCTCCTCACGAGACAAGGCGTTTCTCGTCATGCCGGCGCCGTTCCGGGCGAGGCGATCGGGAAGAACGCGCCGTTCGAGGTCACGCCCCAGGTGTCGCCTTCCAGGCGCGCCATCTCGGCCAGCTCGTAGAACACCGGCCGGGCGATCAGCGCCTCCAGCCCTCGGCGCACATGGACATAGGGCCGCGGTTCGCCGGTCTCGGGATCGATCTCGACACGGATCCGGTTCTCCGGTCCGGCCTCGACCGTGTCGCCGACATTGGTCTGGAAGACGAGCGTCCCGTCCACACGATCGACGCGCGTGGCGATGAATGGCGCGTCCTCGACCGTGATCCTCATCTTCTCGACCGGCGTGACCAGGTGATAGCCGTCCGGATCGAGGCGCAGCACGGTGGAGAACAGGCGCACCAGGGCCGCCCGGCCGATCGGCGTACCCTCGTGAAACCAGACGCCGTCCTTGCGGATGCGGATGTCGATTTCGCCGCAGTGGGCAGGGTTCCATAGATGCACCGGTGGCAGACCGCGCTCGCCCGCCGCCTTCACGGCTTGGGCGACGCCTTCCAGTCCGGCTTTGGGGCGCGCATCGGTCATCACCGATCAGTTAGGCCGTAAGGCCCGCCGGCTCAAGCGATCGTCGCGCCCGGTTTCGCGCCGGGCGCGATCGCGACCGCGCCGGACAGTCCCACGTCGCCCCCTGGCGCAGCGGCAGCAGCAGCACGCGGCGCTGATCCACGGGGCCGGGCATGACCACGCCAGCGGTATGGGCGGCGCCGAAACCGATCCGGCCGAAATAGGGGCCGTCGCCGACCAGCAACACAGCTCGCCAGCCGGCGGCTCGGGCGGCCTCGACGGCGCTCTCGACCAGGGCCTGGCCGAGGCCCGCGCTCCGCTCGTCCGGATCGACGGCCAGAGGACCCAGAAAGGCGACCGGCTCGCCGCCGATCGTCACCGGCCACATGCGGCAGCAGCCGACCGGCTTGCCGTCGCGCAGGGCCACGAACGAGCAGTCCGCCAGCAGGGCGTTGCCCTCGCGCAGGCGCTCGGACGACTTGGCGAAACGGCCGGGCCCGAAGACCCGATCGATGAGGTGGGTGACGGCCGCTTCCATCGCCGGGGTCTCGTGGACCAGCGGCCCAAGGGGGGACAGAGTGGCGGGCGCGGGAGAAAGGGACTTCTGAACGGAGGTCATCGGCCTTCGGGAAATGCGAAAGGGCGTCGGGGGCTCCCGACGCGAAGGCGCGACCGGGAGAGCTTCAGATCGTGGCGCGTTCGCGCTGAATTCGTCGCAGGCGTCGCATGCCCAGCTCTTTTCATTCTCTGGGAGTGCGGTGAAACCACGCTCCGAGCCTTCAGAAGATGCGCGCGCTGTAGGGCCAAGCCTTTCTCAGGTCAATAACGTTGCGGTGCGGCGACTTGGCTCTATGTTTCGGCGCGATGTCCGACCCAGCCTCCCCAGAGACGCCCGCGTCCGTCCCCGACACCTCTACGCGCGCGTTGTTGCGGGAGCGTGACTTCCTCCTGTTCTGGGTGGCGCGGTTCGTCTCCACCCTGGGGGTGCAGATCCAGTCGGTGGCCTTGGGCTGGCAGGTCTACGCCATCGCCCGCCTGACCCATTCCGTCGGCGAGTCGGCGTTCATGGTCAGCATGATCGGCCTGGCGCAGTTCCTGCCGCTGTTCCTGCTGACCCTGGTGGCCGGCGAGACGGCCGACCGTCGGACCCGCAAGCTGATCGTCGCCACGACGCTGGGCCTGGACGCGATCAGCGCCACCGTGCTGCTGGTCCTGGCTATGTCGGGTTCGCACCATCTGTGGCCGATCTTCGCCGTCTCGGTGATGTTCGGGGCCAGCCGCGCCTTCCTGTCGCCGGCCAGCAGCGCCATGGGGCCGATGCTGGTGCCGCGCGCCCTGCTGCCGCGCGCCATCGCCTGGAACTCCCTGTCCTGGCAGGCCGGCTCGATCATCGGCCCGGCCCTGGGCGGCCTGCTGTTGATCCATTCGCCGGGCATGGCCTTCGGCGCCTCCCTGGGCCTCTACCTCGCCGCCGCCCTGCTGGCGCTGTCGATCCGCAAGTCGACCAAGCCCGAGCAACAGCCCGGCTCCCGCGCCGAGCTGATCAAGGAAGGCCTGTCCTATGTCTGGAACAACAAGATCGTCTTCGGCTCGATCTCGCTGGACCTTTTCGCGGTGATCCTGGGTGGGGCCACCGCCCTGCTTCCGGTGTTCGCCAAGGACGTGCTGCACATCGGCCCCGGCGGCTTTGGCCTGCTGCGGGCCGCGCCGGCGGTGGGCGCGGTGCTGGTCGGGATCTATCTGGCCAGCAATCCGATCCGCCGCCACGCCGGCCGGATCATGTTCGCGGGCGTCGCCGTCTTTGGCCTGGCGACGGTGGTGTTCGGCCTCTCGAAGCTGGAATGGCTGTCGGTGGCCGCCCTGGCGGTGCTGGGCGGAGCGGACATGCTGTCGGTCTATGTCCGCCAGACCCTGGTCCAGATCGTCACGCCCGACGCCATGCGCGGCCGCGTCGCCGCTGTCTCGGGCGTGTTCATCAGCGCCTCCAACGAGCTGGGCGAGGTCGAGAGCGGCGCGGTGGCCTGGCTGCTGGGTCCCATCGGCGCGGCGGTGTTCGGCGGCGTCGGGGCTATGGCGGTCACCGCGCTGTGGGCCTTCCTGTTCCCCGACCTGCGCAAGGCCGACCGGCTGGAATAGCGGTCAGACGCCCGCCAGCTTGCGGATTCCCTCGCCGGTCAGGCGGCGGATGATCCATTCGTCCATCGCCGCCGCGCCCAGGCTGTCATAGAAGGCGATCGACGGCGCGTTCCAGTCCAGCACCGACCATTCCAGTCGGCCCAGACCCTCGTCGACGCAGCGCTTGGCCAGGTTGGCCAGCAGCGCCTTGCCCGCGCCCGAGCCGCGCGCCGCCGGCCGCACGAACAGATCCTCCAGATAGATCCCGTGCCGGCCGACGAAGGTCGAATAGTTGTAGAACCACAGCGCGAAGCCGACCGCCTGGCCGTCGAGCTCGGCGATGTCGGCGAACGCCCGGGCATTGTCGCCGAAAAGCGCGGCGGCCGTGTCGCTTTCACTGGCCGTGACCTCGTCTAGCAGCTTCTCATAGTCCGCCAGATCGAGGATGAACTGGTGGATCAGGCCCGCATCGGCGGGTGTGGCGGGACGGACTGAAACGGGCATGGCGGTCTCTGACGACTATCGGGATTTCGTTCTGGAGCAACTGGCGCCGCTGGGCCACATCACCGCGCGCCGAATGTTCGGCGGCGTGGGGATCTATGCCAACGGACTGTTCTTCGCGCTGATCGACGACGACGTTCTCTACCTCAAGGGCGACGAGTCGCTCAAAGTCGAGTTCGAGGCCGCCGGATCGCACGCCTTCACCCCGTTCGGCTACGACAAGCCGATGGGCTATTGGACGGCTCCGGCCGAGGCCATGGACGACCAGGAATTCCTGCTGGACTGGTCGCGCAAGTCGCTTGAGGTCGCCGCGCGGGCGGCGGCGACTAAGAAGAAGCGCTAGCCGATCTTTACCCCTGGTGGCGGCCCGCTGCTCTCCGGCACGAAGAAGTCCGGCATCAGGGTCGCCGACGGATCGACCTTGTACTGGTCGAAATCGCGCACGCCCTCGCCGTACAGGAAGGTGTCGTCGATCAGGAAATTGCCGCTGAACGCCCGCGACGGCTTCAGGAACACGGCATGGGCCGCGTCGGCCATGATCTCGACGGTGCGACAGTGCTTGAGCCCCTCCTCGCCGGTCAGGGCGAACTGGATGGCGGCGGTGGCGATGCCGGTGCGCGGCCACAGGGCGTTGAAGGCGACGCCGTCGCTCCTGAACTCCTCGGCCATGCCCAGCACGCACATCGACATGCCGAACTTGGCCATGGTGTAGGCCACGTGCGGACCGAACCAGCGCGGCGACATGTCCAGCGGCGGCGACAGCATCAGGACGTGCGGATTCTCGGCCTTCTTCAGATACGGGATGCAGGCCTTGGACGTGACGAACGTGCCGCGCGTATTGATCTGGTGCATCAGATCGTAGCGCTTCATGTCGGTCGCCAGCGTGCCGGTCAGCGAGATGGCCGAGGCGTTGTTGACGCAGATGTCGATGCCGCCGAACCGCTCGACGGCCTTCTCGACCGCCGCCTGGACGCTGGCCTCCTCGCGGACGTCGACCACCAGCGGCAGGGCATGGCCGCCCGCCGCCTCGATCTCGCTGGCGGCGGTGTAGATGGTGCCCGGCAGCTTGGGATGGGCCTCGGCGGTCTTGGCGGCGATGACGATGTTGGCGCCGTCGCGCGCGGCGCGCAGGGCGATAGCCAGGCCGATGCCGCGCGAGGCGCCGGTGACGAACAGGGTCTTGCCCCGGAGTGAAGCGGCTTGGCTCATGCGGATTGCTCCCGTGTTCGGATCAGGTCGAGGCCGGCGAGGATGAAGCCGACGATGAAGCTCATCTTCGCCACGTGCGCGACGGGACCGTGATCCTTCAGAACGATGCCGACAAGCCCGATGACGAGGGCGGCGATCCAGAGGATGGCGGGGATGCGGAACAGCTTGGCCCGCAGCAGGTCTATCCCCCAGACGACCATGCCGATCGACCAGACGCTGGAGGCGATCACGTAGGACGCCGCGCCGAAGATCTCGGCCGACGAGGTCCGCACCAGCATCACGCCCAACAGGGCCAGCACGAAGCCGCCCAGACCCAGGACGTTCGCCTTCCGCCCGCTCGCCGACCACACGCCCAGCATGCCGAAGAGCAGCAGCAGGTCGATGGCCACATAGACCAGGTGCGGCCAGGGATCGGTGAGACGCGGATAGATCAGGAACGGCGCGACGATGTCGATCGCCGCCCCGACGATGGCCGCGACGCCGGCCAGGCGCAGCATGGCCCGGCGCTGCATCAGGCGCCGGCTCCGGTGGTCTTCACAGACAGGTCCCACAGGCGGTCGGCCGCCTCGGGATCAAGGGCGTGGGGCATGACACCGTTCCAGGGCAGCTCCTGACTCCACGGAACGGCCTGGTTGCAGTCCTCAAGATAGAGGCCGCCGACGCCCTCCAGTTCGTCGCCGACGGCCGCCCAGACGCTGGTCGCCGCGCCCTGCTCGGTGGTCTTGAAGCCCTCGCGTGGCTTGTCGTTCTCGTCCAGCCAGCCCAGGGCGCGCTGCTCCTCGATCGGCAGGTGGCGCTGCAGCGGGGTCATGATGCCGCCGGGCATGACGGCGTTGGCGTTGACGCCCCAGTCCTTGAACCGCTTGTCGAAGCCGACCGCGAACAGGCTGTTGGCGGTCTTGGCCTGGCCGTAGGCTTCCCACTTGTCGTAGGGCCGGGTCTGGTAGTTCGGATCCTCGAAGTTCACGCCCGAACGGCGGTGGCCGATCGAGGACAGCGACACTAGCCGCGAGCGATGGCCCGAATGCTCCGCGCCATCGACCAGGTTTGGCGCCAGCAGAACCGACAGCAGGAAGTGGCCGAAGTGGTTGGTGCCGATCTGCATCTCCAGGCCGTCGGCGGTGCGCGACAGCGGACAGGCCATGACGCCGGCGTTGTTGATCAGCAGGTTCAGGCGACGGTCGCCCCAGCGATGGGCGAAATGGCGGATGGCCTCGAGGCTGGAGAGGTCCAGCATGCCGAAGCTGACCCGCTTCATGCCCGCTTCCTCGTTGATCTGGTTGGCGATCTCCTCGCCCAGATCGGGCTTGCGGGCGGCGATGATCACTTCCGCGCCCGCCAGGGCCAGGGCCCGCGCGGTCTCGACGCCGATGCCGGTGGCCGCGCCGGTGACGATGGCGACCTTCCCCGACAGGTCATGGCCCGCGGCCACCTCGCGCGCCGTCGACTTCGCCCCGAAAGACGAGGTTATCCGCTCCGCCATGTCGATCCTCCCAGATCGTTTTTGCTAGCTTACCTTACTGAAGTCCGGCGGCCTGCGCTCCATGAAGGCCATGAAGGCCTCGCGGGCTTCGGCGGTCTTGAGACGCTCGCCGAACAGCGCGCCCTCGGTGTCCATCAGGGCGGCGATCTTCTCGGCGTCGCGCATCAGGCGCTTGGTGGTGGTCAGGGCGCCCAGCGGTTTCTTGGCCAGCTGATCGGCGGCGGCGCGGGCGCGGGCGCGCAAATCGGAAAGCTCTGCCGAACCGTTGGCGATGCCCCAGGCCACGGCCGTACCGCCGTCGATCGCCTCGCCCAGGGCGAACATGGCGTAGGCGCGGGCGTGACCTATACGGGCGGGCAGCAGCCAGCTGGACGCCGCCTCCGGCACCAGGGCCAGGTTGACGAACGGCACGGTCAGCCGCGCGTCCGGGGTGACATAGACCAGGTCGCAGTGCAGCAGCATGGTCGTGCCCACGCCCACGGCCTGGCCGTGGACGGCGGCGACCAGCGGCCGGGTGGCGTTGGCCAGGGCCTTGAGGAAGCGGATCACGTGCCGCTCGCCCGTGAAGGCGCCCGTCGCCTGGGCCGCGAAGTCCTGCAGGTCGTTGCCGGCCGTGAAGCTGTCGCCGTCGGCCTGGAAGATCACGACGCGCACGGCCGGATCCTTCTCGGCGGCCTCCAGGCTGTCGGCCAGCACGCCGTACATGGCGTTGGACAGGGCGTTCTTCTTTTCCGGACGCGCCAGGGTGAGCGTCATCACGCCGGCGTCGATCTCGACCTTCACCCAGTCACCTTGCCTAGCGTCCGTCATGTCACTCTCCCTTGGGGAATTTGGTCTGCAGGCTGGAAAGCCAGCGGGCGACCACGCCGATCTCCTCGTCCGTGAAACCGGCGGTCAGGTGGGCGTTGATGCCGTCCAGCCCGGCCTTGGCCGCCTCGCGGGCGGCGCGCCCCTTGTCGGTCAGGTGCAGGCGCATGGCGCGGCCATCCTTGGGATCGGCGCGGCGCTCGACCAGCCCGGCCCGGGTCATGCGATCGATCAGGCCGGTCATGGCCGAAGGCGCCAGGTCCAGGGCGTCGGCCGCCTCGCCGATCAGCGCCCCATCCTGCTCGCCGAGGAAGAACAAGACCCCCGACTGGGCGGCGGTCAGGCCGCCCTTGGCCGCCATCTTGCCCTCGATCCAGCGCTGGACGCGCCGATGGCCGGCGTTGAGCAGGAAGATCAGTCGGCGATCGGCGGGCACGGACATGCGGGCCAACCTAAATTTCGTATGCGAAATGTCAAACGACCGTTTCTAGTCTGGACTAGAAACCCCGTCCTCGGAAACGGCCCGGTACCAGGCCACACCCTCGGCATCCAGCTCACGCTCGATTCGGCCCCGGCGGATCAGGCAGTTCAGGTGGGCCAGCGCCTCGCCCGTGGCCATGCCCAGCAGATCGGACCCGATCGGCCGGGCGAACAAGGCTCCGAACGTGTCGACCACCCGCTTGGGCTCGGCCAGCTTCTTTTCCAAGCGCGACAGACCCCGTTCATGCCCCGAGATCAGGCCGTCGATCCGGGTGTGCAGCCCTTCGAACGGATCGTTGTGGGCCGGCAGCACGATCACGTCGTCGGGCACGGTCGCCTTGACCTTGGCCAGCGACCGCAGCCAGTCGCTCAGGGGGTCGGCGTCCGGCTCGGTCGGAAACACCGAGACGTTGGACGAGATGCGGGGCAGCACCTGGTCGCCGGAGATCAGCAGGTTCAGCGCGGGGCACCACAGGCAGGCGTGATCGGGCGAGTGCCCCTGCCCCGTCACGACCGTCCAGGTCCGGCCGCCGATCTCGAAATCCTCGCCGTCGCTGAGTCGGCGATAGCTGTCGGGCAGGGCGTAGATCGCCTTTCCGAAGCCGCCGAAGCGGGCCTTGTAGTTCTCGATCGCGTCCTCGTCCCAGCCAGCGGCCTGGAAGAACTTCACCCCGTCCTCCGGCGCCTCGCGGCCGGTATCAGCCACCAGCATGCGGCACTGGAAATACTCCAGCCGCGTCATCCAGAGCCGGCAGTCGAACTTGCGCGTCAGCCACCCGGCCAGGCCGATGTGGTCGGGGTGCAGGTGGGTGACGATCACCCGGGTGACCGGCTTGCCGCCCAGAGCGCCGGTGAAAGCCGCCCGCCAGGCCTGGCTGGTCTCGCGGGTCTGGACGCCGGTGTCGACGATCGCCCAGCCCTCGCCATCCTGAATGGCCCACACGTTGATGAACTGCAGTGAGCCGCCCAGCGGCATGCGCAGCCACAGGACGCCTGGCGCGACTTCGACGGCCTCGCCTGAGCCCTGCTCCGGCGCGGTCTCGAACGGATAGACCAGACGCCCCTTTCGAGGTTCCTGAGTCTCGCCGGGCGCCTCGCCCTCTTCGAATCCATCGCGCATTGCGTCCCCTTCAGCTCCGGTTCAACCGGCGCTTGTCCTTGTTCCAACCCATTTTTTACGCTCGGACCCCGTCACGATCGCGCCTATGTCGGACGGTATCTTGACCCCCGATGCAAGCGCGCGCTTATGTCCGCGCGAGGAATCCACCCAGGAGATGTTTCCCATGAAGCGTTTCGCGATCGGCCTGTCGGCCGCCCTCGCGGTCGCCATTCTTATTCCGGCCGCCGTCATTTCGGCGCCGAAGGAAGAGAAGGGCAAGCCCGCCGCTGTCGACGCCAAGGCGCGCGAAGCGGGTATGAAGGAAGCCCCGGCCCTGATCCAGGCCAGCGGCGCGGGCTGTACGGTTTCGGACGCTCGCTTCATCGGCGAGGACAAGAAGGCCGGCGCCAAGTACTACGAAGTCGCCTGTAACGAAGGCATGGGCTTCGCGCTGATCGCCAAGAAGGACACGGCTCCGCAGGTCTACACCTGCCTGGAATCGAGCCAGCCCGCCGCCGACGGCAAGGCCGGCGGCCTGGCCTGTATCCTGCCTGGCAACGCCAACCCGGGCGCGGGCCTGGCCCCCTTCGTCAAGAAGGGCGGCGTCACCTGCGACATCGAGAACACCCGCGCCATCGGCTCGGGCGCCAAGAACTCGTATTTCGAAGTCGCCTGTAAAGGCGGCAGCGGCTACGTCGTCCAGACCACGTCCCCGATGAACATCAGCGGCGACGTCGTCGTGAACAGCTGCCTGCTGTACGAGGAAGGCGGCAACGTCAGCTGCAAGCTGACCAACCGTCAGACCCAGCTGGCCATCGTCGACACGCTGAACACCGCCGCGGCGGCCGCGGGCACGACCTGCGCCATCAAGGACAAGCGCTACATCCTCAGCACCAAGGTCGACAACTACTTCGAAGTGTCGTGCCAGGACGGCAAGGGCTACGTCTACCAGCAGACCGCGACGACGGGGGCCTTCGCCCGCGCCATCCCGTGCGCCCAGGCCGGCTTCGTCGGCGGCGGCTGCACCATGACCGACGCGGTCGCGGCCCAGACCGAACAGGCCGGCTTCTACAGCAAGCTGGCGGCCAAGGCCGGTTTCCCCTGCGACGTCGAGAAGTACGGCATGCTGCCGACCAACGACCCGAAGAAGGAAATCGTCGAGCTGAAGTGCAAGAACAGCGACGTCGGCGCCATCGCCGTGTTCACCGCCACCGGCGGCACGGTCTATGACTGCCTGACGGCCGAACTGAACGGCTTCCGCTGCTCCTTCACCAAGACGTCCACCCAGTACGCCCGCCTGACCAAGGACCTGGTCGGCTTCAACAAGGCCTCGTGCACGGTGTCGGACGCTCGCGTCATCGGCGCGACCGAGACCGAGGGCTTCGTCGAAGTGGCCTGCTCGGACGGTCTGCCCGGCTGGGTGCTGGGCTATCCGACCGGCGTCGCCAAGCCGGCCGCCAAGGAGTTCCTCTCCTGCGTCCAGGCCAAGGGCATCGGCGGCGGCTGCAAGCTGCCGACCAACAAGGTCAAGGGCTGATCCCAGTCCCGACCTGAACTGAAAAGGGGCCCGCCGGAGCGATCCGGCGGGCTTTCTTTTTGGTCGGGACGCTGGATAAGCTCGCGCCATGCTGCGCCGCCTGACCCTCGCCTTCGCCCTGCTCGCAACCGCCGCGCAAGCCGGCGAGCGCTATGTCTCGATGGGCAGCTCGTATGCCGCCGGGCTGGGGATCGCGCCGTATCAGGAGGGCGCGCCGGCCCGCTGTACGCGTTCGACGCGGAACTACGCCAGCCAGCTGGCGGCCCGGCGCGGCCTGACCCTGGTCGATGTCGGCTGCAGCGGGGCCAGGACCTCGGCGATCCTCCAGCCGTGGGGCGAGCTCCCGGCCCAGATCGACGCGGTGACGGCCGACACGACGCTGGTCACCGTCACCATCGGCGGCAACGACATCGGCCTGGTCGGCGGCCTCTACGGCGCCTCGTGCCGCCAGCGGGGCGAGGCCAGTTGCGCGCCGGCGACCGCCCCGACCGAGGCGGATTACGCGGCGCTGAAGACCGCCATGACCGGCCTCGTCGCGGCGATCCGCGAACGGGCGCCGAAGGCCGGATCGTGCTGGTCGAATATCCGACCATCCTGCCGCCCCAGGGCGTATGCGCCGCCACGCCGCTGACCGGGGCGGACGCCGACGCCGCCCGGACCAAGGCCGCGCGCCTGCTGTCGATCACCCGAGAGGCGGCGACGGCCGGCGGGGCGAGCGTCATCGCCGCGTCGGAGCTCAGCCGAGGGCATGACGCCTGCGCGGCTCAGCCCTGGATGAACGGTTATCCGGCCCCGCCGGGCGGCGCGCCCTATCATCCTAACTTGGCGGCGATGACCGCCATCGCGGACACCTTGGACGCCGCCCTGCCCCGCTAGAGCGCGGCTTCGATCAGGCGCGGGCCGGGTGTGGCCATGGCGCGGGCGAAGGCGTCGTCGAAGGCCTCGGCCGTCTCGGCGCGCTCGGCCGTCATGCCCATGCCCCGGGCCACCGAGACCCAATCGATGCGCGGATCGCCCAGGTCGAGCAGTCGCGAGGCCGCCGGTCCCGGATTGCCCGCGCCGGTGCGACCCAGCTCGATGCCGAGGATGCGATAGGCGTGGTTGGCGAAGACGACCACCGTGACGTCCAGCTTTTCGCGGACGATCGTCCACAGGCCCTGCACCGTGTACATCCCGGCCCCGTCGCCGGTCAGGGCCAGCACCTTGCGGTCCGGACAGGCCACCGCCGCGCCGATCGCCAGCGGGATGCCCTGGCCGATCGCGCCGCCGGTCAGGGACAGCCAGTCGTGGGCGCGGGCGGCGCGGGTCTGGGTAAAGATCGGCAGGCCGGCCGTCACCGCGTCATCCGAGATCACCGTATCCGCCGGCATGTGCCGCGCCACCGAGGCGCCGATGGCCCAGGGGTCCAGGCGGCCAGCCGGGACGTCCGGAATGACCAGGGCCTCGACCGCCCCCGCCGCCGGCGCGCCGACCGCGTCGGCCAGGGCGACGAGGGCGGCAGCCGCGTCGACCTCGCGGCCACACAGGGTTTCGACCGAGCAGCCTTCCGGCACGAGCACGCTGGGGCGATCGGGATAGGCGAAGAAGGCGACCGGCCGCTGGGTGGCGACCAGCACCATCAGGTCGACGCCCTCCAGGTCCTTCAGGGCCTGCTCGGCGAAATAGGGCAGCTTGTCGGGTCGAAAGCGGCCCTCGCCCCGCGCCTGACGGGCGGTGAACGTGTCGGTCAGCACGCGGACGCCATGGGCCGCCAGCCGGCCGGCGGCGGCCAGAGCCACCTCGCCGCAGGCCCCCGATCCCAGCAGCAGCACGGGCTTCTTCGCGAAGCCCAACGCCTTGGCGACAGCCTCGACGGCGGTCTTGTCGGGCCGCTCGAAGCCAGGCGGCGTCACGACCGGCCCCTTCACCGTCGCCGCGTTCCAGGCCGCGTCGGCGGGCAGCACCAGGCAGGCGTTGCCGCCGGGCGCGCCATAGCTTGCGACGATCGCCTCGGCGGTCAGGGGGCCGACGCTGTCGGCGCTCTCGGCCGACTTGACCCAGACCGAGTTGGGCGCGGCCAGGGCGGCGATGTCGCTGTTCAGCGGCGCGTCGAAGCCCCGGTGATAGGTGGCGTGGTCGCCGATCACGTTCACTATTGGGGTGTACGCTCTCCGGGCGTTGTGCAGGTTGGCCGCGCCGTTGGCGTAGCCGGGACCCAGGTGCAGCAGGGTGCAGGCGGGCTTGCCGGCCATGCGGCCATAGCCGTCGGCGGCGCCGGTCGCCACGCCCTCGAACAAGCACAGGACCGAGCGCATGCGCGGCTCGCGGTCCAGGGCCGAGACGAACTGCATCTCGCTGGTGCCGGGATTGGCGAAGCAGGCGGTGACGCCGTTGTCGGCGAGGGTCGTGATCAGGGCGTCCGCGCCGTTCATGGTCTTGTTCTCCACGCCGCCAGGCGAGCCTTGCCTCTTGTCTCCGACATTTCGGCATGGGTCTCAACACGATTGCGTCGAGGACGACAGTCGTCGCAGTCTGATCGAAAGAATCGGGGAGAAAACGCACCATGAAGGCCATGGGCCCGGCCGCGCGCTGGACGCTGCTCGCCTCGGCGGTCGCCGGTGTCAGTTACGTCGCGACCTGGGGCCTGGACCTGCCGCCGATGGTCGAGACGATATGGAAGGGCGCCGGCGTGGGCTTGCTGGCGATCCATGCGATGATCCGGGCCAGGAGCCTGGACGGTTGGCTTCTGGTCACCGTCATGGCCTTGGGCGCGGCAGGCGACGTGCTGCTCGAGACCCACGGCCTGACGGTCGGAGCGATCGCCTTCCTGCTGGGTCATATCGTCGCCGTGGCGCTGTACCTGCGCCATCGGCGGCGCGCGTCGCTGCGCCCGCTGTTCCTGATCCCGACGGTGACGGCCGCCGCCTGGATGCTGCCGCACGACCGCGCCGCCGCGCCGGAGATCGCCGTCTACAGCGTCTTCCTCTCGGCCATGGCCGCCGCGGCGCTGAACAGCGACTTCTCGCTGAAGACGGTCGGTCGCGGGGCGCTGATGTTCGTGCTGTCGGACCTCTTGATCTTCGCCCGCCTCGGACCGCTGCCCGACACCCTGGCGACCGGCCTGGCGGTATGGGGGCTGTACTATTTCGGCCAGATGCTGATCTGCCTGGGCGTGGGCCAAAGGCTGGAGCCTAGAACCGCATGACGCCGGCGTCGGGCGTCTCGGCGAACAGCCGCGCCAGCTGTTCCGACCGGCGATCGCGGGCCAGGGCCTGGTTGATGTAGCCCTTGTCGGTCAGCTCGCCGCTGGCCGCGTCGGGCGCGCCGTCCAGGATCAACGCCCGTGCGATCTTTCCTGTCCCGCCCTTGGCGTCGAGATTGAACCGCCGCAAACGCTCGGCGATCGCCGTCGGCGCCTCAGCGCCGAAGGCCTCGCAGGCCTTGGCGTCGAGGAACAGCATCAGGCCGACGCCCGCCTGGCCTTCGCCACAGACGATGGCGTCAGAGACCAGCCCGCCGATCGCCGACACGGCCGCCACACGCAGCGCCCCAGCCGCGACGAAGGCGCCGCTGGCCAGCTTGAAGTTCTCCACGAGCCGTCCGTCGAAGACCAGGCCCGCCGACGGATCCTCGGGATCGGCCAGCCGCGCCGCGTCGCCCAGCCGGTAGAAGCCGTCCTCGTCGAAGGCCTGGGCGGTCGCCTCGGGTTGATCAAGATAGCCTGGCGAGACCTGCGGCCCCTTGACCCGGATCTCGAACTTGCCGCCGTCGCCCGCGGGAACCAGCTTCACGGCCGTGCCCGGCGTCGGCAGGCCGACCATGCCCGAGCGGGCGTTCAGCCAGTGGATGTTGCAGGCCGTCGGCCCGGTCTCGGTCGCGCCATAGCCGGCCGCGAAGGTGATCCGCTGGCCGATCGTGCGCACCGCCACGGCCTGGACGCGGTCCAGGATCGACTGGGCCATCGACGCCCCGCCGTATTGCAGCACCCGGACCTTCTCGAAGAACTTGGCGGCCAGCGCCGCATCGCGCTCCAGCTCGCCGACGAACATCGCCCAGCCGGCCGGGACCATGTTGTGATAGGTCGTGGCCACCTCGGACAGGTTTCGCACCGTCTCGCCGAAGCGTCCAGGCACGGGCTGGCCGGCGTCGATGTACAGCGTCCCGCCCCGGTGCAACACCATGTGCAGGATGGCGTTGGCGCCCAGGCTGTGGCTCCAGGGCGCTGAATTGACCAGCACCGGCGGCTCGGGATCGGCGTAGCAGCCTTGGATCTGGGCCGCGTTCAGCGCGATGTTGGCGTGGGTGCAGACCACCGCCTTGGGCCGCCCAGTCGAGCCCGAGGTCAGCAGCAGCTTGGCGACGTCGTCGGGCCGGGCGACGGGTTCGACCGGCGCGCTGTTCAGCAGGTCCGCGAAGGCGATGTCGCCGGGCCGCGCGTGGCAGCTGACCACTACGGGCAGACCGGCCAGGAACGGTGCGGCCAGGGCGTCGCCGAACGCCTCGGCGTCGTCGGCATAGACAGCGGCGGGCTTCAGCCGGTCGACGGCGTGGTGCAGCCGGGTCAGATCCGCGCCCTTCAGGCCATACTGCGGCGAGACCGGCGCGGCCGGCGCGCCCAGGCTCATGGCGGCATAAGCGATCAGGGCGTGGTCGATACCGTTACGCGCCAGGATCAGCAGCGGCGCGCCGCGCGACAGTCCAAGCCTGGCCAGCCCCCGGCCAGCGCCTCCACCCGATTTCGGGCCTGGGCGTAGGTCACCGTGCGCCAGCCGTCGCCGTCCCGTTCCGCCAGCCACAACCGGTCCGGGGCTTCGACCGCCCAGCGCGCCAGCGGCGCGGTCGTGGTCCTCACCGCGTCCGAATAGGGCATGGGATTGCGCAGGATCAGGGTGTCGCCGCGCCGATCGACCTCCAGCGCGCGGGGCGCGTAGCGAGCGTCGCGGAAGGGCGCGGTGTTGAGGGGCGATCCGTCCATATCGTCAGTTATGTCGCGTGTCATACAGGTGTTCAACACGGCTTCGCCGCTTCACACGGAGACCGAGCCAATGGAGGGGCCGCGGCCCTGAAAGCCCCCTCGACATTTTTCGCCCTCCCCTGTCGAATCCCGCCGAGCCGGCGCGTCTCTCAGGTCGAAGCGCCGCGATGGCCGCGCGCTCACGGGAGACGAAGTGATGCAATACGCCCTGCTGATCTACGAGAACGAAGACCTCTATCGCACCGGCGAAGGTCGCGCCCTGGACGGGATCATCGCCGCCCATCAGGCCCTGGCCGGCGAACTGGCGGCCCAGGGAATCCTGAAGGGCGGCTCGGGCCTGAAGACCGTCGACACCGCCACCACGGTGCGCAAGACCGGCGGCCAGCACGCCCTGCACGACGGTCCCTATGCCGAGGCCCGCGAACAGTTGGGCGGCTTCTATCTGGTCGAGGTTCCCGACCTGGACGCGGCTCTGGCCATCGCCCGGCGCATCCCCTTGGCCGGCGACGGCGCGGTCGAGGTCCGCCCCGTCATCGACGAAGATTGAGGGCGCTCGACCAAACGGTGCGGGCGGCTGGGGCGCGCATCGTGGCCGCCCTGGCCGCGACCTTCCGCGACCTCGACCTGGCCGAGGAGGCCTTCGCCGAGGCCTGCGCGCGGGCCGCCGCCGTCTGGCCGGCGGCCCCGCCCTGGACCCTGCCGCCTGGCTGTACGCCACCGCGCGGCGCCGGGCCCTGGATATGATCCGCAGGCGGAACGTCCGCCAGCGCCTGGCGCCCGACGCGCCCGAACCGGAGGCCACAGCTGAGGATATCCTGGCCTCGGACGACCGGCTGATCCCCGACGAGCGGCTGCGGCTGATCTTCATCTGCTGCCACCCGGCCGTCGCGCCCGAGGCCCGCGCCGCCCTGACCCTGCGGCTGGTTTGCGGCCTTTCAGTTCCCGAGATCGCCCGCGCCTTCCTGGTCGCCGAGCCGGCCATGTTCCAGCGCCTGACCCGCGCCAAGAAGAAGATCGCCGAGGCCGGGGTGTCGTTCGAGGTTCCCGGCCCCGAGGCCTGGCCCGAACGCGTGGAGGCGGTGCTGTCGACGCTGGAAGTGGCCTATGCCCGCGCCCACGAGGACGCCGCCGGCGCCGGCCCCACGCCGGCTACGCCCGCGAGATGCTGGACCTGACGGCGGTGCTGGCCGAGCTGCTGCCCGAGGAGCCGGAGGCCCTGGCCTTCGCCGCCCTGGTCCGCTTCGCCGAGGCGCGACGGCCCGCGCGGCTGGACGCCGAGGGGGCCATGGTTCCGCTTTCCGAGCAGGACCCCGCCCTGTGGGTCCGGCCCTTGATCCGCGACGGCGACGCCCTGCTGCGCCGGGCGGCGCGGCTGAACCGACCCGGCCCGCGCCAGCTGCGCGCGGCCCTGCACGCGGCCTGGAGCTTGCGGCGTTCACTGGCCGAGCCACCACCATGGTCGGCGATCCTGGCGCTGTACGACCTGCTGCTGGCGTGGCGCGAGGATCCGTTCGCGCGGCTGAACCGCGCCGTGGCCCTGGCCGAGGCGGCCGGGCCCGCCGTGGCGCTGGCCGAGATCGAGGCCTTGGACGGCGTTCGACTGGCGGACTTCCAGCCCTATCACGCCGTGCGCGCCGATATGCTGGCGCGGCTGGGCCGGCGCGACGCGGCGCGGGCGGCCTATGATCGGGCGATCGACCTCGCGCCGGGCCCGGCCGAGCGGCTGTGGCTGCTCCGCAAGCGCGAAGGGCTTTAGCGGGCCAGGGTTTCTAGGAAACGCACCGGCTCGCCGCGGCCTTCGGCGACGATCTCGTCGTCGCGCATGACCACGATGCCGCGCACGATGGTCGCCTTGGGCCAGGCCTTGGCCTCGAAGCCGTCGAACGGGGTCCAGCCCGAGCGGGTGGCCATCCAGTCGTGGGTGATGACCCGGCGGGCCTTCATGTCGACGATGGTGAAGTCGGCGTCGAAGCCCTCGGCGATGCGGCCCTTGTCGGCCAGCCCAAACACGCGGTTGACGCCATGGCTGGTCAGGTCGACGAAGCGCTCGAGGCTGAGCTTTCCGTCGACCACGTGGGTCAGCATGATCGGCACCAGGGTCTGGACGCCGGGCATGCCCGAGGGCGAGGCGGGATAGGGCCGGGCCTTTTCCTCGCGGGTGTGGGGGGCGTGGTCCGAGCCGAGGACGTCGGCGATGCCGGCCTCGATGCCGCGCCAGACGCCGGCCACGTGATCGGCCGAGCGGATCGGCGGGTTCATCTGGGCGAAGCCCTTCAGGCGCTCATAGGCCTCGGGGGCGACCAGGGTCAGGTGCTGGGGCGTGACCTCGACGCTGGCGACGTCCTTATTCTGAGCCAGGAAGTCGATCTCTTCCTTGGTGGTCACG
Source organism: Caulobacter segnis (assembly GCF_023935105.1). Classification (NCBI taxonomy): domain Bacteria; kingdom Pseudomonadati; phylum Pseudomonadota; class Alphaproteobacteria; order Caulobacterales; family Caulobacteraceae; genus Caulobacter; species Caulobacter sp. RL271. The sequence goes on along the minus strand of NZ_CP096040.1, from coordinate 463,412 downwards.
TGCAGCACGTGGATGCGCTTGCCCAGGGACTTGGCGATGCGCACCAGGCGGTGGGTCGACTGCAAGGCGGCCTGGGCGTCGCGCACCTCGGGGTGGCTGGTCCAGTCGCCGGGCCGGGCCAGCGCGCGGCGCTCGGCCAGGCGGTATTCGTCCTCGGAGTGGAAAGCCGCGCGGCGGTTGACGTGGCGCAGCACGTTCTCGACGCCCTCGTCGTCCTGCACCAGCAGGCTGCCGGTCGAAGCGCCCATGAACACCTTGATGCCGCAGCAGCCCGGCAGGCGCTCCAGCTCACCCAGGAACTCGGCGTTCTCGTGGGTGCCGCCGACATAGAAGGCGTGGTCGGTGTGCATGCGGTTCTTGGCGCGCGAGAGCTTGTCGGCCAGGGCGTCCGGGTCGGTCGTGGTCGGCTCGGTATTGGGCATCTCGAAGACGGCGACCACGCCGCCCAGGGCCGCGCCGCGCGAGCCGCTTTCCAGGTCTTCCTTCCACTCCAGGCCCGGCTCGCGGAAGTGGACCTGGCTGTCGATCACGCCCGGCAGGACGGTGAGGCCCTTGGCGTCGAACACCTCGCCGGCGCTGGCCTGGCCGAGGTCGCCGATGGCGACGATCTTGCCGTTCCGCACGCCGATGTCGGTGATCCCCCGCCCCGCGTGGTTGACCACCTCGCCGCCACGCACGATCAGGTCGAAGGTCTGGGTCATGGGGGGGCTCCTGGCGAGGGGTTTCAGCGGGTCTAGGTCCGGCTTACGTCCCAAGCAACCCAGAAAACATGGCCTTCCTCGCCCCTGTGGCGAGGACCCATCGTTCAGCGGGCAAGTCCTTGATCACGCCACGCTCATCGGAGGCGGCGCCATGGGTCCTCGCCACAAGGGCGAGGAAGGCGGAATTAGTTGGTATCGCGTTCTGGAACGCGCTCTTCCTCAACCGCCTCTTCTTGCGGCGAGACCTCTTCCACCGCGTCGACGACCGGCTCCGGCGCGGCCGCGGCCTCGACAGCCTCTTCCGCGATCGCCTCTTCGACCACCGCCTCCGGCTCGGTCCGCGCCAGCAGCGCCTTGGCGGCCTTGACCACGGTGGCCACCGGCAGGTCGCTCATGTGGCGGATGGCCTGGGAGAGGTCCGGGTCGATGGCCACGAACTGGTCGAAGGCGCGGGGCCCGCGCACGGCCTCGGCCTTGTCGCCCCAGGGGCCGTAGCGGCGCTCGTCCGACGGGCCGAACAGGCCGATGGTCGGGGCCCCGGCGGCGGCGGCGATGTGCATCAGCCCCGAGTCGTTGCCGATGAACAGCCGCGCCCGCTTGAGGCAGGCATAGGCGGTCAGCAGGTCCACCTTGCCGGTCAGGTCGATGGTTCGGCCGCGCGCCGAGGCCATGCGCAGTTCCTCGACCATGCGGGTGTCCTCCGGACCGCCCAGGATCAGCAGGCGCCCGCCGGCCATCGGGCCGTCCTTGTCCAGGAGCTGGGCCGCCGTCTGGGTGAAGCGCTCGATCGGCCAGACCTTGCCGATCCAGTTCGAGGCCGGCCCCATGGCCAGGATCGGGCCGCCGTCGCCCAGCAGCTCATCGGCCAGGGTCTGCACTTCGGGCGTGATGTAGAGGTGAGGCGCGGGCGGATCGCCCTCCAGCTTCAGGGTGCGGGCGGCGTCGACCACCTTGTGCACGACCTCGCCTGGCAGCTTCTTCCAGATCGCCCGCTTGTCGCGGCGCAGGAAGAGAGCCGTCGCGCTGCCGCGCAGGTCGACGACCAGGCCCCACTTCCTGTGGCGCACTTGCCGCCAGAGCTTGAACCAGTGGCCCTTGCCCTTCCCCTTGGCCTTTTCCATCACGATCACGCGGTCCAGGCCCGGCACATGGGCGAACAACGGCGCCGCCAGCGGGCCGGCGACGATGGTGAAGCGCGCGTTGGGGATTTGCTCGGAGAGAAGCTTGATCAAGCCGGACGAGAGCACCGCATCGCCGATGCGTGTGGCCGTGATGAAGAGAATCGGGAAGGCCCGCTGTGTCATCGGTCCATCTATAGGCCGGTCGGCGAGTCGGCGCATCCCACGTTAACAGTTCAGCTTTCCGTCTTTTCGGGGACTGGCGCGATCGTCGCCTCGGCGCCACATCTGCGGGTATGAACTCGTCGACTGTCGCCCATCTCGCCTCCCGCGCCGTCATCGCCGTCTCCGGTCCGGACTGGCGAAGCTTCCTGCAGGGCCTGCTGACCCAGGATGTCGAGACCCTGGCGCCCGGCGCGCTGCGCTTCGCGGCCTTGCTGACGCCCCAGGGCAAGCTGCTCTACGACCTGTTCGTGGCGGGAACGGAAGATGGCGCGCTGCTGGACGTCGCGGCCGAGCACCGGGCGGCGATCCTGACGCGGTTGACGATGTACCGCCTGCGGGCCAAGGCGACGCTGGAGGCCAGCGACCTGCCGGTGTTCGCCGTGTTCGGCGGCGAGGTCGCGGGCGAAGGCCTCTATGCCGATCCCCGCTTGCCGGGCCTGGGCGCGCGGGCCTATGGCGAGCGTCCGGCCAACGCCGATGAGGACGCCTACGAGGCCCACCGCCTGGCGCTGGGCGTGCCCGGCCCCGCCGACTGGGGCAGCGAGGCGAACTATCCGATCGAGGCCGACTTCGACCTCTTGGCCGGCATCGACTTCAAGAAGGGCTGCTTCGTCGGCCAGGAGACCACCAGCCGCATGAAGCGGCGCGGGACGATCAAGACCCGCATGCTGCCGATCACCTTCGAAGGCCCCGCCCCGGCCTTCGGGACCGAGGTTCTGGCGGGCGAGCTTCGGGCCGGCGAGGTGCTGAGCGGCGGCGACGGCCGGGCCATGGCCCTGCTGCGCCTGGACCGCATCGAGGACGCCGCGCTGAGCGTGGAGGGTCGGCCGGTGCGCGTCGACCGTCCGACCTGGATGGCCTAAAGGGATTTTTGTTCCCGAAAAGTTCTGCTAGCGTCACCGCATGACCGAGATCGCGCGCTGCACCTGGAAGGGTATGAACGGGGACCCGTTCTACGAGGCCTATCACGACCACGAGTGGGGCGTGCCCGAGTGGGACAGCCGCGCCCTTTGGGAAAAGCTGGTTCTGGACGGGTTCCAGGCCGGCCTGTCTTGGATCACCATCCTGCGCAAGCGCGAGGGCTTCCGCGCCGCCTTCGCCGGCTTCGATCCGGAGAAGGTCGCCCGCTTCGACGAGACCGACCGCGCCCGGCTGATGGCCGACGCCGGCATCATCCGCTCGAACGGCAAGATCGACGCGGCCATCTCGGGCGCCCGCATCTATCTGGACATGCGCGAGCGCGGCGAGGACTTCGGGACGTTCCTGTGGGACATGGTCGGCGGCGCGCCGATCCAGAACCAGTGGCGCGCGGGCGAGGTCCCGGCCCAGACGCCGCTCGCCGTCGACATGGCCAAGGCCTTGAAGGCCAAGGGCTTCAAGTTCTGCGGCCCGGTGATCGTCTACGCCTTCATGCAGGCCACCGGCCTAGTCAACGATCACCTGACGACCTGCTATCGCCACGAGGAATGCAAGGCGCTGGCCAAGCGCTAAGGGGCGTCACCCGCCGCCCGTCTCGACCAGCTCTTCCATGAACAGCGCCATCAGCGCCGAGTGGGTGCGGACCCCGGCCTTGGCGTAGACGCGGGCGAGCTGGGCGCGGACGGTGCCGGGGGCCGCACCGCGCAAGGCGGCGATTTCGGCGACGTCGCAGCCCTTCAGGGCGAACAGGGCGACGTCGGCCTCCGCGACCGTCAGCCGCCAGTCGGCGAAGCGCAGCCGCGCCAGATCGGCCAGGGCGCCCCGGGCGGTGGCGACGGCCGCTTCGTCCTGGCGGGCCCGCAGGACCAGCCAGCGGATCTGGGCCGCCCCGAACAGCACGCCGGCCAGCAGGGCCATGGCCGCCCCGCCCTCGACCAGGAGGTGCGAACCCAGACCGCCGGCGCGGAGGTCGCCGGTGACGTCGACCAGGAAGAAGATGGTCGCGGCGAGCTGCAGGATCACGACGACGATCATCGCCGTGGTCCTGCGTTCGAGAGCGTGTCGCCGTTCGATCATGATGGGCCGGAATGACACCCTGATAGGTATTGAGCTCGGACCCTAGCGTCCTCCGGGAAGCATCGCTATGACGATCCGCCGGCCGCTGCGCCGGGTCTCGAAGACGACGCCGGCGATGTGCAGCACGATCAGCCCATAGAGCAGGTTGACCGCCGTCTCGTGGATCTCGGCCAGCGGGCCTTCCTCGTGCTCCTCGCCGGCCTCGCGTCCCTCTTCCCGCCCGTCTTCCTCGCGGGCGCTGTCGCGCTCGAGGCGTTGCGTCGCGGAGGCCGGCTGCGCGGCGTGCGACCCGGATTCCGGCTTCGCGGGCGCGCTGGCCATCAGCACGCCCGTGACGACGATCACCCCGAGCACGCTCCAGATGGCATAGACCATCAGGGCGCCCAGCGGATTGTGCGAGGCGTGCTCGACGCGCTTGCCGGCGGCGATCTCGCGGATATGCGCCAGGGCGCGGGCGGGGCTGGGCGGGAACGCGGTGAATCGGGCCTCGGCCGGGCCGATGACGCCCCAGATGAGCCGCAGGGCCAGGGTGGCGGCCAGGGCGTAGCCGACCCAGACGTGCGGTCCCGATCCTTCCTCGGTGACAAGGCCATTGACCAGAATGGCCGCGACGATCCCCCAGTGGGTCAGCTTGATGACCGGATCCCAGCGGCGCGGCGGGATGACGCGTTCAGTCGCGGTCATGGCGGCGCTCCCCATCGTGCTTCTTCTCGTGGTTCTCGCCGTGCTTGTCGTCGTCGTCCCTGGCGGCGTGACGAGCCGGACGATCGTCGGAGGTCTTGGCCGCCGGCGGCTTTGCGGCCTTCGTCGTGGGCGCGGCGACCTTCGGCGGGGCCGGCTTGGCCTCGTCCGCCAGGACAGGGGCGGCGAAGGACAGGATCAGAAGGCTGGCGCCCAGGGCGGAGAGCTTGGTCATTGGCGGTTCTCCCGTGCTGATGACGAGGGAGAGCTGCGCCCGTCCAACCGGCGGAGCCATTGGCGCTGGGCTTATACGCCGGCCGATAAGCAGTCGCTTACGGAGCGCTCGCCGCCGACACGCGGCAGCTCCAGCCATCCCAAGGGCCGCCCGCCGGGCCCAGATTGATCGCCGCGAAGATCATCCTGCCGCCGGGTGGGATGGTCCCCTCGGCCACGGCCGAAACCTCGCCGGCCAAAACCTCGCCGGCGGGGCGCCCCGGCGGGTCATCCGGCAGGCCAGGCGCGGATTGGCGATCGCCAGGCCCGAAAGGTTGGTCGCTCCGCCGGTCAGCAGAACATCGCCCGCCTTGTTCCGGTCGGCCTTCACCCGGTCCAGCGCCAGGTAGCGCTCCGGATGGGCCCGGACCAGGGCCGGGTCGGGCAAGGCCGTCCGGACCAACTGGGCGGGCCTCGGCTTAGGCAGCGGCGCCTCGTCAGGCCGGGTCACGGCGGTCAGCATCGCACCGCCCACGAACACCAGGATGAAGACGCTCAGCCCCCGGATCGGCGTGGCCACGATCGGCCAATCGGCCTTGGGCCGGAACACGAAGAAGAACGCCACGGCCGAGGCGATCAGCCACAGCAGCGGCACGGCGTTGGTCAGCAGCGTCATGGACGATCCCCCGGTCCCATTCCTCTAGGGCCAGCCGAGCCGGGCTTCCAGAGCTTTAAGGCCGCTGACTGACCCGCACCCAGTCGACCTCCATCGTCGCCGGCAGCGCCGCCTCGTCGATCCCCTTGGCGTTGGCGCCCTCGGGCCAGCGGCCGCCGAACGCAAGGTTGAGGATCAGGTGGAAGGGCTGGTCGAACGGCGCGGGCCCCGCGACCTGGTCGTCGCGCTTCCAGTCCGCCGCCTCGGCCCGCGCGTACCGCCGCCCGTCCACGAACCAGGTGATCGCCTCGGGCGTCCACTCGACCGCATAGACATGGAAGCCGTCGCTGGAGACCGGCATCGGCGTGCTGTTGCTGACCTGCCGGTGCGTCCCGGCCGCGTCGCCCGCGAAATGGATCGTGCCGAACACCCGGTTCTCGCGGCCGCCCTCGCAGCCGTCACAGGGCGCGCCCAGGTTCACGGTCTCGAGAATGTCGATCTCGCCCGACTTGGGCCAGCCGCCATAGGTCGAAAGCTCGGGCATCATCCAGATCGCCGGCCACACGCCCTGGCCGCCGGGGACGCGGGCCCGCGCCTCGACGCGGCCATAGAGCCAGCTGGCCTTGCCCTGGGTCAGGATCTTGCCCGAGGCGTAGTCGCCGGTCTTCATCGGCCCCGTCGGACCGGCCCACGGATTGGCCAGCCCTCGGGTTTTGCGCTTGATCGCCGTCAGCCGCAGGACGCCATCCTTGACCGAGACCGTCTCGGGATCGACGGCGTAGCACTGGCGCTCGTCATTGCCCCCGCCGCCGCAGTCGGCGGCGTAGGTCCACTTGGTCTCGTCCAGCCGGTCGCCGTCGAACTCGTCCGACCAGACCAACCGCCAGCCGTCTTGGGCGTGGGCCGGGACGGAGGTCAGCACCAGGGCGGCGACGGCGGCGATCGTCTTGAAGGTCATGAGGCCATCCAAGCAGGCCGCCGCCGAATTCCCAAGCGTCAGCAGTCTCCGGGCTTAGTGGGACGCATGTTCCAGCTCGGCCCAGCCCGCGTCCAGCCACGCCGGCGCCAACCGCCGCGCGCCGGAGGCGCTGAGATGGTCGTCGTCGAAATAGATCGGCCGGCCATCCAGCATCGCCGCGCAGCGCCCGCTCCGGCACAGGGTCTCGGACGGAAACACCGCCGCCACGCCGGGTCGATCCTGGATCGCGGCGCGGATCGCGTCCTCGGCCGGGCCGGCGCGCGACAGCGGCAGGTCGGCGGCGACGCTGGCGCAGACCTCGGGCCGCCCGCCCAGCTGGCGGACCTGGCCCAGGCACTCGGGCGCGCCCAGGGTCAGCTCCGGGAACGGCCCGACGATCAACACCCGGACGTTCGGATTACGGCGGGCGATCGCGTCCAACGTGGTCCTCAGCGACGTGGTCAGCGACGGCTTGTACCCCGGTCGCCCCACCACCTCGACCGTGACGCGGGGCGAATTGACGTCATAGAACGGCGGCGCGCCACGATAGAGCGGCCAGCGTCCGGACAGGATCACCAGCTTCAGCCGCCGGTCCGAAGCGATCCGGTCCAGGGCCTGGTCGGCGGTCGGGGCGCAGTCCAGGGCGAAGCGGTTGGTGATGCGGACCTTCAGCCCGACCATCGGCGGGCAGCCGCTGCGCGCCGTCTCGCGGACGCTCCAGCCCCGTCGCCGCGCCCACTCGACCACGCCTGGCGTCAAGGCGTCGGCGTGGGAGTCGCCCCAGACCATGACGTCCTCGCCCGGCGCGTCGAGCCCGGCGCCGAACCGGCACTCATCACCCTGGCCATGCTCTTCCAGGCAAGCCTCGCGGGCCGGATTGACGTCGGTCTCCTCTAGGTCGGCCAGGGCCTTGGCCTCGGATGAAAGGCGGCCCGGCAGGCCGTGGGTGAAGAACAGCAGGGCGCCCACGGCGATCGGCGCCAGCACAGGCGCGAGCATCAGGCCCAGGCGTCGCCAGGGACGCTCGACGGGCCCGCGCCGGAACGTCTGCTCGACGAAGCGCCAGGTCAGGACGGCGAGGCCCAGCGCCAAGCCGACCAGACACAGGCGCTGGAACAGGCTCAACGGCTGCTGGGCGACGTCGGCGGCCAGCACCAGCAGCGGCCAGTGCCACAGATAGAGGGAATAGGAGACCCGCCCCAGCCCGACCACCGGCGGCAGGCGCAGCACGGCCAGTCCCGGCGTCGCGCCCGAACCGCTCCACACCAGCAGCGCAGCGCCGATGACGACGGGAACCGCCGAGACGCCTGGAAAGGCGCTGGCCTCGTTCAGCAGAACCAGGCTGCCGGCGATCATCAGGCCGCCGATGACGCCGGCCAGATTGACCGTCGTTCGGTCCCCGGGCGGCTTGACCAAGCCCAGCGCCAGGGCCCCACCGGCCAGGAACTCCCACGCCCGCATCGGCAGGCCGAAGAACGCCCAGACGCTGGTGACCATCGCCTGGGCCAGGACCAGCGAGCCCAGCAGCAGGACCAGCGCCAGACCCGCCCGCATCCCTCGCGTGGACTTCAGCGACAGCAACGCGATCACGGCCGGCCAGACCAGGTAGAACTGCTCCTCGACGCCCAGCGACCACAGGTGCAGCAGCGGGTTCTGCTGGGGTCCGGGCGCGAAGTAGCCGGCGGTCTGGGCGAACAGGATATTGGCCAGGAACAGCCCCGAGGCCGCCGTCGCCGCGCCGGTCTGGGCCAGCAGCCTGGGCATCTCGATCCAGGCGGCCAGGGCGGCGGTGACCAGGGTCACCAGGATGTAGGCCGGCACGATCCGCCGCGCCCGGCGCAGGTAGAAGCCGCCCCACGAGAACGTCCCCGCGTCCCGCGCCTGGGCGATCAGTCGGGTGATCAGGTAGCCGGAGATGACGAAGAACACGTCCACCCCGACGAAACCGCCGGGCAGCAGGGCCGGAAAGGCGTGATGAATGACGATGGCCGCGACCGCCACGGCGCGCAGGCCGTCGATGTCGCGCCGATAGCCTGGCTGGATGGTCATGCCGCCCCTCGAATTACAGCCGTAATCAAGAGCGGGGCGGCAGGTCGGCGTCAAGCGGATAATTACGGGCGTAAACTTCGATCATTCTTCCCCACTCTGGCGAAGCGGCCTAAACAGCGGCCATGCGCGTCGGGCCCGACATGATGCTGGAGCTGGCCTGCGGACAGGGTCCTGTCTGCGGGGTGGACGAGGCCGGGCGCGGCCCTTGGGCCGGGCCGGTCAGCGCGGGGGCGGTGATCCTGGATCCCGACCGCGTCCCCAAGGGCCTCAACGACTCCAAGAAGCTCTCCGCCAAGGCCCGCGCGGCCCTGGAAGAAGAGATCAAGGCCGTCGCCATCTCGTGGTGCGTGGGCATGGCCTCGATCGAGGAGATCGCCGAGCTCAACATCTTGCACGCCGCCGGCCTGGCCATGCGCCGGGCGGTCGAGGGCCTGTCGGTGAAGCCGGCCTTCGCCCTGGTCGACGGCAATTACCGCTTCGCCCTGCCGTGCGAGGTCAAGACGGTGGTCAAGGGCGACAGCCTGTCGTGCTCGATCGCCGCCGCCTCGATCCTGGCCAAGGAGGCCCGCGACCGGATCATGGTCGAGATGGACGCGCTCTATCCCGGCTACGGCTTCGCCGGTCACAAGGGCTATCACGCCCCGGTCCACGTCGAGGGCCTGATCCGCCTGGGCCCCTCGCCGATCCACCGTCTGGGCTGGGCGCCGGTCAAGGCCGCCCTGGCCGGCGAACTCGTGATCAACGCCGAGCTAGATCTTTGATCGCTCACAAGATTTGAGTCCCATCAGACTCAAATAGTCGCCTTCGGGTCGAGTTAACACCCCGGTAACCACGTCCATACACACCGCGTTTACCAGTAAGACTCATGATTCCGCTCTCTTTCTTGAGGACGCGGGTCATGAAGTTCGGGCCGGAAACCATCATCCTGGGCGACTGCATCGAGCAGATGAACGCCCTGCCGGAGAAGTCGGTCGACCTGATCTTCGCCGACCCGCCCTATAATCTTCAGCTGGGCGGCGACCTGCTGCGCCCCGACAATTCCAAGGTCGACGCGGTCGACGACCACTGGGACCAGTTCGAGAGCTTCGCCGCCTACGACAAGTTCACCCGCGAGTGGCTGAAGGCCGCTCGCCGTGTGCTGAAGGACGACGGCGCGATCTGGGTGATCGGCAGCTATCACAACATCTTCCGCGTCGGTGTCGCCATCCAGGACCTGGGCTTCTGGATCCTGAACGACATCGTCTGGCGCAAGTCCAACCCGATGCCCAACTTCAAGGGCACCCGCTTTGCGAACGCGCACGAGACCCTGATCTGGGCGTCGAAGAGCCAGAACGCCAAGCGCTACACCTTCAACTACGACGCCCTGAAAATGGCCAATGACGAGGTGCAGATGCGCTCGGACTGGACCATCCCGCTGTGCACCGGCGAGGAGCGCATCAAGGGCGCGGACGGCGCCAAGGCCCACCCGACCCAGAAGCCGGAAGCCCTGCTGTACCGCGTGATCATGTCGACCACCAAGCCGGGCGACGTGATCCTCGACCCGTTCTTCGGCGTCGGCACCACCGGCGCGGCCGCCAAGCGCCTGGGCCGCAAGTTCATCGGCATCGAGCGCGAGGCCGAATATCTGGACCACGCCAAGGCCCGCATCGCCAAGGTCGTGCCGATCGCGCCGGAAGACCTGGACGTCATGGGCAGCAAGCGCGCCGAGCCGCGCGTGCCGTTCGGCACCATCGTCGAGGCCGGCCTGCTGTCGCCGGGCGACACCCTGTACTGCGCCAAAGGCAATCACGCCGCCAAGGTCCGTCCGGACGGCTCGATAACGGTCGGCGACCTGTCGGGCTCGATCCACAAGATCGGCGCCCTGGTCCAGTCGGCCCCGGCCTGCAACGGCTGGACCTACTGGCACTTCAAGACCGACGCCGGCCTGGCGCCGATCGACGTCCTGCGCGCCCAGGTCCGCGCGGGAATGAACTGAGACACCGCCTGTGGGGCGAGGCGTCGGCGTAGATCGACGGTCGGAAGCGCTGTGGGAGGCGCTCTCCGGCCGATCCGGATGACGGATCGCCTTCCCGCTCGCGCTGGCTAGATCAACCGGTCGCCCGCTCTCGCCGCTTTCAGGAACACGCTGGGCAGGGCGCCCAGACCCTCGCGCGGGGTCCAGACGAAGTCGGGGCGGCTTTCGTCGCCGCGCGCCACGAACACCCGCAGCGTCAGCGAGAAGTGGGTGAAGACGTGCTCCACCGTCCCGAAGTCGCGCCAGGGGCGGGAACCGGGGCGGCGACCACGGCCTCGGCGTCGGAAAACGGCTCGGCCCGCCAGTCGCTGGTCGGCAGGCCCAGCATGCCGCCCAGCAGCCCCTTCGGCGGGCGGCGGACCAGGGCCATCTCGTCACCGCGGGTCAGCACATAGGCGACGCCGTGGCGGCGGGGGCGATCGGCCTTCCTGGTCTTCCGGGGATAGGTCTCCGGCGCGCCCGTCGCGTGGGCCTGGCACCAGTTCGAGATCGGGCAGCGGTCGCACAGCGGCGACTTCGGTTTGCAGACCGTGGCCCCCAGGTCCATCAGCGCCTGGGCCCAGTCGCCCGGCCGATCGTCGGTGACGAGGTCGGCGGCCAGGGCCTTCAGCTCGGGCTTGGCGTCGGGAAGCGGCGTCTCGACCGCGAACAGCCTGGCCATCACCCGCTCGACATTGCCGTCGACGACATTGGCGGCGCGGTCGAAAGCGATCGCGGCCACGGCGGCGGCGGTATAGGCGCCCACGCCCGGCAAGGCCCGCAGCCCCTCCTCGGTGTCCGGAAACAGCCCGCCGTGGTCGCTGGCCACCGCTCGCGCGCAGGCCAGCAGGTTGCGAGCCCGGGCGTAGTAACCGAGCCCCGCCCAGGCGGCCATCAGCTCGCCGTCCTCCACCGCGGCCAGGTCCGAGACCGTCGGCCACCGCTGGGTGAAGCCCAGAAAATAGGGCGTGGCGTGCGGCACGGTGGTCTGCTGCAGCATCACCTCCGACAGCCAGACGCGGTAGGGGTCGCCGCGCACGCCCGCGCGGCGGTCGGCGGGCGAGACGCGCCAGGCCAGGTCGCGGGCCTGACGGTCGTACCAGGCCAGCAAGGCCGAACGGAGCGCGTCACGGTGTTTCATCTTCCCTCGCCTACCGCGAAGGCCGGGCCTCGTGCTAGCCTGGAAACATGGTCCGCCGCCCCCTGCCCACGCCGGAAGAAGCCCTCGCGATCCTGCGGAGCAAGCGCACGAAGCCCCAGTTCCGCGCGCCGCCGCCCGCCGGCAAGAACCTGGCGCCGCTGCTGAGGGAGCTGGAGACCCGCTTCGGCCAAGGTCCCGCCGTCCTGCAGGCCCGCTGGCGCGAGATCGTCGGCGACACGCTGGCGCGTCGAACCGAGCCCGTCCGCATCATCAAGGGCCGCAACGGCGAGGGCGGCGCGCTGGAGCTGCGCGTCGACGGTCCGGTCGCCTCGCTGATCCAGCACCAGGCCCCGCAGATCACCGCCCGGCTGGACATGCTGCTGGGCAAGGGCGTGGTCACCCGCCTGCGCATCGTCCAGGGCCCTGTGAAGGCCGCCGCCGCGCCGGTCCAGCAACGTCCGCGCCGCAAGCCGCCGCTGGACGCGGCGCAGGAAAAGCAACTCGCCGACAGCCTGGCCGAACAGCCCGATGGCGCGCTGAAACAGGCGCTGCTGAAGCTGGGTCGCGGGGTGCTGCGGTCCCAGCGCTGAGCCGGTTGACAACCTGCGTCCAGTCAAGCTCTTGAGACCCGTCAACGTCGCGCCTTTTTCGCTCGCTAGCGAGAATCGGGCTTAACTTCTCAATCGACCGCCGAAGGGCCAATTCATGCGTTCGCTGATCACCCGCATCACCCTCGTCGCCGCCCTCGCGGCCAGCCTCGCCGCCTGCGGCCCCAAGGGGACAAAGGTCACCGCCGAGGACATGAGCCTGGGCAACCCGAACGCCAAGGTGACGGTGGTCGAATACGCCTCGGTCGCCTGCCCGCACTGCGCCAAATGGAACGCCGAAGTCTTCCCGGCCTTCAAGGCCAAGTACATCGACACCGGCAAGATCAACTACGTCGCCCGCGAGGCCCTGACCGGCGAGCCGACCCTGGCCAACGCCGGCGCCATGCTGGCCCGCTGCGCCGGCAAGGATAAGTACTTCCAGGTGACGGACGCCCTCTACAAGGCCCAGACCAACATCTTCCAGACCGGCGACATCCGCGGCGAACTGCTGATCATCGCCCGCTCGGCCGGCATGAGCGAGGATCAGTTCAACAGCTGCCTGAGCGACGAGAACGCCGCCAAGTCGGCCCAGCGCATCGAAAACCAGATGAAGGCCGACAAGATCCAGGGCACGCCCACCTTCATCGTCAACGGCAAGAAGGTCGGCGGCGAGGAGGGCGGCGAAGCCACCCTGGCCCAGCTGGACGCCGCCATCGCGGAAGCCTCGAAGTAATGACCCTGGACCGGCGCGCGCTGATCGTTTCCGGCCTGGCCTTAACAGCCAGCGCCACGGTGGCGCGCGCCGCGCCCTGCCGCCCGTCCCCGGCGAGATGCTGATGGGCTCGCCCAAGGCGCCGGTCCAGCTGGTGGTCTACGCCTCGGCCAGCTGTCCGCACTGCGCCCACTGGTGGACGACCGAGCTGCCGCAGGTTCGCAAGACCTTCATCGACACCGGCAAGGTGCGCCTCGTCTTCCGCGAATTCCTGACCCCGCCGGAGGCCTTCGCCGCAGCGGGCTTCATCCTGTCGCGCCGCATTCCTGGCAAGTACTTCGAGGTCCTGACCACCGTCTTCCAGAAGCAGGCGGACATCTATCGCACCGAGCAGCTGTACGAAGGGCTGGCGGCGATCGGCAAGCAGTACGGCCTGACCGACGAGCAGTTCAAGGCGACCATGAGCGACGCCGCCGCCCTGAAGGCGGTGAACGAACGCAACGCCAAGGCCATCGATGACGGCGTCGAGAGCACGCCGACCTTCTACGTCAACGGCGCGCCCATCGTGGGCGACATCGGCTTCGCCGCCCTGTCCAAGGCCTTCGCCACCGCGGCGAAGGGCTAAGGGACCAGAGGGGACCGCCTCCGTGCAGTTCCAGCGCCTCCGCCTCTCGGGCTTCAAGTCCTTCGTCGAGCCGACCGAGTTCCGGATCGAGCCGGGGCTGACCGGCATCGTCGGTCCGAACGGCTGCGGCAAGTCGAACCTCCTGGAAGCCCTGCGCTGGGTGATGGGCGCCAACTCGGCCAAGGCCATGCGGGCTGGCGGCATGGACGACGTCATCTTCGCCGGCAGCGGGGCAAGGCCGCCGCGTAACCACGCCGACGTCGCCCTGACCATCGACAACGCCGACCGCACGGCCCCGGCCCAGTTCAACGACGACCCGGTGCTGGAGGTCGTGCGCCGCATCGATCGCGGGGCCGGCTCGACCTACAAGATCAACGGCCGCGAGGTGCGGGCCCGCGACGTCCAGCTGCTGTTCGCCGACGCCTCGACCGGGGCCAACTCGCCGGCCCTGGTCCGCCAGGGCCAGATCAGCGAGCTGATCGGCGCCAAGCCGCAGAACCGCCGCCGCATCCTGGAAGAAGCCGCCGGGGTCTCGGGCCTGCACACCCGCCGCCATGAGGCCGAGCTGCGCCTGCGCGCCGCCGAGGCCAATCTCTCGCGCCTGGAGGACGTGGCGCGCGAGCTGGAGACGGCTCTGAACCGCCTGCGCCGCGAGGCCCGCCAGGCCGAGAAGTACAAGCGCCTGTCCTCCGAGATCCGCGCCGTGCAGGGGGCCGTGCTCTACACCCGCTGGACCGAGGCGCGCGACACCCTGGAGCGCACCCAGCGCGAGGCCACCGAGGCCGCGCGCCTGGTCGAGGACACCGCCCGCGCCAGCGCCGCCGCCCAGGTGGCGATCACCGAGGCAGAGGCCGCCATGCCGCCGCTGCGAGAAGAGGCGACGATCGCCCAGGCGATCCTGGGCCAGCTGGCCATCCAGAAGGACCGCGCCGAGCGCGAGGCCGAGGCGGCCGCCGCCGAGTTCGAGCGGCTGAAGACCGACCTGTCCCGCATCGACGACGACCGGGCCCGCGAGCAGCAGACCAAGGACGACGCCGCCGCCGCGCTCTCGCGCATCGACGCTGAACTGACGGAGGTCCGCGCCCTGGTCGCCGCCGCGCCGGAACGGGGTCCCGAGCTGGAAGCTGCCGCCAAGACCGCCGAGGCCGCCCGCGCCGCCGCCGAGACGGAGGTCGAGCAGCTGGCCGCCCGCGTCGCCGCCGAGGAGGCCCAGTTCCGCGCCGCCGCCGCCCGGCTCTCGGAAGCCGAGGCCCGCGCCAACCGCACCAACCGCGCCCTCGACCAGGCCAAGGCCGAGCGGGCCGCCGTCGGTCCGGAGATCGACCCGGCCGCCGCCGACGCCCGCCAGCGCTTCGCCAACGCCGAGACCGCCCTGGCCGCAGCCCGCGCGGCGCTGGAGGAAGCCGAGAACGAGCGCGTGAAGGCCGCCGAACAGGAGGCCCAGGCCCGCCAGCTGGCCCGCAATGTCGAAGACCAGCTGGGCCGCCTGCGCACCGAGGCCCGCGGCTTGGCCCAGCTGACCGCGCCGCGCACCAAGAGCGGCCACGCCCCGGCCCTGGACAGCGTGGCGCCCGACAAGGGCTATGGCGCGGCCCTTGCGGCGGCGCTGGGCGACGACCTGGACGCGGCCCTGGACGCCAAGGCGCCCTCCTACTGGGGCGGAGCCGAGGCGCCGGCGCCCGCCTGGCCGGACGGGGCCCAGCCGCTGGCGCCGCTGGTCAAGGCCCCGCCGGCCCTGGCGGCCCGCCTCTCGCACGTCGCCGTCGTGGCCCGCGCCGACGGCGATCGGCTGCAAGCGACGCTGAAGCCCGGCATGCGGCTGGTCTCCAAGGAAGGCGACCTGTGGCGCTGGGACGGCTTCGTGGCCCGCGCCGACGCGCCCAAGCCCGCCGCGGTGCGGCTGGAGCAGCGCACCCGCCTGGCCGAGGTCGAGGCCGAGATCGACGTCATGGCTCCGCGCGCCGAGGCCACGGCCGCCGCCCTGAAGACCGCCGCCGACCGCATGCGCGCCGTCGAGGAGCTGCTGCGCGACAAGCGGCGCGGCCCGCCCGACGCCGAGCGCTTGTTGAACGGGGCCCGCGAGCAGGTGGCCAAACATGAGCGCGAGCAGGCTCTGCGCGCCGCGCGGGCCCAGTCGCTGGACGACACCATCGCCCGCTTCGAGGCCGAGAAGGCCGAAGCCGACGAAGCCTTGACCGTCGCGCGCGAAGCCCACGCCGCCGCCCAGACCTCGGGCGACCTGCAGCCCCAGCTGGCGCAGGCCAGACAGGCCTCGGCCCAAGCTCGCGAGGCCGCCAGCGCCGCGCGCACCGCGCTCGACGTCGAGACCCGCGAGCGCGCCGGTCGCCAACGCCGGCTGGAGAGCCTGGACCGCGATCGCGGCGACTGGGCCAGGCGCGCCGAGACCGCCAGCAAGCGCACCGAGTCCCTGGACGGCGACCGCGTGAAGGCCGCCGCCGCCCTGGAGGCCGCCCGCGAGGCGCCGGCCGCCTTGCGGGAGAAGCTGGTCGTCCTGCTGGACGAGTTCGCCGCCGCCGAGGCGCGCAGGTCCAAGGCCAGCGACGCCCTGGAGACGGCCGAGACCACCCGCCTCAACGCCGACCGGGCCGCCCGCGCGGCCGAGCAGGCCGCCGGCGAGGCCCGCGAGAAGCGCGCGGCCCTGGTCGCCCACCTGGACGGGGCCCGTCAGCGTTTCGCCGAGGTCGCCTCGGCCATCCGCGAGCAGGCCCGCATGGAGCCCGAGGAGCTGGGCCGCCATGTCGCCGGCGAGGCCGTGGCCGTCCCGAAGGACGCCGCCGGGGTCGAGGCCCACCTGTTCGCCCTGGAACGCGAGCGCGACGCCATCGGCCCGGTGAACCTGCGCGCCGAGGAAGAGGCCCAGGAATACGCCGGCCGCCTGGAGATCATGCGCACCGAGCGCGCCGACCTGTCGGGCGCGGTGACCAAGCTGCGGGCCGGCATCGAGGAGCTGAACGCCGAGGGGCGCGAGCGCCTGCTGGCCGCCTTCGACGTGATCAACGCCAACTTCCAGACCCTGTTCCAGGCCCTGTTCGGCGGCGGCCAGGCTGAGCTGAAGCTGATCGAGAGCGAGGACCCGCTGGAGGCGGGCCTGGAGATCTTCGCCTGCCCGCCGGGCAAGCGCATGGCCAGCATGAGCCTGATGAGCGGCGGCGAGCAGGCCCTGACCGCCAGCGCCCTGATCTTCGGCGTCTTCCTGGCCAATCCGGCCCCGATCTGCGTGCTGGACGAAGTCGACGCGCCCCTGGATGACGCCAATGTCGACCGCTACTGCAACATGCTGGACGAAATGCGCCGCCGCACCCAGACCCGCTTCATCGCCATCACCCACAACCCGGTGACCATGAGCCGGATGGACCGCCTGTTCGGGGTGACCATGGCCGAGCGCGGCGTCAGCCAGCTGGTCAGCGTCGACCTGTCGACCGCCGAGAAGCTGGTCGCGGCGTAACTAGAATCCGATCGCCTGCCGGATGGGATTGGCTGGGTCGGCCAGCAGCTTGATAGCCATGGCGCACGAGATCACCACCAGCAGCGGCCGGATCAGCTTGGGCCCGAAGCGCATCGCCAGGCGCGAGCCCACCTGGGCGCCGATGAAGGCGCCGGCGGCCATGGCCAGGCCCATCGGCCAGACGACCGCGCCCTTGAGGATGAACAGGGCCAGGCTGCCCAGATTGCTGGCGGCGTTGGCCAACTTGGTGTGGGCGGTCGCCTTCAGCACGCCGTAGCCCAGCAGGGTGACGATCGCGACCATGTAGAACGCCCCCGCCCCCGGCCCGAAGATCCCGTCGTAGAAGCCGACCAGCGGCGCGACGAAACAGGCGAACGGGATCAACGCCATGCGCGGGGCGACGTCCTCGGTCTTGAGGGCGCGCGAAAAGCCGAAATAGAGGGCGATGGCGATCAGCAGCACGGGCACGATCGCCCGAAGCAGCTGCGGCGACAGCAGGCTGGCGCAGAGCGCGCCGCACAAGCCCGCGACGGCGGCCCCGACGGCGACCGGCAGGGCGGTCTTCCAGTCGATCAGGCCGCGCCGGGCGAAGGCGCTGGTCGAGGAGATGGCGCTGATCGCGCCTTGCAGCTTGTTGGTGCCCAGGGCCTGGACCGGTGACAGGCCGGCCAGCAGCAGGGCGGGCAGGGTCACGAGTCCGCCGCCGCCGGCGATGGCGTCGAGCGCGCCCGCGAGGGCGGCGACCACGAACAGGCTGGCGAGAACGTCCAGGTGAACCATCAGCGGCTCATGGTCCCGTTCGACGGCGCTTGCAAAGAAAAGACGACCGGCAAAGAAAAAGGGGCCCCGAAGGACCCCTCTTGGTCTTTAGCCCAGCAGGTGGCCCCATTGTTGGGCGCGGGACTGCTTGCTGTTGGTCGTCTTGCCCAGGGCGCGCAGTTCGTCGCGCTCCTTGGCCTTCTCTTCCTTGCGAACCCGCATCTCGGCGGCTTCCTGGGTCTTACGTTCCTTGCGCTCGGCGCGCTTGACCGCGAGGATCGCTTCCTGGCGGGCCACGGCTTCGAGGCGGGCCTTTTCCTTGGCTTCGGCGCGGGCGGCGCGGACGGCTTCGAGTTCGGCGGCGCGTTGCTCTTCGCGCTTGTCGAAATCGGGGTCCTGGACGGTCGGCTTGGCCTTGAACTTGGCCAGCATGGCCTTCTTGGCCTCCTGCTGGGAGGAGATACGATCGGCGAATCCGGTGTTCTTCAGGTGCGACATGAATCTTCGTATTGTTTGGAGGCGGCGGCTCTTAACCCCAGATCGACGCAAAAATCAATGCGTCATCAGGCCCATCGCCCCTTGCCTAGTGGGGGTGATGCCGAGAGAGCACGCTCCAGATAGGAAGCGTTCGACGGTTTCGATAGACCCCGGCCGTCGGTTAATTCGTCCGGATTGGGGATGGTTTTGCCCCTCCACGAAGCCGATGGCGAAATCCTTAAGTATTCCGGCCACTTGACGCGCGATGCGGTCACCTTGACGCACTGCGGCGACGTCTATAGGTTCCGCGCCGATCAAGCCGGCCGGAAAAGCGCCTTGTTTTGGCGCGTCCGCGGCGTTTTCGGACCTGCCGCTTCCCATGCCCAAGGCCGACGAACCGAACGACAAGGCTCTGCGAAGCCTCGACGCTCGGCTCGACGCATTTGAGGCGAAGAAGGCGGCTGAGAAACCCGCCAAGGCGGAGTCCGAGAAGGCCAACCAGGACGGCTACCGCCTCCTGGCGGACCTGATCGGGGGCGTACTGGTGGGTCTCGGCTTCGGCTGGCTGCTCGACCATTACGTCCACACGAGCCCCTGGGGCATGGTCGGCGGTCTGCTGATCGGTCTCGGGTTCGCGATTTTCTCCATCGTCCGCAAGGCGATGAAACTGAGCGCGCAGGCGTCGGCGCCGTCCCCGCAGGGGAATGCCGACGGACACATGGGAGACGGGCCAACCGTCCCCAAGCAGAAGAGAGACTAGGGCCGATGGCCGATCCGATGCACCAGTTCCAGATCCAGAAGATCGTGGAACTGCCCACCGTGACCGTTCCCGGCCTCGGCGCTATCGACCTGTCGATCACGAACTCGGTGTTCGCGATGCTGCTGGCGGCGCTGCTGGTCATCACGTTCTACAGCCTGGCCGCGCGCAAGGCCGTCATTCCGGGCCGCCTGCAGGCGGTGGGCGAGATGCTCTACGGACTAGTCGATGGACTCGCGGAGTCGATCATCGGCCATGACGGCAAGAAGTTCCTGCCGTTCATCTTCACCCTGTTCGCCTTCGTGCTGTTCATGAACCTCCAGGGCATGTTCCTGGTGTTCACCGCCACGTCGCAGCTGGCCGTGACCCTGACGCTGGGCCTGATGGTCATCCTGACCGTGGTCGCCGTCGGCTTCGCCAAGAACGGCCTCAAGTTCTTCAAGCTGTTCGCCCCGTCGGGCGTGCCGTGGCCGCTGTACTTCCTGCTGGTGCCGATCGAGATCCTGTCGTTCCTGATCCGTCCGATCACCCTGGGCCTTCGTCTGTTCGGCAACATGCTGGGCGGCCACGTCGTGCTGAAGATCTTCGCCGGCTTCGTGATCGCCCTGGGCGGTCTCGGCGTGCTGGGCTGGGCCGGTTCGGCCCTGGCCCTGACCTCGGTCGTCGCTCTGACGGCCCTCGAGTTCATGGTGGCCTTCCTGCAGGCCTTCGTGTTCGCGGTGCTCGCATGCGTCTACATCAACGACGTCGTGCACCTCGACAGCCACTGATCAACCTTTAGTCTTTCAACCAATACCCTCTTCAAGGAGTCTCTATCATGGACGCTGCTGCTGCTAAGTACATCGGCGCTGGTCTGGCCATGCTCGGCATGATCGGCGCGGGCGTGGGCCTGGGCGTGATGTTCGGCAACTACTTCCAAGGCGCCCTGCGCAACCCGACGGCCGCCGCTCAAGAGCGCCCGATGCTGTTCCTGGGCATGGCTCTGACGGAAGCCCTGGGCATCTTCGCCCTGGTCATCGCCTTCCTGATCCTGTTCTCGTAATCCGACCCTGGAGCGCGGCGCTTCATCGGAAGCGACGCGCTCCATGCTTTTGTTTTCTCGCGCTTCCTGGAGCCGGGCCGGATCCCGGCCCGCTCCAAGCGCACTAGCTGAGAGGCGCCCTCGCCCATGGCGACGGAACATCACGGCACGGTCGAGACGACTGAAGCCCCCAAGCACGAAAGCGGCGGCCTTCCGCAGCTGCAGTTCGAGCACTGGGCGGGTCAGATCGTTTGGCTGCTGCTCATCTTCGCCTTCCTCTACGTCGTGCTGTCGAAGGTGCTTCTGCCCCGCGTCAGCGGCGCGATCGACGAGCGTGGCGGCAAGATCGCCGGCGACATCGCCGACGCCCGTCGCATGAAGGACGAGGCGGAGGCCCAGGCTCGCGCCGCCGCGGCCGAGGTCGCCGAGGCTCGCGCCAAGGCCCAGAAGACGGCCGCTGACGCCAAGGCCAAGGCTTCGGCCGAAGCCGCCGAGCGCCAGGCCAAGGAAGAGGCCGTCCTGGCCGAGAAGCTGGCCACGGCCGAAGCTTCGATCCAGGCCGCCCGCGACGCGGCCATGAGCCAGGTCCGCGTGGTCGCTCAAGAGACGGCCGGCGCGATCGTCGAGAAGCTGACCGGCAAGGCGGCCTCGGCCGCCGAGCTGAAGTCGGCCCTGGCCTAAGGAGCGCTGAAAATGGAACACGAATCCCTGTTCAGCCTGTCGAACCCGGAATTCTGGGTTCTGGTCGCCCTGGTCATCTTCTTCGGCCTACTGGTCTTCCTGAAGGTCCTGCCGGGCGCGCTGTTCGGCGCGCTGGACGGCTACGCCGCCAAGATCAAGGCCGAGCTCGACGAAGCCCAGCAACTGCGTGAAGAGGCCCAGGCCCTGCTCGCGGACGTCAAGGCCCAGCGCGAGGAAGCCGAGCGCCAGGCCACGGGCATGCTGGAAGCCGCCAAGGCCGACGCCAAGCGTCTGGCCGAGGAAGCCAAGGAAAAGCTCGAGGAGCAGATCAAGCGTCGCGCCGAGATGGCCGAACGCAAGATCGCCCAGGCCGAGGCCCAGGCCGCCGCCGACGTGAAGGCCGCCGCGGTGGATCTCGCCGCCCAGGCCGCCGAGACCGTCCTGGCCGCCCGCCTCGCCGGCGCCAAGAGCGATCCGCTCGCCGACGTCGCGATCAGCCAGATGGGCGCCAAGCTGCAATAGCGGCCGGTCCCACGGACAAGACGAAGAGGGCGCGGGCCGCGAGGTCCGCGCCCTTTTTCTTATGTCGCCGCCTGGATCGAGAAGCTCTGCTCGACCAGGGTCGCCTCGCCGAAGATGGTCATGAAGGCGATGTCAGCGGCGTCGCGGCCGGTGGCCACCCGGACCAGGCCGTCGATGGGCGCCAAGCCCGTGGCGTCGACCAGCCACCAGCGGCCGCCCAGATAGACCTCGGCGATGGCGTGCAGATCCGGCGGCTCCAGCCGCCAGGCATAGGCGCTGACCGCGCGGGCGGGTATATCCGCGGCGCGGCACAGGCCGATGACGAGATGGGTGAAATCCCGGCATACCCCGGCCCGATCGATCAAGGTGTCGACCGCCGTCGTGCCCGCGTCGCTGACCCCGGCGCGATAATTCACGTTCTCGGCGATCCAGGCCAGGATCGCCATCACCCGACGCCCGCCCTCCAGGTCTCCGAATTCATGCCGGGCGAAGCGCTCGAGGCGGTCCGAAGGGCTGTAGCGGCTGGGCCGCAGGAACGGCAACACCGCGCTAGGCAGGTCGCGGATGGCCATCGCCGGCGCCGCCGACAGATCCGGAGCGCGAGGCGCGATGTCGACCTGGGCCCGGTAGAGGGCGTTGATCCTTCCGGAGGCCGTGAACACCGTCCGCCGCTCGAAGGTGACGGGATCGTCGACCCGGACCGCGTCGACATTCGGCCAGAAGGTCAGGGCCTCGGATCGCACGACCTGGTCGGGCCCGTGCGCCGCCTCCACCAGCAGCAGCACCTCGCACGGGGTCGCGAAGTCGTAGGTCAGCGAGGCTTCGACATCGAAACGCATGGTTTGTCCTGGAGGGCGATGGGCGCGGCGCGCCCCTGCTAAATCCCCATGGACCTGATGGGTTCAGGACGATCTTCGCCCGTCGGACGGGTCAGGCCGGTTTGGCCGTCTTCCGCGCCACGTAGCGCTTCACCCGCTTGCGGGTCTTCTTCAGCAGCCGCCAGCGGGCCTTGCGCAGGACCAGTTTCTCGGTGCGCAGCATCTGCTGCCAGACGACCAGCAGCACCTCTGGCTCGCGGCGCATCAGGCGGCGGATCGGGAAGACCAGCTTGGGGTGGCGCTTCTGCCACTTGATGAAGGTCTTGCGCGCCTGGAACGAGTAGCGCAGCACGATCATCAGCCCGATGACCAGCAGCGGCAGGCCCACGTGGCCCGGCAGCGGCGTCAGCACCGCGCCGGCCAGGATCACCAGCGCGCCGAAGCCGATGGCGATCCAGCGGAAGGCCCGGGCGGCGGATTCGCGCAGCAGCAGCGCCAATCGCGCGCGGCGACGGACCCTGTGCTTGATGTCGATAGTCGTGGCGATCGCGTTCACCGCCCGGACCGCTTCATGGCGCGGCGCTTGAGGCCCTTGCGCCACCGAACGGCCGCCCGCCACTTGCGCGGCACGATCAGGCGCTCGACGCGCAGGGCTTGCTGCCAGGCCACCAGCACGACCTCGGGCTCGCGGCGCAGCAGGCGGCGCAGCGGGAAGATCAGCTTGGGGTGGGCGTGCTGGAAGCGGACGAACTGCTTTCGGGCCTTGAACGAATTGCGCAGCACCAGCATCAGGCCCACCACGGTCAGCGGCAGGCCCAGCGGACCGGGCAGCGGCGCGATCAGCGCGCCGCCCGCGATCAGCAGCAGGCCGAGCGTCACCAGCGCAATGCGCAGGAATCGCGCGATGAACTCACGAGCGAGGTCATCGGCGGATCGGTGGGCGCGCGACATGGCGAGGACGAGAGCAGTCATGGGAGGACAAACGGGCTTGCGCTTCGCCTGCTCCCTGGGAAAGCCAGCCAGCCCCGACGCGCCCCCCCGATATGTGGAGGGATGAGGGCGCCGTAAAGGCGCCCTTCCGTCGCAACAGGGGTATTGAAAATGCTATTCAGCGGCTAGTGGCGCCGCGGCCACAGGTTTCCACCTCAACCGGGGCTTGCGAGCCGCTTGAGTCTCGTCAAGGCGCCGAAGGGGAGCATGGAACGGCGCGCCCTTGAAGCGCTCCGTCTCGCCGGCTTTCGCCGCCCCGGCCAGCAGACGCAGCGCCTCGATGAAGCGATCCAGCTCCTGCTTGGACTCCGTTTCGGTCGGCTCGATCAGCATGGCGCCGTGAACGACCAGCGGGAAGTACATGGTCATCGGGTGGAAGCCCTCGTCGATCATCGCCTTGGCGAAGTCCAGCGTGGTCACCCCGGTGCCTTCCAGCCAGCTGTCGTCGAACAGGGCCTCGTGCATGCACGGCCCTTCGGGGAAGGCCGGGCTCATCACGTCCTTCAGGCGAGCCTTGATGTAGTTGGCGTTGAGGACGGCGTCCTCGGCCACCTGGCGCAGGCCGTCGGCCCCGTGGCTGAGCATATAGGCGTAGGCGCGGACATACATGCCCATCTGGCCGTGGAAGGCGCTCATCCGGCCGAAGGCGGTCTTGGCGCCCTCCTCACCCGCATGTTCGACCATCGAGAAGCCGTCGTGGCCATGGACCAGCCAGGGGGTCGGGGCAAAGGCGGCGAGCGCCTCGCTCAGCACCACCGGACCCGCGCCCGGCCCACCGCCGCCATGGGGCGTCGAGAAGGTCTTGTGCAGGTTGATGTGCATGGCGTCGACGCCCAGGTCGCCCGGGCGCACCCGGCCGACGATGGCGTTGAAGTTGGCGCCGTCGCAGTAGAAGTAGGCCCCCGCCGCGTGGGTCAGACGGGCGATCTCGACGACGTCGCGTTCGAACAGGCCGCAGGTGTTGGGGTTGGTGACCATGATGGCGGCCACGTGGTCGCCCAGCTTGGACTCCAGGTCCGCCAGGTCGACGCGGCCATCTTCGGTCTGGGCGATCTCGACGACGGTGTAGCCGACGAAGGCCGCCGTGGCCGGGTTGGTGCCGTGGGCGCTGGTGGGCGCCAGGACGGTCTTGCGGTGGCCGTTGCCGGCCGCCTCGTGGGCGGCACGGATGGCCAGCAGGCCGCACAGCTCGCCGTGGGCGCCGGCCTTGGGCGACAGGGCCACCGCGGGCATGCCCGTGAGCGTCTTCAGCCAGTGGGCCAGGCGGTCCATCAGCTGCAGGGCGCCCTGCACGGTCGACTGAGGCTGCAGCGGGTGGATATCCGAGAAGCCCGGCAGGCGCGCCATCTTCTCGTTCAGGCGCGGGTTGTGCTTCATCGTGCACGAGCCCAGCGGATACAGCGCCAAGTCGATGGCGTGGTTCTTTTGGCTGAGGCGCACGTAGTGGCGGACGGCTTCCGGTTCCGACAGGCCCGGCAGGCCGATCGGCTCCGACCGCAGCAGGCCGGCCAGGTCGCTGGACGGAGCGGCGGCCTCCGGCAGGTCGACGCCGGTCTTGTTCCAGCCGTCCAGTTCGAAGATCAGGGCCTCGTCCTGCAGCAGGCCACGACCGCCCGTGAGGGTCTCGTGACCGGTCGCGCCGTCATTGGCGGCTTCGGGACGCGTGGGGCGGCCGACGTTGTTCATGCTCATTGGCCCACCACCTTGGTCAGCAGCTTGGCGAAGAAGGGAATATCGATATCCAGCGTGGTCTCGGTGGCCGCGACCAGCAGCACGTCGTCCATGCCCGCGCCACCGTCGAGGCGCGAGAACGGCACGCCGGCGATGATCCCGTGGCCAGCCAGGCTCTCGACGACGTCGGCGGCATTGCCTGGCACGCGGATGGCGAACTCGTTGAAGAAACGCGGGGTCAGGACCTCGACGCCCGGCACGGCCTTGAGGGCGTCGCGCAGGGCCAGGGCCTTCTGGTGGTTCAGGGCGGCCAACTGGCGCAGGCCCGTCTCGCCCAGCAGGCTCATGTGGATGCTGAACGCCAGGGCGCACAGGCCGCTGTTGGTGCAGATGTTCGAGGTCGCCTTGTCGCGGCGGATGTGCTGCTCGCGGGTCGACAGGGTCAGGACGAAGCCGCGCTTGCCGTCGGCGTCGACGGTCTCGCCACACAGGCGGCCCGGCATCTGGCGGACGAACTTTTCCTTGCAGGCGAACAGGCCGACATAGGGGCCGCCGAAGTTCAGGCCGTTGCCGATGGACTGGCCCTCGGCCACGGCGATGTCCGCGCCCATCTCGCCGGGCGACTTCAAGAGGCCGTACGAGACCGCCTCGGTCGTCACCACGATCAGTAGCGCGCCAGCGGCGTGGGCCGCCTCGGCGATCTTCGTGACGTCCGTGACCGTGCCGAACACGTTCGGGGTCTGGACGACGACGCAAGCGGTGTCGGCGTCGATGGCGGCGATCACCGCGTCCTCGGCGTCGATGGCGGGGGCCATCGCCTGGGTCGCGACGCCGGCGGCGTGGGCCAGGGTCTCGATGGTCTCGACATAGTGCGGGTGGACGCCGCCCGACATCACCGCCTTGTTCCGGCGCGTGACGCGCTGGGCCATCATCACGGCTTCGGCCGCGCCGGTCGATCCGTCATAGAGCGAGGCGTTGGCCACTTCCATGCCGGTCAGGGCCGCGACCTGGGTCTGGAACTCGAACAGCACCTGCAGCGTGCCCTGCGCGATTTCCGGCTGATAGGGCGTGTAGCTGGTCAGGAACTCCGACCGCTGGATGATGTGGTCGACCGTGGCCGGCACGTGGTGGCGATAGGCGCCGGCTCCGCAGAAGAACGCGCCCTCCCCCGCCGAACGGTTGCGACGGGCCAGGCCGGCCATCTCGCGCTCGACTTCGATTTCGCCGGCGTGCAGCGGCAGGTCGACGGTTCCGTCGCGGCGGGCCGAGGCCGGCACGTCGACGAACAGATCGTCGATCGACGTCACGCCGATCGCGCCGAGCATCTCGACGCGGTCTTCGGGGGTCAGGGGGAGGTAACGCATTGTGCTCTTCCGCTCATCCCCGTGAAAACGGGGACCTAAGCTGAGGTGGCCGCATGGGTCCCCGCTTTCGCGGGGATGAGCGGGGTTCTTACAGGGTGCTCAGGAACGCTTCGTACGCATCGCGGTCCATCAGGGCGTCGACCTCGACGGGGTTCGACAGCTTGATCTTGGCGAACCAGCCGCCGCTTTCCGGCAGGGCGTTCACGGTCTCCGGCGCATCGCCCAGTTCGGCGTTGCCTTCGATGACCTCACCCGACACCGGGGCGTAGACGTCCGAAGCGGCCTTGACGCTCTCGACGACGGCCAGGCCCTCGCCCTGCTTCACGACCTTGCCGGCTTCCGGCACTTCGACGAACACCACGTCGCCCAGTTGCTCGGCGGCGTAGGCGCTGATGCCGACCGTGGCCACGTCGCCTTGGACGATGACCCATTCATGATCTTTGGTGAAACGCATCTCTGTCGGCCCTTGATTAGAGTTTGCGGACGTAACGATTGGCGACGAACGGGGTCGCGACCACCTCGGCGGCGGCCTGCTTGCCACGAACGATGACCTTGAGCTTCGTGCCCACAGCCGCATAGGCCGGCGGGGCGAAACCGATGGCGATGGGGAAGCCCAGGCTGGGGGCGAAGCCGCCGCTGGTGACCTTGCCGATCACGTTGCCGGCCTCGTCGGCGATCTCGGCGCCTTCGCGGGCTGGGGCGCCTTCCAGCACCTTCAGGTTCACGCGGACGCGGCTCAGCTCACCGGCCAGTTCCTTGCCGATCCGGGCCGCGCCCAGATAGTCGCCGGCCTCGCGGCGCGACTTGCCGACGGCGAAGTTCAGTCCGGCCTCGATCGGCGAAACCGTCTCGTCCAGGTCGTGGCCGTACAGCGGCAGGCCCGCTTCCAGGCGCAGGCTGTCGCGGGCGCCCAGGCCGATCGGCTTGACGCGCGCGTCGGCCAGCAGGGTGTTCCACACCCGCTCGGCGGCGTCGGCCGGGACCGAGATCTCGTAGCCGTCCTCGCCGGTATAGCCCGAGCGCGAAATGATCGCGTCGACACCGAAGGCGGTCAGGGCGCGGGCGTCCATGAACACCATCTGCGCGGCTTCCGGCACATGGGCGGCCAGGACGGCGGCGGCTTCGGGCCCCTGCAGCGCCAGCAGCGCGCGGTCCTCCAGGCGGGTCACCGTGGCCTCGCCGGCCAGGCTCTCGGCGATGATCTTGTAGTCGTTGTCCTTGCAGGCGCCGTTGACCACCACGAACAGGCCGTCGTCGTCCGGACGCGCGGTCATCAGGTCGTCGATGATCCCGCCCTGCGCATTCAGCAGCACTCCGTAGCGCTGCTTGCCGGGCTTCAGGCCCTGGTAGTCGGCCGAGACCACCTTCTCGAAACTCTTGGCCGGGTTTTCACCGCGCAGTCGGGCCTGGCCCATGTGCGAGACGTCGAACAGGCCGGCATGCTCGCGCGTCCACAGGTGCTCCTTCAGCACCCCGTCCTTGTACTGAACCGGCATCGAATAGCCGGCGAACGGGACCATGCGGGCGCCGGCCGCCACGTGGGCGTCGAAGAGCGGGGTCTTCTTGAGGTCTTCGGACGAACTGGGGTCGGACACGGGGCGGGCTCCAAGCGGGGTCGGCGACGGGACCGGCGTCCGCCGGCAAGTCGCCCCCGCTGTCCCTTGGACCTGAGAGATTCCGGCCTTCCCCCTCTGCTGCTTGGGGTCGGCCTTGCTCCTTCGGCGAGCCGCCCTGTCGGGTGGCTACTTTCCAGCGTTCCTAAACCCGCGCGGTCCTTTTGCCTGAGCGTTTCCGGGGCGGTTGCGCCTTCGGCCTCGGGAGCGAATCCCGATGTCTCCCGCGAGGGTCTTCGGCTCAATGCGGGAGCCGGGGTCGAGAGTCAACGGCGCATCGGTTGCAGCGCTTCAGAACGCCTTAGGAAGCCCGGCCTGCTTCAGAACCTCGTTAGCCGTGTGCCGGCTCCTCGATCTTGGAACGGTAAGGATCTGCCCGTCAGGGCGCTTCCACTTCTCATGACTACCTTTGCCGCCGGGCACGCGCTCGCAGCCTGCATTGAGCAGGAGGCGAACGAGATCCGGATAAAAGTCCTTCGGCATCAAGGCACTCGCCAACAGCGAACACCGTCATGTAACCGCGATTCGCCCGCGCCCACCGGTTGCCCACAGGGCATATCCACAGCCCTTGCACAGAAAATTGCGCAAGTTGCTGATTTTTATCGACTTAGCTAGGCAACTGCCAATTCGATAGTTCCGTGCGCTCGGATATCTAGCGGCACCTTGCCCTTCAGCCCGAGGTTTTCGGACAGAAGCTCAGGTGCTAGCGCACTAACAAGATCGACAAATTCCGTCAGGCTGGCTGCCTCGACGACCAGACCGGGAATGTTGCTCGACGAAGTCCAGACACCGGCCTCGGCATCCCATTCCGCCGCAACATGATAGACGCTGTCGCTCATGATCCGATGATGCACGCGTGCAAAGGGAACGCCAAGACCGATCCTACATCCGTTCCGGTGCTTCGATGCCCAGCAGGTCCAGGGTCAGCTCAAGCTGTCGCAGGGTGGTCTGGGCCAGGGCCAAGCGCGAGGCGCGCAGGTCCGGGGTGTCCGCGCTCATGATCGGGCAGGCGGCGTAGAACTTCGAGAAGGTCTGGGCCAGCTTGTAGGCGTGCTCGGCCACGAAGTTCGGGGCCTTCTTGTCGTAGGCCTCCTGCAGGGCGCCCTCGAAGGCGTCCAGTAGGATGGCCAGATCGCGCTCGGCCTGTTCGTGGATCACGATCGGGCCAGCGGTCGCGCCCGCCTCGGCCGCCTTGCGCAGCACGCTCTTGATCCGCACCGACTGGTACAGCAGGTACGGACCTGTCTTGCCCTCGAAGCTGGTGAACCGGTCGAGGTCGAAGACGTAGGACGTGCCGCGGAAGTTCTGCAGGTCAGCGAACTTCAAGGCCGCGACGCCGACCTTGTGAGCGGTCTCTTCGAAGGCCTCTTCCGAAAGCTCGGCGCCCAGGCCGGCCTCGCGCAGGCGCTCGCGGGCCTTCTCGCGGGCCATCTCAATCAGGTCGTGCAGCTTCAGGACGCCGCCGGCGCGGGTCTTGAAGGGCTTGCCGTCCGCGCCGTTCATGGTGCCGAAGCCGATGTGCTCCAGCGACCCTTCCTGGGCGTAGCCGGCCAGGTAGGCGGCGCGGAAGACCTGCTCGAAATGATCGGCCTGACGCTGGTCCACGCAGTAGAGGATCAGATGCGGATCGAAAGAATTACGACGGTCCAGGATGGTGGCCAGATCGGTCGTGCCGTACATCGCCGAGCCTTCCGACGAGACGACCAGCAGGGGATCGGGGCTTTCGACCTCGATCACCCCGCCGTCCGGAAGCTTCTTCTTTTTGGTCTCGCCGGGGCGCGCCACGCGGACGATGCGCGCGCCCTGGTCCTCGACCAGCAGGCCTTTGGCCTCGAGTTCGCGGACCATCGGCTCGATCAGGTCGTTGACGTCGCTCTCGCCCTTCCAGAGATCGAAGTCGACGCCGAGGGCGTGAAACTCGCGCTCCAGGGCCACGCGGCTGACCTTGACGAAATGACCCCACAGCAGGCGGTAGCCGAAGCGGCCGTTCTGCAGTTCGGCGGTGGCCTTGCGAGCGCGTTCCTTGAACGCCGGGTCTTCCTTCTGGCGGAGGGAGGCGGCCGGATAGATCCGGTCAAGGTCGGCCAGGGTGATCCGGCCGTCCAGGAAGGTCTTCAGCTTCAGGGCCTCGGCGGACTCAGGATCGCTCGCCGCCTCGGGCAGCGCCTCGACCAGCGTCCGGATCTCGGCGTCCTCGTCCAGGATGGCGCTGATCAGCAGGCCCATCTGGAAGCCCCAGTCGCCGAAGTGGGCGTCGCCCAGCACCTCGTCGCCACGGAAGCGGTACAGGCGCTTGATCGACTCGCCGATGATCGAGGCGCGCAGGTGGCCCACGTGCATCGGCTTGGCGACGTTCGGGCCCGCATAGTCGATCAGGACCCGGCGCGGGCTCTCCAGCATCTGGGCGCCGACGCGCCCATCCGAGGCGATCTCGCCGACCCGGACCGACAGGGCCTCGTCGCTGACCCGCAGGTTGATGAAGCCGGCGCCGGCGATCTCCACCGAGGCCAGGCGCGGGTCGTCCTTCAGGATGTCGACGACCTGGGCGGCGATCTCGCGCGGATTGCGCTTGGCGCTCTTGGCCGCCGCGAGGGCGCCGTTGCACTGGAAATCGGCCAGGTCGGGTCGGTCGGAGGCGGTGACGCGTCCGAACTCGGGAGGAAGTCCGGCGGCCTGGAAAGCGGCCGCGGCCGCCTCGCTCAAGGACCGCTTCAAATCGTTCATTGCTTGGTGGTCGTCCCTGGTTGGGTCTGGCTCTGCTGAGCCTGGGCCGCCTGGCCGGCGTTGACGCGGAAGCGCTTGCCCTCACGGTTGAAGGCGGCCATTTCCGGCGTCACGTCGAAGCCGATCAGCACCTCGAAATTGCCGCCGCTGACCTTGGCGTCGGCGCGCGGAATGGTGATCTGCTCAAGCGTCTCGGTGACATAGACGCGATCCGCGCCATTGGCGAAGGTCACCGGCAGGTCGAAATATTCCTTGGCGATCACGGCCTGGTTCCGCTCGGTCACGGCCACCCAGTAGCGGTAGACGTGCTTGTCGCCCTGAGCCTGCGGGCCGCGGCCCAGCTGGAACAGGACCTCGGCGCGAATCTTGATCGGCTCGTCGCTCTTGTAGGCGCAACCCGAGGCCAGGCTCTGGATCTCACCGGTGAAGCCTGCCTGGCTGGCCGATTCCTTGGCGTCCTTGAACTCGACATAGCGGCTGGCGTCGTACAGCACCTTCACATAGGGGCACGGGCCGGCGTTGCGCAGTTGCTGCAGCGGCGCCTTGGGCTGGTTCCACTCCTCGTCGCGCTTCTTCTTCTTGGCGGCCTGGTCGCCGTCGTCCTGGCCGCCACCGCCGCCGGGGCCTTGGGCGTGAGCGATCGTCGCCGTCGTGGCGGCGATCGAGACGGCCATCAGGGCGCTGAGGGCGAACGAGAAGGTGCGGCGCATGAAACGTCGGTTCCGGACAAGAAGAGCCAAGCGGGGCCATGGAGCCCCTTCGGCGTCATGCAGCCTGATAAAGGCATATGCGTGACGTCGCAACGACGCAGACTCCTGGCGCCGAGGGCTTCGAGCGACTAGTTTCCGCGCCATGAACGCCCAGACCCCGATCCGACGTCCGATCTCGCTCGTGCTGGCCAGCCCGCGCGGCTTCTGCGCCGGCGTGGATCGCGCCATCCAGATCGTCGAGCGCGCCGTCGAGAAGTTCGGCGCGCCGGTCTATGTGCGTCACGAGATCGTGCATAACCGCCACGTCGTCGATCGCCTGAAGGCCCTGGGCGCGGTGTTCATCGAGGAACTGTCCGAGGCACCCGACGACCGCCCCGTCGTGTTCTCGGCCCACGGCGTGCCCAAGTCGGTGCCGGCCGAGGCCCGGTCGCGCCAGATGATCTATCTGGACGCCACCTGTCCGCTGGTCTCCAAGGTCCATGTCGAGGCCCAGAAGCATTTCGACGCCGGCCGCGAGATCGTGCTGATCGGCCATGCCGGCCACCCCGAGGTGATCGGCACCATGGGCCAGCTGCCCGACGGCGCGGTGACCCTGATCGAGGACATCAACGACGCCGCCGCCTGGACGCCCAGGGACGTCTCAAACGTCGCCTTCCTGACCCAGACCACCCTGTCGGTCGACGACACCGCCGACATGATCGCCCTGCTGCGCGAGCGCTTCCCCGACATCGCCGCCCCCCACAAGGAAGACATCTGCTACGCCACCACCAACCGCCAGGACGCGGTCAAGCATCTGGCCGAACAGGCCGAACTGGTGCTGGTGGTCGGCTCGAAAAACTCGTCCAACTCGGTGCGTCTGAAGGAGGTCGGCCTGAAGGCCGGGGCCCGCGAGGCCTACCTGATCGACGACGCCCACGGCATCGACTGGAGCTGGTTCGAAGGCGTGTCGCGCGTGGGCCTGACCGCCGGCGCCTCGGCCCCCGAGGACTTGGTGCAAGGCGTCATCGACGCGATTGCCGCGCGGTATGATACGACCGTCGAGGAGCTGGTCGAGGCCCGAGAAACCATCACCTTCAAGCTGCCGCGCCTGCTGACTGCTTAGGGTGGAGGCTGTGTGGAAACGCCTCTGACCGTATCGCGAGGAGGGGCGGCGCGGAGCTTTCTTTCTCAGGCCCGCATCGCTGCGATGAGCGGTTGGGCGCCGACGACGGCGATGGCGCGTTTGAGATTGTAGGCCAAGACATGCAGGCTCATCTCGGCGGCCACATTGTCCATCCGCCGGGTCTTGAAGTGGGTGGCTCCCATCCAGGCCTTCAGGGTTCCAAAGACGTGTTCGACGGTCTGTCGTCGGATGCGCATAGCCTTGGGATGGCGGTCCAGCCTTCGCTGCATGGCCTCGATGACGGCCTCGTGCTCCCAGCGTGTGACGCGGCGCTCCTTGGCCGGGGTGCACTGGGATTTCAGCGCGCAGCTCTTGCAGGCGGAGAGGTTCCAGTAGCGGTGCAGGGTTTGCCCGTTCTCCACGGTGGTCATGCGCCGTGAGAGCGTCTCGCCCGCCGGGCAGCGGTAGGCGTCCTGGGCGGGATCGTAGACAAAGTCCGGCTTGCCGAAGCGGCCATCGGCCTTGGCCCCCGAGGTCAGGGGCTTGGGCACATAGGGTGTGGTTCCGGCTTGCTCGCAGGCCAGGATTTCCGGCCCCGAGAAGTAGCCCCGGTCGGCCAGCACCGTCAGCGCGTCCGTCCCCGTCGCCGCCTTGGCCCGCGCCGACATGTTGGCCAGTTGGCTGCGGTCGTGGCCCTGGTTGATCACCTCATGGGCGACGACGAGATGGTGTTCGGCGTCGACGGCGGCCTGGACATTGTAGCCCACCATCCCGGTCCCCTTGCCGTGGGTGGCCATGGCCCGCGCGTCGGGGTCGGTGAGTGATATCTGCCCGTCCGGAGCCTGGGCGAGTTCGACCTCCATGGCCTTGAGGTCGCGCACCTGCCGCCGCAGCGCGTCCAGCCGGTCCTTCAGGCGGTCCCCGCGCAGTTGAGCCTCTTCGCCTTCCTGGCGATCCGCCGCGTCGAGCGCCTCCAGATAGCGCCCGATGCTCGCCTCGGCCTGCTCGATGCGCCGACGCACCGCGCCCGGCGTGTAGTTCTTGTCGCGCGTGCTCACCGCCTTGAACCGGCTGCCGTCCACCGCCACCACGCCGCCGGTCAGAAGGCCGATGTCCCGGCAGATCGCCACGAAGGCGGCGCAAGCCGCCCGCAGCGCCTGGCCATTGTCGCGGCGGAAGTCGGCGATGGTCTTGAAGTCAGGAGCCAGCTTTCCCAGCAACCACATCAACTCGGTGTTGCGCCCAGCTTCGCGCTCCAGCCGCCGGCTCGACTGCACCTGGTTCAGGTATCCGTAGAGATAGAGCTTCAGCATCGCGCCGGGATGATAGCCAGGCCGCCCCGTCGAAGCGGCCCGCACCCGGTCAAAGCCGAGCGCTCCAAGATCCAATTCGTCCACGAACGCGTCGATCACCCGGACCGAACTGTCCTCACCGACGTAATCGTCCAGGCATTCCGGCAGCAACGCCACCTGCCGACGATCCTCTCCCTCGATAAAGCGCGCCATCCCGCACCTCCGAAGCCCTCCCCTAAAGACTACGGTGCTTCGGTGTTTTCACACAGCCTCGGTGGTTAGCAGACCTATCCCTAACCTTGGGATCTGAGCAGGGTGCGCAGGCGAGCAACCTCTGCCAAAAGGCGCGGGACATCTTGCCGGGCAGAAGCCATGAAGTCCTGATCGGCGGGGGTTGCGCCCACCATTTCGATGTCATCGCCAGCGGTTGAGATCATGCTCGATCCAGACGTGTGATCGCGCCCTTCAATCCAGGAACGCCATGGACCAGGTGTCGCCTGGTCGCAGCGAGCGGCTATTTCTCTCAGGTCATCGTCGGTCATTCCACTACCGTTACGCACAAGCTCAACGTCCGCAACGGTGGGAAGCGGACCTAGACGCCGAGCCAGCGGAGCCCGCCTGGCAGTTCGCCCGTTGCATAGTCCACCTGCAGGACGCGTCGGTGCATCGGCGAGCTGGCCCGCTCTGAGGCGTGAAGAATTGGGGTAGCATACACCCACACGTCTCCTGGCTCGGCCAAGCAGGCTGCGACGCCGCACTCGTCTACGACCTGCGGCACCTCCGGCTCCGGTATGCGTCCCCGCCTGTGGGAGCCGGGTGCGATCAGGAGAGGAGCGTTGGTCTCCGTCACTGGGTCGAAATGCACCCGCAGCGTCATCATTTGCGACAGGAGGTCAAACGGAGGTGCTACGTGGAGCGCTCCATGCTTTCGGCTCCACGGGCCGAAGCCTTCGACATCCACCCGCTCTTGAACAGCAATCACCCGGTCCTGGTGCCAGGCCAGGGACCAATTTGTGGAGGCTGTCTTGTCGAAGAGGATGGCGCGAACAGGTCGAGCCTGCTCCCCCATGAATGATGCTGCAATCTGACCGACGAGCCCCGTCGCTTGCAAACACGATGCGAGCCCCGGGACGCCGAATAGCCGAACGCCGGCTTGATCTGCCGGCTGCTCCTTCAGGAGGTCGATGACGCCGACCAGATCTGCGCTTTCCAGCGCGCCCTGGACTAGCTGCGCGCCGTCTGACGCGATCTTCAAGCGCTCTGGGGAGGTCCGCACTTGGCTACGCATTCCTGAGGACTAGCGCGGCGGGCACGAAGCCTCAACGTCCAACTCTGACGGCGAGCGTGCAGCCGACCTCATCGGCGTCAGCAGAGGGTGGATGCCGGGCGTCGACTGCCGCATTGTCGGCAGCATGCACTCGATCCGTCTTCAAGTCGCCGCCATGGGCGCCTACCTGTTCGCCACGAGCGGCCTTCGCGCGCGTGTCGTTGAGGGAAGCTCTCCGAACCGCTCCCGATACCGACGGGCAAAATGCCCGAAGCTGGAGAAGCCGCAGGTCATGGCGACGGAGATGACGGAGTCTTCTTCTTCGCACAGCAGCATGCGATGCGCGTGATCGAGGCGAAGTTCGCGGACATAGGTCAGTGGCGCGATCCCTCGATGTTGCTTGAACCGGGCGAAGACGCTCCTGACACTGACGCCGCAGGCGGCGGCGATCTCTTCGACGGTCAGCGGACGGTTCCAGTTCGCCTGGATATAGTCCTCAAGCACCTTCACGGCGGCGACGGAGGCGCTCTTCGGCTCCTCGGCTAGGCGATCGGCGAAGCCGGCGAGGTTTTCGATGAGGAAGGCGCTGCTCAGCGCCTGGCCCATCTCGATAAGCGGCATGTCGATATGGGTCTCCCTCGCCAACATCCGCGCGAGGGAGAGGGAGATTTGCCGGGAGCGAACGCGCGCCGAGGTCGCAAGCGCCTCCAGCATGGGCATGGCGAACAGACCGGGTTGCGGATATCCGACGATGGCCTCGGCTTTGCGCCGCAACGCATCGACGTCGAACTGAGTGACGATATGCTGATAGCCGGAGGCGTAGGAGGCCTGAAACGAAGAGTCGGGCGGCACGATCGTCGTGCTGTCGGCATTGATTTCAGCTTGCCGGCCGTCCGACGAAATCCGCCCCTGGCTCGTCAGGCACAGTAACTGCCTGACGCCGGCCATATTGGAAAACGCGATATCCACGGGCGTGTCATAGCGGCAATAGTGCAGGGTCACGCCACCCACCTGCACGCGGTTGGCCTGAGCGAAGAAGGGCAGGTCTCCGTGGCCCGCGCCGGTCAGCGCCGCGCCATACTTGTCGCCCAGAATTTCCGCCAAGGTGTCACGATCGCTCGCCCGCAGGATGAGATGCGAAGCCGATGACAAACGCTGATCAGGAATTGGCAGATCACCCAACACTCAATCCTCGATTGCCCACCTTATAGTATTGTTCAAGTTCGATCCACACTCAGGACCTGCGTCAAATTGCCCTATACTGCGGATCGATTCTGCAGACCTGCACTTTTGGAACAATACTGGCAGTTTGGGATAAATTCCAATTTAATCGAGCGCGCATACTAATTTGGCGAGGAAACTCAATTTGCTAGATTTTCAATCCCTGGAGACCTGAGCAAGGCTAGGCGATCCAGCGACCTTTCCCGGAGAGCAGCATGTTCGGCATTCAAACCACGTCCGGCGCGGGATCCTCGCAAACGCTCGCCGCGATTGGACGCGCGCTGGCGATCATCGAGTTCGATCTCACCGGCAAAATCCTCACCGCGAACGACAATTTCTGCGCTGCCCTGGGTTACGCCTTGTCCGAGATCAAAGGACAGCATCACAGCCTGTTCGTGGATCCGGCTTTCTCTCGCACCCCAGAATACGCCGCCTTCTGGGCGAAGCTTGGACGTGGGGAGTTCGATGCTCAGGAGTACCTGCGTATCGGCAAGGGCGGCGCCGAGGTCTGGATCCAGGCGTCCTACAACCCCGTTCGGAACGGGAGAGGCGTCGTTACCAAGGTGGTCAAGGTCGCGACGGTGATCACGGCAGAGAAGCGGCGCAACGCCGAATTCGAAGGAAAGATCGAGGCGATCTCACGCGCCCAGGCAGTGATCGAGTTTACGCCCGATGGACAGGTCGTCACCGCGAACGAGAATTTCCTGACGGCCCTGGGCTACGCCCTTCCCGAGATCCAGGGCCAGCACCATCGGATGTTCGTCGAGCCGGCGCTGGCTCAGTCGACCGAATATCAGGACTTCTGGAGAAAGCTGAACAACGGCGAGTTCGTCGCCGCCGAGTTCAAGCGCATCGGCAAGGGCGGCCGCGAGGTCTGGATCCAGGCGTCCTACAACCCGATCTTCGACGACAAGAAGCGCGTCATCAAGGTGGTCAAGTTCGCGACCGACGTCACGCCGCGCGTTCGTGCCGTCGAGGAGGTCGCCAACGGCCTCGAGCAACTGGCCCGGAATAATCTGAAGCACCGGATCGAGGCAGTCATCGACCCGGCCTTCGAAAAGGTTCGTCAGGACTTCAACACCGCCATGCGCATGTTGGACGAGACCATGACCGCCGTGTCGGGGTCGACCGACAGCGTCAGCAGCGGCGCGGAGGAGATCGCATCGGCGTCTTCTGACCTGTCGCGCAGAACCGAACAGCAGGCCGCCAGCCTGGAAGAAACCGCCGCCGCCCTCGACGAGATTACCGCGACGGTTCGTCGCAGCGCCGAAGGAGCCAAGCAAGCATCCATGGCGGCGACCGCCGCGCGCGGCGACGCGGCGACATCGGGCCGGGTGGTCGGCGAAGCGGTCGCGGCCATGGGCGAGATCGACAGTTCGTCGCGTCAGATCACCCAGATCATCGGCGTGATCGATGAG
Source organism: Caulobacter segnis (assembly GCF_023935105.1). Lineage (NCBI taxonomy): Bacteria > Pseudomonadati > Pseudomonadota > Alphaproteobacteria > Caulobacterales > Caulobacteraceae > Caulobacter > Caulobacter sp. RL271. Next base: position 425,886 of record NZ_CP096040.1, on the reverse strand, counting down.
ATCGCTTTCCAGACCAATCTTCTGGCGCTGAACGCCGGCGTCGAGGCCGCGCGCGCCGGAGAGGCGGGCCGGGGCTTTGCCGTAGTGGCGTCGGAGGTTCGAGCGCTGGCCCAGCGTTCGGCCGATGCCGCCAAGCAGATCAAGACCTTGATCGCCACGTCCAGCGCCCAGGTCGAGCGCGGTGTGAAACTGGTCGACGAGACGGGGCGAGCGCTCACCGGGATCGTCGAACGGGTGACCGAGATCGACGGCCTGATCTCCGAGATCGCCAAGTCCTCGCAGGAGCAGGCGACCGGTCTTCATGAGGTCAACACCGCCGTCAACCAGATGGACCAGGTAACTCAGCAGAACGCCGCCATGGTCGAGGAGGCTACCGCAGCCGCAGCCAACCTGAAGGCGGGCTCCCAGGAACTCGCGGAGCTGGTGGGTCGGTTCCAGACCGGCGCCGGCGGCGGCGGGCGCCGCCCGCAGGTCGCGCAGCCGGGCCGCGATCGCCCCGGCCACAACCCGGTTGCGCGGCAGCAAGCCAGAGTCGCGGCGGCCATGGGAGGCGGCGGGGCGCTTCAGAAAGACCTCGGCTGGGATGAATTCTAGGGTGTTGGGGACGGGCGCCTGGGGCGCTCGGGCCAAATCGAGCAGATCGACTCAGCCGCCGTGCGCGCTTGCCATGCGCGCCTTGCTACAAGGACGACGCCGTGAACGTTGTTAGATTTCCCGACGCTAAACCTCTTAGATCTGGTCAGGTCCAGGAAGAGGCCGCAGCCTACCTCATCGCGGCTCTGCGGCAGATGGGCGAACCCGCGATGTCAGCCGAGCTGTTCGCCGTCGCGCGTGAGGCGTCCGGTCAAGGCGCCGATTGGACGGACGCGTTTTTGGAATCCCTCCTTGAAGGGCTGAGTGAAACGGGCTTCGATGGAATGTCCGGAATTATAGTGTTTCGGACGGTCGCGCTCGGCAGCGAAAGGGCGTGGGCTTTCACACAAGCTTTTCGCAGCACGCTACGTATATTTGGTATGCCCTCGACTTTCCGCTCACTCCCTCGGCAAGCAGCTCAGTATGGCGTAGCAAAGTCGAGTGGCGCGCCGTTTGTCAATTTAGAGGTGCTTGACCGCTTAACCTATACCTAGCGGTTAGGTTCAGACGCTTCGAACCACCGAGCTTCGTTACCGGAAGAGGGGGCGGACGGCCTTCGGTCGGACTCAAGCATCGCGTTCTATCCACTAGGCTAGATCGCAACGGCCAACAATTGTCGGTCTCGGATCACACCCGCCTGGAACGACGGGAATACACCGACGCTGGCAAAGCCGAGCGCTGGCGCCCGACAGCGGACCTTCCGATCGTCCGCTCGGGGTCGAAAGCCGACCTCCCGAGGTCGGTGCGATCCTTAAATCTCTTGGAGGCTGCAGCGTGCAGGGCTGATCAGGTCAGTCAAGGATCGCCTCCAGCGACCGCGCGCGACGACGCGAAGCGTCGTCCTTGAGTGACCTGATCAGCCCTGCGATCGTCTCGCCGTGAGATGTAAGGATGGCTGCCTTCCTAGTAGGAAGACGGCTGGACGCAGCTCCTCAAGAGACCTCGTTCCTCGCGGTCAGGCCGAGACCAGCCCTTCCGACGTTACTTCGCCAACGCCTCGAACGTCTCTCGATAACGCTCAAGAATTTCGAGACCTAGCCTGACCTGCCGCTCCAGCTCAGCGTCGCGTCGGTCGGCATCGACATTGAAGTCCGGGCTCTGCGGCGCGGACGACGGCTGGCGTTCGGACTCGTCCATATCAGGCCTCCTTAGACACCATCATAGCACACCCGCCAGATCACCCCCTTGACCACCAGCCTCGGCTCCCGCATCCCCGCGCCATGGCCGTCTATACCGACATCACCGATGACGAACTCTCCGTCTTCCTGGAAGGCTACGACCTGGGCGCGCCGCTGGCGTTCAAGGGCATCGCCGAGGGCGTGGAGAACTCCAACTTCCTGCTGGAGACGGAGAAGGGTCGCTACATCCTGACCGTCTACGAGCGGCGGGTGAAGGCCGACGACCTGCCCTATTTCCTCAACATGCTGACCTGGCTGGCCGACAGGGGCTTTCCCAGCGCCCGGCCGATTCCGGATCGCAAGGGCGCCACGCTGGCGACCCTGCGCGGCAAGGCGGCGGCGATCGTCGAGTTCCTGCCCGGTCTGTCGGCGCGCCGTCCGACCGTCGCCCACTGCCGCGAGGCCGGCGAGGGCCTGGCCTGGCTGCACCTGGCCGGCGAGGGCTATCCTGGCCGCCGCGCCAACGACCTGGGCCAAACCGCCTGGGCCCCGCTGTTCGCCAAGCACCGCAAGGCGGCCGACGACCTGAAGCCCGGCCTGGCGACGACGATCGACAAGGACCTGGCCCAACTGGCCCTGATGTGGCCGCGGACCCTGCCGTCGGGCGTGATCCACGCCGACTACTTCCCCGACAACGTCTTCTTCCAGCCCAACGGCAAGTTCGCCGCCGCGATCGACTTCTACTTCGCCTGCGACGACGCCTACGCCTACGACGTGGCCGTGACCCTGAATGCCTGGTGCTTCGAGGCCGACGGCAGCTTCAACATCACCGCCGCCAAGGCGCTGCTGAACGGCTACGAGCGCCGCCGGCCGCTGAGCCCGGCCGAGAAGGAAGCCCTGCCGATCCTGGCGCGCGGCGCGGCCATGCGCTTCTTCCTGACCCGCCTGGCCGACTGGGGTTCGACGCCCGCCGGCGCGCTGGTCAAGCCCAAGGATCCGCTGGAATACGAGCGCAAGCTGGCCGTCCACCGCGAAGGGCTGACGCTGTTCGCATGACGCCCAAGGTCACGATCTACACCGACGGCGCCTGCAAGGGGAATCCGGGGCCGGGCGGCTGGGGCGCCATCCTGTTCTACGGCGACAAGAAGAAGGAAATCTGCGGCGGCGAGCCGGGGACGACCAACAACCGCATGGAGCTGATGGCCGCCATCCAGGCGCTGGAGCTGCTGAACCGGCCGTGCAAGGTCGAACTGCACACCGACAGCCAGTACGTCATGAAGGGCATCCAGGAGTGGATCCGGGGCTGGAAGGCGCGCGGCTGGAAGACGGCCGACAAGAGCCCGGTCAAGAACGACGACCTCTGGAAGCGGCTCGACGCCGCGCGCGAGCGGCACGACGTCGACTGGCGCTGGGTCAAGGGCCACGCCGGCCATCCGCTGAACGAACGCGCCGACGCCCTGGCCAACGAGGGCCTGCGCAAGGCCAATCCGCGCTTCGTCTAGGCGGCCAGCACACCCGGCTCGGCGCCGGTAGCGAAAGCCAGGCCCTCGTCCGCCCAGCCGGTGATCCCGCCGATCATCAGCTTCACCGGCCGGCCCAGCCGGGCCAGCTTCAGCGCCGCGCGGTCGGCGCCGTTGCAGTGCGGACCGGCGCAGTAGACGACGAACAAGGTGTCGGCCGGCCATTGCGCTATACGTGCGGCGGTCATGTCGACGTGACGCAGGTGGATCGCGCCGGGCACGTGGCGGCGGGCATAGGCTTCGGGCGAGCCGACGACGTGCAGCAGGACGAAATCGACCTGACCCGCCTTCATGGCGGCGGCGACGTCGGCGCAGTCGGTCTCCAGCGACAGGCGGGCGGCGAAGTGGGCGACGGCGACCTCGGACGCGGCGGCGGGGATCTCGGACACGAAGCTCATGGCGACTCTCCAGGTTGGACGCCGGAGACTTGCCCCACAGGGCCTCGGCGCGTTAGCTGGCGAGATCGACATTGACCGTAAAGATCATGCCAAACGATCCCTCCTCCGGGCCGCCGCGCGTCGTCGCCCTGGCCTATGACGGGCTCTGCACCTTCGAATACGGGGTGGCAGTCGAGCTGTTCGCCCTGCCCCGGCCCGAGATGGGGCCGGACTGGTACCGTTTCGCCACCGCCGCCGTGGAGCCGGGCGACCTGAAAGGCCTGGGCGGCGTGCGCGTCGTCGGCGACGGCGGGTTGGAGTTGCTGGACGGGGCCAGCGTGATCGTCGCGCCCGGCTGGCGCGGCCTGGACGCGCCCGTTCCCGCGCTGCTCCTCGACGCCCTGCGCGCGGCCCACGCCCGAGGAGCGCGGCTGATGTCGATCTGCTCCGGCGTCTTCGTGCTGGCGGCCACGGGCCTGCTGGACGGTCGGCGGGCCACCACGCACTGGCGCTACGCCGACGCGCTGCGCCAGCGTCATCCCGAGATCCAAGTTCAACCGGACGTGCTCTATGTCGACGAGGGCGACCTGTTGACCTCGGCCGGCAGCGCGGCGGGCATCGACCTGGGCTTGCACCTGATCCGCCGCGACTTCGGGCCCGAGGCAGCCAACGCCGTCGCGCGGCGCCTGGTCGTGCCGCCGCATCGCGACGGCGGCCAGGCCCAGTTCGTCCAACGGCCAGTACCCGTGGCGCACGAGGCTTCGCGCCTGGGGCCTGTGCTTGACAGCATGCGCGCCGACCTCGCGGGGACTCACACCATCAAGGCCCTGGCCTCCGCGACGGGCATGAGTGAGCGGACCTTTCTGCGGCGGTTCGAGGCCGCCACCGGCGACACCCCCGCCCGCTGGCTACTGGCCGAGCGGCTGAACCGGGCGCGGGACCTGCTGGAAACCTCGTCGGCCGGGATCGAGCAGGTCGCCGAAGCCGTCGGCCTGGGCGCCGCGGCGCTGCGCCATCACTTTCGCCGCCAGTTCTCGACCACGCCCGGCGCCTATCGCGCCCGGTTCGCCAGAACCTGAAGGAGGACGCTAGGCGACGGGGGCGTTCTCCCAGTGCGGTAGGATCCGGTCGAGGTTGAGCTCGATCCAGTCCGCCAGGCCCCGCACCTTCTCGGCGACCTCGGCCCCCAGCGGCGTCAGGCTGTATTCCACGTGCGGCGGCACGACCTTGTAGGCCACCCGCCGGACGAAGCCGTCCCCCTCCAGCTGCTGCAGGGTCTGGGCCAGCATGCGCTCGCTGACGCCGCCGATCGCGCGCCGCAGCTCTGAGAAGCGGCGCGTGCGGCCCTCCAGCGAGATCAGCACCAGGACGCCCCAGCTGCTGGTCACGTGCCGAAGCACTTCCCGCGACGGACAGCCCGGCGCCAGAAGATCGCCACGCGCCATCTTCTCGGACAGGGCCAGCTTCTCGTGCGACGCGGGGATCGAAGGGGTGCAATTTTCTTTCATGCTTACATTCATGTGGGTACTTACCGAAAGTAAGCAAGACGCCCAGATCCTTCCCGTCATCAACGGAGAACGAACATGACCATCGCCGTCACCGGATCCACCGGCCAACTGGGCCGCCTTGTCATCGAGAAACTGAAGGCCCGCGTCCCGGCCGGCGAGATCATCGCCCTGGCCCGCGATCCGGCCAAGGCGGCCGACCTGGTCCGCGTCGCCGACTACGCCAAGCCCGAGACCCTGGCGACCGCCCTCGCCGGCGTCGACACCCTGCTGCTGATCTCCAGCGACGCGGTCGGCCAGCGCGTGGCCCAGCACGCCGCCGTGATCGACGCCGCCAAGGCCGCCGGGGTGAAGCGGATCGCCTATACCAGCATCCTGCGCGGCGACGCCTCGCCGCTGGTCCTGGCTGACGAGCACAAGGCCACCGAAGCGCTGATCAAGGCCTCGGGCCTGACCTACGCGCTGCTGCGCAACGGCTGGTACACCGAGAACTACACGGGCTCGCTGGCCGGCGCCGTCGCGGCCGGGGCGATGATCGGCGCCTCGGGCGAGGGCAAGATCTCGGCCGCCCCGCGCGAGGACTACGCCGAGGCCGCCGCCGTGGTGATCTCGACGCCGGACACTGAAAGCCGCGTCTACGAACTGGCCGGCGACACGGCCTTCACGCGCGCCGAGCTGGCCGCCGAGGTCTCGCGCCAGACCGGCAAGACCATCCCGTACAACGACCTGCCCGAGGCCGAGTACGCCCGAATCCTGGAGAGCTTCGGCCTGCCGGCGCCGTTCGCGGCGGTCCTGGCCCAGTCGGACATCGGCGCGGCTCAAGGCGGCCTGTTCGACGACAGCCGGACGCTGTCGGGCCTGATCGGCCGTCCGACCACCCCGCTGGCCACCGCCGTCGCCGCGGCCTTGGCCGGCTGACGTCCGCGGGGCGGGACGCGACGAAGCTGTGGGCGGCTGACCGGGCGCGGCGGAAAACCCTCGCCAAGCGCGAGGCGGTTTGCCAAGCACCCTGGATGAAGCTCGTCGGCTACTATCGTGTCCCGCCCGTGAAGGGGATCTTCTTCAGCCCCGCCCAGGAGGAGCGCCTGCTGCTCTTGGGCTGCGCGGAGGTGTTCAGCGACCGGTGCCTGGCGTCCGGCGTTGTCCGCCCCGGCCTGGCGCGGGCCCTGGACGCCCTGGAGGACGGCGGCGCCCTGGCCGTGCCGACCTTCCATGCCTTGGGCGGCGACATGGCCGGCCTGGTCGACGCGGTGTTGAAGATTCACGCGCGCGGCCTGAACCTGATCGTCCAGCAGCCCGGGATCGACACCCGGACCGACCCCGGCTTCTTCGAGACCTGCCAGATGCTGGCCGGCTTCAGCCGCGAGCGTCCGATGGTTCGCGCCGCCGAAACGGCCCTGGTCGCCAAGGGCGCCAAGGCCGGCGGCATGAAGGGGCTGAAGGCCGAGGCGCCTCCGCCCCCCGAGGAAGACTAGACCTTCAGCCGATAGCCCGTCTTGAAGATCCACCAGACGGCCGTCAGGCAGACGGCCAGGAACACGGCGGTCATGCCCAGGCTGACGCCGACACCCACGTCCGACTGGCCGTAGAAGGCCCAGCGGAAGCCACTGATCAGATAGACCACCGGGTTGAACAGGGTGATCTTCTGCCAGACCGGCGGCAGCATCTTGATCGAGTAGAAGCTGCCGCCCAGGAAGGTCAGCGGCGTGACGATCAGGGCCGGCACGATCTGCAGCTTCTGGAAGTTGTCGGCCCAGACGCCGATCACGAAGCCGAACAGGCTGAAGGTCACCGCCGTCAGCACCAGGAACAGCAGCATCACGAACGGGTGGGCGATCTCGAACGGCACGAAGATCCGGGCCGTGGCCAGGATCAGCAAACCCAGGCAGATCGACTTGGTCGCCGCCGCCCCGACATAGCCCATCACCGTCTCGACCCACGACACCGGGGCCGACAGCAGTTCGTAGATCGTCCCGGCCCACTTGGGCATGTAGATGCCGAACGAGGCGTTGGAGATGCTCTCGCTGAGCAGCGACAGCATGATCAGACCCGGGATGATGAAGGCGCCATAGCTGACGCCGTCGATCGACTGCATGCGCGAGCCGATCGCCGAGCCGAACACCACGAAATAGAGGCTGGTCGAGATGACCGGCGCCAGGATGCTCTGCAGCAGGGTGCGGAACCACCGCGCCATCTCGAAGCGGTAGATGGCCTTGATCGCATACAGGTTCATTGCGGGGCCCTCACCAGGCTGACGAAGATGTCTTCCAGCGAGCTCTGGTCGGTCTTCAGGTCCTTGAACTCGACGCCGTGCTGGCCGAGGCGCTTGAGCAGGTCGGCGATGCCGGTGTCCTCGGCCTGGGCGTCGAAGGTGTAGACGAGGTCGACGCCCTCGTTGGCCAGGGCCAGGTGCGGGTCGGACAAGGCGGCCGGCAGCGCGGCCAGCGGCTCCTTCAGGTGCACGGTCAGCTGCTTCTTGCCCAGCTTGCGCATCAGGACGGTCTTGTCCTCGACGAGGATGATCTCGCCGCGGTTGATCACCCCGATCCGGTCGGCCATTTCCTCGGCCTCCTCGATATAGTGGGTGGTCAGGATGATGGTGACGCCGCTTTCGCGCAGCTGGCGGACCATCTCCCACATGTCGCGGCGCAGCTCGACGTCGACACCGGCGGTGGGCTCGTCCAGGAACAGGATGGTCGGCTCGTGGCTCAGCGCCTTGGCGATCATCACCCGGCGCTTCATGCCGCCCGACAGCGCCATGATCTTGCTGTCCTTCTTGTCCCACAGGGACAGGTCGCGAAGGATCTTCTCGATCAGGGCGTCGTTGCGCGGCTTGCCGAACAGGCCGCGCGAGAAGCTGACCGTGGCCCACACCGTCTCGAAGGCGTCGGTGTTCAGCTCCTGCGGCACCAGCCCGATCTTGCTCCGGGCGGCGCGGTAGTCCTTCACCACGTCGTGGCCGTCGGCCAGGACCAGGCCCTGGCTGGGGTTCACGATCCCGCAGATGATGCTGATCAGGGTGGTTTTGCCCGCCCCGTTCGGACCCAGCAGGGCGAAGATCTCGCCCTTGCGGATGTCCAGGTCGATCGTCTTGAGGGCCTGATGCCCCGACGCATAGGTCTTGGTCAGACCCTGTACCGATATGATGGAAGTCACGCCGTCTCCCCTAAACGCGACGATGCCCCAAGGGCGAGGCTCAGCGTCGCGCACGCCCTGCAAGGCCGCTGCCGCAGGCCTAAATGGTATCGCCGCCGCCCGATAACAGGGGGAGCCGCCGTGATCTGTCAGCAGGCGATCACGACGGGATCGCGCGCACCTTCAGCACCGCCCCGTCGACGGCGGTGACGACCACCTCCTGGCTGACGGCGGGGCCCGGCTCGTCGCTCTCGGCCGCCCAGTCCTTGCCGTCGACGAAGACCCGGCCACGGCCCTGCTCGAAGGCCGCCAGCACCTGGCCGCGCTGGCCGACCAGCCGCTGCAGCGGATCGTTGAGGTCGGGGTTCTTCGGCTCCAGCACCGGCCGCAGATAGCGCTTGGCCAGCAGGGTCGAGGCGATGGTCAGGCCCGCGAACAGGCCCAGTTCGACCAGCAGGCCCGGATGGACCAGCTGGGCGATCAGCCCGACCACGAAGGCGCTGGCGGCCGGCCACAGCAGCCAGCCCGTGCCGGTCGAGACCTCGACGGCCAGGAAGACGGCCGCGACCGCTAGCCATACCCAGAACGGATGCAAGGCGTAGAAGCCGCCCACGGCGTCCATGGCGTCAGGCTCCGCGCTTGCCGCCGGTCGGCGTCGCGGTCGACGCCCCGGAGGACGCGCCAGCCGCCGGACGGGACGGCGGCGAGCTGCGCGGCGCCTCCGCGCCCAGGCTCTTGATCAGCTCGCTGACGCCCGCCACCGTGCCGGTCAGGCCGGCGAAGTCGGCGGGAACGATGACCGTCTTCTGCTGCGGGCTGCGGGCCAGCTCGCCGAAGGCTTCCACGTACTTCTGGGCGATGAAGTAGTTGATGGCGTTGACGTCGCCCTTGGAGATGGCTTCCGAGACGAAGGCGGTCGCCTTGGCCTCGGCCTCGGCTTCCCGCTCGCGCGCCTCGGCGTCGCGGAAGGCGGCCTCGCGGCGGCCCTCGGCCTGCAGGATCGCCGACTGCTTGGAGCCCTCGGCGCGGGTGATGGCCGACTGCTTCTCGCCCTCGGCCTCGGTGATCACCGCGCGCTTCTCGCGCTCGGCCTTCATCTGGCGGGCCATGGCGTTGGTGATGTCCGGCGGCGGCGTGAGGTCCTTGATCTCGATGCGCGCCACCTTCACGCCCCAGGGGCCGGTAGCGTGGTCGATGGTCGAGAGCAGGCGAGTGTTGATCTGGTCGCGCTGAGACAGAACCTCGTCCAGCTCCAGCGAGCCGACGACGGTGCGCAGGTTGGTCTGAGCCAGCTGGGTGATGGCGTAGATCAGGTTGTCGACCCGATAGGCGGCGGCCGCCGCGTCCATCACCTGGATGAAGACGATGGCGTCGACCTTCACCGAGACGTTGTCCTTGGTGATGACCTCCTGCTGGGGCACCTCCAGGACCTGCTCCATCATGTTGACCTTGCGGCCGATGGTTTCGAAGAACGGCGTCAGGAAGGAGATGCCGGGCTTCAGCGTCCGCGTGTAGCGGCCGAAGCGCTCGACGGTGAATTCGCGTCCCTGGGGGACGATCTTGATCGCGCCAAACAGCAGCACGAACGCGAAGCCCAGGAAAATCAGAACGACGATGCCGCCCAAGACAGTGCTCCCAAGTAACTTGGGTGGAGCTTAGCGCGGCGTCTCGCCCTCCGCCACGGAATCCGGAGCCTTGCGAACCTGGCGCATGGTCTGGGAGAGCTTCAGGGCCAGGGCCTGGCCCCGGTGGGCCGCCTGCTGTTCGGCCTTGCGGCTCTCCTCGTCGCAGGTGGGGTACTGCCCCCGACGCGCGGCGAAGCCGGCGTTGAACCGATCACGCAGCTGGGCGTCGAAGGCCTCGTCGGCCTGCTCGACCTCGGCCACCCGCGCCATGCGCGCTCGCCAGTACTGGTCGGCCTCGCCCTGGCAGACCTGGCGCAGGGCGTGGCTTTCGCCCAGCGCACTGGCCAGATCCAGCAGCAGCTGGCGTCCGGCCGCGTCCCGCTCCTGGGCCAGGACGGGCGCGGCGACGAGGGCGGCCAGGACGACGCCAAGGAGGAACGGACGCGACATGGGACCCGTTATCGCCAAAGCCCCCGCGCCTGTCACGCGACCATGCTCGCGCACGCGCCGACGGCGCTCCGATCGATCGGCCAAGCTGGGGACAAGATGTCCCCCGGTGTCAAAAAAAGCTTTGTCGATAAAGGCCTTGCGATCGCCATGGTTCGGGTCTTTCCTGTGGATACTGCAAGGAGGTCTCCCCATGACTGAGGTGCATTATGGCGTTGTGCGCGTCGGCGATCGCTGGTCGATCATCGGCGACAATCTGCGGTTCGGCGCCTACGAAACGCTGGGCGAAGCCCGCGCCGCCGTTCATCGCCTGGCCGAGCATCCGGCTGGCCTCGGCCTGCCGGTCATGATGCACGTGCAGGAAGAAGACTGGATCCTGCCCGGCCCCACCGCCCTGGCCTAGCGACGGCCCCTTACGCGGCGAGACTCTTCGCGCTCACCCGAGGGTGGTCGTGAAGAGTCTCGCCGTCGACGGGAAACTAAGCCGTTCCCCGCGCGCTTAAGCATTCGAAAGCGTCACCGGGAGACAAGCATGACCGCGTTCGCCCGCATCGTCCGCAGCGCCATCGAGGGCGACGCGGCCCCGCCCTACGCCACCAACCGCCTGCTGGCGGCCCTGCGGCCCGACACCCTGACCGAGCTGTCGCAGTTTCTCGTGCTGGTCGACCTGCCGCTGGACGCCGTGCTGTTCGACGCCGGCGACGACGTCGAACACACCTATCTGCCCTGCGGCCCCACCCAGGTGTCGCTGCTGGTGGTCACGTCGGACGGCCAGGAGATCGAGGCGGCCAGCATCGGCTTCGAGGGCGCGATCGGCGGGGTGGTCAGCGCCGGCTTCAAGCCCGCCTATGGCCGCGCCGTGGTCCGGGTGCCAGGCCGCGCGTTCTGCATCCCCACGGCGAGACTCGAGGACATCAAGACCCGTCAGCCCGCCGTGGCCGACCTGTTCGATCGCGCCGCCGACGTGTTCATCGCCCAGATGATGCAGGTCGCCGCCTGCAACGCCCTGCACCCGATCGAGCAGCGCGCCTGCCGCTGGCTGCTGTTCGCCCACGATCGCTCGGGCGACGAGCCGATCCGCCTGACCCAGGAAACCCTGGCCCAGATGCTGGGCGTGCAGCGCACCACGATCAGCGCCGTCGCCCGCGTCCTGCAGGACGCCGGCGTCATCGACATCGGTCGCGGCAAGGTCACGGTGCTGGACCGCCCGGCCCTGGAAAAACGCGCCTGCGAATGCCACGAGGCGGTCGAAAACCACTTCCGCCGGGTGCTGCCGAAGGCGGAAGGCTAGGTCCGACAGGCGCTGGCCCGGTCCAGCGCCGCCTCCGCGTCACGGACGAGTCGCGCCACGATGTCGCCAGCCGGCGGCACGTCGCGAATTCCGCCGGCGCTCTGGCCCATGGCGAAGCAGGACTTGTCGGGATCCAGGCCCTCGATCTGGCCGCCGATACCGCCCATCGCTCCGTTCCCGATCGAGACCATGGCCTGTTGCGGGAACGGCTGGATGTCGGCCGGCCGGCTCTCCCAGTCGTCGACATAGGGGTTCTTGCGCACCCGCATCGGCTTGCCCGAATAGCAGCGGGTGCGGACGGTGTCCTCGTCGGCCGCCTCGACCACCGCCTGGCGGTAGAGGTCTCCCGCGTGCGCCTCGCGCGAGGCGATGAAGCGGGTGCCCATCCAGACGCCCTGGGCGCCCAGGGCCAGGGCCGCCGCCAGGCCTCGGCCATCATAGAGCCCGCCGGCCGCGACGACCGGGATCTTCACCGCCTCCACCGCCTGGGCGACCAGCGGCAGGGTTCCGACCAGCCCCGTGTGGCCGCCGCCTTCGCCGCCCTGGCAGATGACCGCATCGCAGCCGGCCTGCTCGGCCTTCACGGCATGCTTCACCGCGCCACAGACGACCATGACCTTGAGGCCGGCCGTCTTCAGCCGTTCGATGATTGGCAGGGGCACACCCAGGCCGGCGATGAAGGAGGACGCGCCCTCGGCGATGATGACCTCGACGCTGGCGGTCAAGGCGTCGGGCGTGGCGGCCAGCAGGTCGACGCCGAACGGCCTGTCGGTGAGCGTTCTGACCTCGCGCATCTGGTCGCGGATGAAGTCCGGCGAGGTCCCGGCCATGCCCAACACGCCGTAGCCGCCGGCGTTCGACACCGCCGCCGCCAGCGGCGCGTACGACACCCCGCCCATGCCGGCCAGCAGGATCGGGTGCTCGATGTCCAGAAGATCGCAGAGCGGCGTGCGCAGGCCCATGGCCGTTCCTCCCGTTGTTTTCCGGGAGGATTTCCCTCGGCTCGCGACGCGGCAAGCGTGCCGCGAGGTTAGCGGTCCTTGACCAGCTCCGCCTCGACGTCCGTCTCGCAGGTCCAGAAGCAGCTGGCCATGGCCGTCAGGACCAAGGCGATCAGGGTCAGGAAGCCACGCGGCGGGGCCAGGCCGACAACGTCTTGGGGCGTCATCTCTCTCGTTTCCTCGTCGGCGCCCAGATCTGATGTCCAGGCTGCCAGACGAAAAGCTTCTCACCGCGCGCACGGTTCCGCAAGAGGCTGTTTTACAACGCCTTTTACTGGACGACAGAGTCCAAGAAAGGAAGCGCTAGAAAATCGAGTATCCGCCGTCGATCACAAGCGTGGTGCCGGAGTGGTAGCTGGACGCGTCCGAGGCCAGGTAGACGGCCATGCCACCGAAGTCGTCAGGCTCGCCCCAGCGGCGCGCCGGAACGCGGGGAATGACCTTGTCGGCGAAGGCCGAATTGGCCTGGGCCCCGGCCGTCATGTCGGTGGCGATCCAGCCCGGCAGGATGGCATTGGCGCGCACGCCGTAACGGGCGTGCTCGACGGCGACCGACTTGATCATCGAGATCACCGCGCCCTTGGTGGCGGCATAGGCTTCGTTGCGGGCCGCGCCCTCGATGGCGGCCAGCGAGGCGACGCCGACCAGCGAGCCGCCCGGATCACCGGCCTTGGCTCGCTCGACCATGTGGCGGCAGGCCTCGCGCAGGGTGAAGAAGACACCGTCCAGATTGACCGACAGCACCTTGCGATAGACCTCGGTCTTCATCTCGACGAACGAGGGCGAGCCATAGCCGACGCCGGCGTTGGCGAAGACGGCGTCGACCCGGCCCATGGCGGCCACGGCCTCCTCCATGCCCTCGCGGACCTGGTCCTCGTCGGCGACGTCGACCGTCTGGGCCTTCACGCGGACGCCCAGGTTGGTCAGTTCGGTCTCGGCGGCGAGGTTGCGCTCGGGGTTGGAGCCCCAGATCACGATGTCGGCCCCGGCCTGGGCCATCGCCTTGGCCATCCCTAAGCCGATGCCGCGATTGCCGCCGGTGACCAGGGCGACCTTGCCCGACAGATTGAACGGCGCGTAGGCCATGGCGAACCTCCCCTTCTCATTGAACGCTTGTTTGAAGGAGAGGCGTTGACGCGCCGTCGGTCAAGAGCCCCAGAAGTGGAAGGCCTGCCAGCCGTCGCGGATGGCCGGGCGCGAGACGCCAAGCAGGTCGGTGATCGTCAGGGCCAGGCCGAAGATGAAGTCGCTGACGCCCGGGACCCAGAAGATCAGGGCGAACAGCAGCAGGAAGCCGACCCGCTCGACCTTGATCATCCGGTCGCGGACGCCGTCCGGCAGGAACGGCCGGATCACCCCATAGCCGTCCAGGCCCGGGATGGGCAGCAGGTTCAACACCAGGGCGCTAGCTTGCAGGAAGGCCAGCATCGCCAGGGCGTCGCGCAGCGGGGTCGAGACGACGAACGGCAGGGCCAGCGCCAGGACCACCAGAACGCAGAGCGTCCCCAGCGGCCCGGCCAGCGAGGCCAGCGACCGCCAGCCCCTGGACCGCATCAGATCCTCGCGCAGATAGACCGCCCCGCCAGGAAAGCCGATGCCGCCTAACGCCAGAGCGATCAGTGGGAAGACGATGGTCGTGACGAGATCCGAGTATTTCAACGGGTCGAGCGTCAGGTAGCCCTTCTCGACGATGGTCGTGTCGCCGGCCTTGTGGGCGACGAAGGCGTGGCCGAACTCGTGGACGCCGACGCTCAGCACCCAGGTCGCGGCGACGAAGGCGAAGGTGAAGACGCCCGCCGGCGGCAGCTCGGCGGCCACGGCCCAGCCCAGCCCCACGCAGGCGGCGATCAGGATGAGGGCGTTGGGGCTGATCGGGGCGCGGGGCGCGCGGGTTTCGATGACGGTCATGGGATGGATGTCGTGGAACTTGGCCGGCGGCGCAAGCGCCTCTCCTCCCCCAGTGTTACTGGCCGAACCGCTCATACGCCTCGGCGATCACCCGCCGCGTCTCGTCCCATTCGACCAGGGCCATGGCCTCGTCCAGCGTGACGAACCGGGCGTCGGCCGCGTCGTCGCCGGCCACGGGCTCGCCCGACGTCCAGCCCGCGGCATAGTCGATCATCACGTAGTGACGGGTGATCTCCCCACCCGGCCTGGCCGGAAAGACCCCGTCGACCACATCCAGCAGGCCCATCAGTTCGGCCTCGACGCCGGTTTCTTCCTTCAGTTCGCGCAAAGCGGCGACCGCGAGGGTCTCGCCCCATTCCAGCCGACCGCCCGGCAGGCTCCATTGGTTCAGCCGGGGCGGCTGGCCGCGCCGGATCAGCAGCACCTCGCTCCCCTTCAGGCAGACGACGCCGACGGTCGGGACCGGGTGGTTCATGGCCAGACCCTTCAAGGAAACCCGACCCTCAGATCGACGCTGGAGCGTTGACCGATACAGCCGCCGCATTCGGTCAGCCAGGCCTCGGCCGCCGTCCGCCCGCGTTCCTTGAGATCGCTCAAGAAGCTCCACTCGGTATTGAACTTGGTCGACAGCGACAGATCCGCCAGCGGCTTGTCGGCGGTGATGGCGTGGACCAGCATCCGGCGATAGCGCCCCCGGGCGTTGTCCTTCAGCAGCCCCTCATCCAGCAGCTTCTGCACGAAGCCGATGGCCCGCAGCTCCGAGGCCAGCGAGGCGTTGAAGGTGATCTCGTTCAGTCGGTCCATGATCTCGCCCGGCGTCTTGGGCGTCTCCTCGCGGACGAAAGGGTTCAGGCTGACGATCAGGATGTCGTCGGGGGTGTCGTCATAGAACAGCGGCCACAGCGGCGGGTTGGCTAGGAAGCCCCCGTCCCAATAGGGCTCGCCGTCGATCTCCACGGCCTGGAACAGCTGCGGCAGGCAGGCGCTGGCCATGATGTGGCGGGCGGTCAACTCGGTCTCGCGGAAGATCCGGGCCTTGCTGGTCCGGATCGCCGTGGCCGAGATATAGAGCTTCAGCAGACTCTTCTCGCGGATCTGCTTGAAGGTGATCTCGGCTTCCAGCGTGTCGTGCAGCGGGTTCAGGTTGAACGGGTTGAACTCGTAGGGGCTGAACGACAGCGCCAGGGTCTCGGCCATCCGCCAGCCGGGCGTGTTCTTCAGCCAGTCGGCGCCGTTGCCGAAGGCGCCCCCGAACGCGCTGGTCCAGATCGAGGTGTCGCCGAAGACGTTGCGGCCGCCCTGGCGGTTGACCTGTTTCCAGAACGAGTCGAGGCGCTTGCGGGCGCCCGCCTTGCCGTCGTCGATCAGGCCCTGGGCCAGGCAGACCGCGTTCATCGCCCCGGCCGAGGCGGCGGTGACGGCCTTGATCTCGAGATCGTCCTCCTCGAGCAGTCGGTCGAGGATGCCCCACTCGAATGCCCCGTGGGCGCCGCCGCCCTGCAGGGCTAGACTCAGGCCCTTGGGACCGGACGGCTTCTTCTTGAACGGTGGAATGGGCATGCGGACTCCCGAAGGGCTGCCCCGAATGGTCCGTTGGAGCGGCTCGCGCCGGTGACGCTATTGCGCGACCCAGCCGCCGTCGACCTGGAAGGCCGCGCCATTGGCCGAGGCGCCGGCGTCGGAGACCAGATACAGCAGCATGCCCGAGAGCTGGTCGAAGGTGACGAACTGCTTGGTCGGCTGGGCGGCCAGGATCACGTCCTTCATCACCGCTTCTTCCGAAATGCCACGCGCCTTGGCCTGGTCGGCGATCTGGGCCTCGACCAGCGGGGTCTTCACGAAGCCCGGGCAGATGGCGTTGCAGGTGATGCCGTGGGTCGCGACCTCGAGGGCGACGGTCTTGGTCAGGCCCATGATACCGTGCTTGGCGGCGACATAGGCCGACTTGAACGGCGAGGCGACCAGGGCGTGAGCCGAGGCGATGTTGACGATCCGCCCGCGGCCCTGCTCCTTCATGATCGGCACGGCCGCCTTGGTGGCGTGGAAGGCCGACGACAGGTTGATGGCGATGATCAGGTCCCACTTGTCGTCGGGAAAGTCCTCGATCGGGGCCACGTGCTGGACGCCGGCGTTGTTGACCAGGATGTCCAGCTCGCCGAACTCGGCCTTGGCGGCGCGGACCATGTCGGCGATCTCGATCGGCTTGGTCATGTCGGCGCCGTGGTACAGCACCTCGACGCCGTGCTTCTCGGCCATCTCGGCCCGGGCCCGCTCGATGGCGGTCATCTCGCCCAGGCCGTTCATGACGATGTTGACGCCCTGGGCCGCCAAGCCGTCGGCGAGCGCATGGCCGATGCCGCTGGTCGAGCCGGTGACGATGGCGACCTGCCCCTGCAAACCGAAATCAACGGCCATGCGAACGCTCCTGGATGACGCCCCAATGATGTTGCGACGCAACATATAGCTCGCCTTTGCGAGACGCGAGCGCTTATTAAATTCACCAATAGATGAATTCAGGGTTGCGGGCGAGCGAAAACCCAGTCGGCCTCGGTCGAGAGCGACGGCTGAAAGCGATAGCCGTCCAGGTCGAAGCCCTTCAGCCCTTCGGCGCGGTCCACCCGGTTGTCGATGGCGTAGCGGGCCATTCGGCCGCGCGCCTTCTTGGCGAAGAAGCCCAGCACCCGCAGTTCGCCGTGCTTCTCTTCCTTGAAGTGGCAGGTCACGACCGGCAGTTTCAGCGCCTTGGCGTCGACGGCGCCGAAATATTCCTGGCTGGCCAGGTTCACCAGGGTCGGGTCGGCATGGCCGGCCGCCGCCTCGTTCAGGGTCTTGGAGATCGTTTCGCCCCAGTAGTCGTAGAGATTGCCGCCACGCTTGGTCTTTAGGCGCGTGCCCATCTCCAGGCGATAAGGCTGCAGGGCGTCGAACGGGCGCAGCACGCCATACAGGCCCGACAGGATGCGCAGGTGGTCCTGCGTCCACTCCAGGGCCGGGCGGTCCAGCTCGCGGGCGGCCAAGCCGGCATAGACGTCGCCGTTGAAGGCGATCACCGCCTGCAGACCCTCTTCCAGTTCAGAGTCGAAGGCCTGAAAGCGCTCGCGGTTCAACTTCGCCAGGGCGTCGGAGATGTGCATCAGGCGCTTGAGGTCGGCGGCCGTCAGCTTGCGCGTGATCTTGGCCAGTTCGGCGATCTGCGGCTTCAGCTCCGGCGTCGTCAGGGGCAGGGCCTGGGCGGGCGCGGTGAAGTCCAGCGACTTGGCGGGCGAGATGACCATCAGCATGAGCGGGGAGATAGAGGCTTAGGGCCAGCCGCGCTAGCTACGTCATTCCCCGGAATCGACCCGCCGCCGCATGTCTCCATGCGCGGCCGCGATCAGGGCGGCCAGAGCCGCCTCGTCGATCGGCTGGCCCCAGCGCAGCTTCACGTGCCGCATCCGCTTGCCGCCGCCTTCCAGCAGGCCCGCCGGATCCGGCAGCGACGCGCCTTCGTAGAAGCCGATGCTGGCATGGGCGGCGAAGGCGTCGACATAGGCGAAGGCCGCCTCCTCGACGCAGGCGGTCGGATGCCCGTCGTGCAGCAGCTCGCGCACATCGGGGCCGCTCGCGCGCAGCCGCTGGAACCAGGCCTCGGCCAGTTGGCGCAGCGGCTCGGCGCCCGAGAACCAGGCCTCGACGTCGGGATGACGCGGAACGGCGCTTGAGAACCGGAAGAGCTTGCTCATGCGTCGAGAGTGCGCTCCTGGGCGGCGATGTCGAGCCCCTGGACGCAGGCCGCGGCGGCCCCTACGAACGCCGCATGACCAACACGCTCGGCCTCGCCGCCGCCCTCGCCTGGCCGATCCCGATGATCGTGGCCCTGTTCCTGGTCGCGCGGGACCGGACGCTGAAGTACCGCATCCTGTGGGCCGTGGTCTGCTTCGTCGGCTTCGGCGCGTTCTGGATGGAGCAAGCGACCGGCCGCTGGGGCTTCATCCCCTTGGCCATCAATCTGCTGGGCCCCGGCTCGCAGCCGGGGTTCTACAAGGCGACCATTCCGGCCGGCGCCATCGCCGTGCTGATCCTGCTGTGGCTGCGCGCCCGCAAGCGCGCCAGCCTCCAGCCCTAGGACGGCGCCTTCAGAACAGGATTCTCGGGTTCATGATCCGCTTGGGGTCCAACGCGCCCCGGATCGCTCGCAGGGCCGAGACCTCGATCGGATCCTTGTAGGCCAGGGCCTCGGCCGTCTTCATCGCCCCCAGGCCATGCTCGGCGCTGATCGAGCCCGAGAAGGTCGCGGTGATGTCGTGGACGATCCGAGCACCCGCCTCGCGCAGGGCGTCGTGGGCGTCGTCGTCGCCGCCCGGGGCCTTCAGCACGTCGTAGTGGACATTGCCGTCGCCGACGTGGCCGAAGGCGACGATGCGCGTCCCGGGAAAGGCCTTTTGGATCGCCGCGTTGGCCTGGCCGATGAAGTCGGGGATCTTGGAGACCGGCACGCTGACGTCGTGCTTCCAGACCGCGCCCTCGGGCTTCTGGCCCGCCGAGTGGCCCTCGCGGATATGCCAGAAGGCCTTCATCTGGGTCTCGGTCTGGGCCACGGCCGCGTCGGCGATCAGGCCACGCTCCAGGGCGCCGGTCAGCAGCCGCTCCAGCGCCGCCTCGGCCGCGCCGGGCTCGCCGCTGGCGATCTCGATCAGCACGTACCAGGGATGCTCGGTCGGCAGCGGGTCGCGCAGGCCCGGCACGTTGCGAACGGTGAGCTCGAATCCCAACCGGCCCATCAGTTCGAAGGCCTCGACCGCCCCGCCCGTCTCGTCCTTGGCCCGGGCCAGCAGCTGGATGGCGTCGGCCGGCGAGCCCAGGCCGACGATGGCCACAGCTCGCGAGGCCAGCGGCGCGTGCAGCTTCAGCGCGGCGGCGGTGACCACGCCCAGCGTGCCCTCCGCGCCGATCAGCAGCTGCTTGAGGTCGTAGCCGGTATTGTCCTTGCGCAGGCGCTTGAGGCCATTCCAGATCTCGCCGTTGGGCAGCACCGCCTCGATGCCCAGCACCTGCTCGCGCATCATGCCATAGCGCAGGACGGCCGTGCCGCCGGCGTTGGTCGAGATCAGGCCGCCGATCGTGCACGAGCCTTCCGAGGCCACGCCGACCGTAAAGCGGCGGCCAACCTTGGCGGCCTGCTGGTGAGCCTCGTACAGGGTGACGCCGGCCTCCAGCACCATGGCGTCGTCGATCGGGTCGACGTCGCGGATGGCCGTCAGCTTCTGGGTCGACAGCAGGATCTCGCCGTGCGGGATCTGGCCGGCGACCAGGCCGGTATTGCCGCCCTGGGGGTGATCGCCACGCCCTCGGCGGCGCAGATCCCGACCACGGCGGCGACCTCGGCGGTCGTACGCGGGGTGACCAGCAGCGGCGTCTCGCCCTTCCAGCGGCCCCGCCACTCGACCAGCTTGGGTCCGATAACTTCGGGATCCTGACTCCAGCCGCCTTCGCCGAGCACGGCCTTCAGGCGGGAAACGACATCTGCGGGAACAGGCTTGGTCATGGTCGGATCATACGCCTCGAAAGTCAGCCGATGAACCCCGCCGCGCGGCGCAGGCGGTCGTTGATCGCCTCGCCCAGGCCGTCTTCCGGAATCGGGGCGACGGCGATGGCCGAGGGTTTGGTGCGATCGGCGGCGCGCAGGAACGAGAACAGGTTGGCGGCGGCCTCGGCGAGATCGCCCGTGGGGCTGAGATTGAACACCCGCTCGCCGCCGGCGCCGCCGCCGAACGCCAGATAGGCCTCGCCGGCCTCCGGCGCCTTGGCGTTGATCCGCACCGGCGCGTCGGGCGCGTAGTGCAGGGCCAGGCGACCCGGCGAGCGCTTGGCGTCGTCATCGGCTTCCGCCAGCGGGCCGACGATCTGTTGCAGCTGGACCCGGGTCACGGCGCCGGGCCGCAGCAGGCGCGGCTGGCCCTCCAGCACCGAGACGACGGTGGACTCCAGACCCACCGCGCAGGGCCCGCCATCCAGGGCGGCGGCGGCCTTGTCGCCGGTCTCGGCCACGGCGTCGGCGAAGGTGGTGGGACTGGGCCGGCCCGAACGGTTGGCCGAGGGGGCCACGACCGCGCCGCCGAACGCCTCGAGCACCGCGTGCGAGACAGGATGGCCCGGCACGCGAATGGCCACGGTGTCCAGGCCCGCGCGGGCCAGATCACAGACGGCGTTCGCATCCCGGATCGGCGCGACGATGGTCAGAGGGCCGGGCCAGAACGCCCGGGCCAAGGCGTAGGCGCGGTCGTCGAGCTGGGCGATCCGCGCGGCGGTCTCCAGGTCGGCGACGTGGGCGATCAGCGGGTTGAAGCGCGGCCGTCCCTTGGCCTCGAAGATCGCGGCCACGGCCGCCGGATTGGCGGCGTCGGCGCCGAGCCCATAGACCGTCTCGGTCGGCAGCAGGACCAGCCCGCCGGCGCGCAAGGCGTCGGCGGCCGCGGCTATTTCCGCTTGGCGAAGGCTTATTTGCGCTTCGCCGTCAGCGAGAAGCTGACCTGCACCTTCGCCGCGATCTGATCCGTCGACGCCCATTCGCCCTGTCCCACTCCGAACGTCGTCCGGTCCAGGGTGGTTACACCGCGCGCGGTCGCCGTGTCGCCGTCGATCTTCAGGCTGAAGGGCAGGCTGAGCGGCTTTTTCACGCCGCGCAGGTCCAGGGTCCCTTCGGCGACGTATTTGTCCGTCCCGGTCTTGCGGAACTTGGTCGCGGTGAAGACGGCCTTCGGATGCTCGGCGGTGTCGAAGAAGTCGCCGCTGGGCAGGCTCTCGTCGCGCTGGGCGTCGCCCGTGGCGGCCGAGGCCATGTCGATGCTCACCGTGACCTTCGAGCGGTCCAGGGCCTCGGGCGAGAACAGGATGTCGCCCTTCCAGGTCTTGAACTGGCCTTCGATGGCGCTGCCCGACCAGCTTGCCGTGAAGCCGAGGGTCGAGCCCTTCTGGACGGCCCAGGCGACCGGATCCTTGAGGGCGGCTTCGGGAGCGACCGCCTCGGGCGCGGCAGGAGCGGCGGCTTCCGTGGGCGAGGTGGCGGTGGGCGCCGTCGGCGCCGGCATCTCTGCTGGGGCCAGTTCAGCGGCCGGCGCGGGCGCGGCAGGCTTGGCCTTCACGGCCGGGGTGTAGAGATAGCCCGCGGCGACCACGGCGGCGAGACCGGCGGCGGCCAGCCAGGCGCGCGGCTCCTTCAGACCCGGCTTGGCGCCGGGCGCCATGTTTCCGAACACATCGTCCTTGTCGAGGATCTGGTGCTTGGCCACCGCGCCCAGGTGCAGGGCCAGCAGAAGATAGGTGACCTTGACCAGCACGCCGTGGCCCAGCTCGCCGATCTCATGCCAGACGTGCTTGGGGCCGGCGGCCAGTTCCGGAATACCCGGAATGTGTGGCCAGGGAACGACGCCGTACAGCAGGGTCGGGATCGGCACGCGGCTGGCCGAGACCAGGATCCAGCCGGTCAGCGGCAGGCCGATCATGATGACGTAGAAGCCGACATGGACCAGCTTCGACGCGAGCTGCTCCCACTTCGGCTGCCCCGCGGGGGCGAGCGGCGGCTTGTTGAACAGCCGCCATGCCAGCCGCAGCAGGCTGAGCAGCAGGATGGTGATGCCGATCGACTTGTGCAGCTGGAACAGGGCGTAGGTGGTCGGTCCCTTGGGACCATCGCCCATGCGCCAGCCCAGGATGATCTGGAAGATGATGGCCGCGGCGATCAGCCAGTGGATGACGATCGCCACCGTCGTGTAACGCGTCCGGCTCGCGGCCATGGACATCTCCCAGATCGATTGTCGCGCTTACTTCTTTTCGAACTCGACCTCGATGTTCAAGGTCACGTCGTCGCTGATCAGCGGGACATACTTGCCCACGCCGAAGTCCGAGCGCTTGATCGTCGTGGTGGCCGAGAAGCCCGTGCGGGTCTGCAGAGGGTTCATGCCCGAGCCGACGCCGTTGAAGGTGACGTCCAGCACGACCGGCTTGGTCACGCCGTGGAAGGTCAGGTCGCCGGTCACCGAGCCGTGCTGGCCGTCGCCGACATTCACCGCCGTCGAGACGAAAGTGATGGTCGGATACTTGGCCGCTTCCAGCCAGCCGTCGCCGATCAGTTCCTTGTTGAACTTCAGGCCGAAGGCGTCGGCGCCGGTGGCGGTGTCTAGCGAGGCCGGATCGACCGTGACGTTGATCTTCGAGGCTTCCGGAGCCTTGGGATCATAGGTGAAGTCGGCGTCCAGCTTGGTGAAGCGCAGGGTGTAGTTCGAGAAACCCATGTGCTTGAGCTTGGCGGTCAGCACGGCGTGGGTCTTGTCCAGCACGTAGTGGCCGGCCGGCAGATCGGCCGGCTTGGTCGACGAGACGCCCGGCGCGGCCAGCGCGGCGGGGGCCGTGAAGAGGGCCACGGCGAGCGCGGCATAGGCGTAGGGACGGATCATCGGTTGGGAGCTCCAGAACTAAAACAGCACCAGTTACGGTTTTCCGGACTTAGGAACTAAGCCATACGGTTGAAGGGCTGGAAGATCACGAGGCCGTGATCTCGCATAGAAAGCTGTGGCCGACTTGGTGACGTCGCGTCACCCCGCCTAAACAGTGGCCGAGATTTTTGGAGTTCCCCGGCCATGACCTACCGCGCCCCCGTTCGCGACCTCGCCTTCTCGCTGCGCCATGCGGCGGATTTCGGGCGGCTGGCCGACGCCTTCCCCGAGGCCGACGCCGACACGGTGGCGGCGGTGCTGGAAGCGGCCGGAGCCTTCGCCGCCGACGTGCTGGCCCCGCTGAACCGCCAGGGCGACCTGGTCGGCGCCAGGTTGGAGAACGGCGTGGTGCGCAGCGCGCCGGGTTTCGCAGACGCCTACAAGCAGTTCGCGCAAGGCGGCTGGGCCAGCCTGGCCGCGCCGGTCGAGCACGGCGGCCAAGGTCTGCCCAAGACGCTGGAGGTGGCGGTGCTGGAGATGGTCCAGGCCGCCAACATGGCCTTCGGCCTGTGCCCGATGCTGAGCCTGGGCGCGATCGAGGCTCTGGAGCACCACGGCAGCGACAACCAGAAGGCGACCTACCTGCCCAAGCTGGTCTCGGGCGAATGGACCGGCACCATGAACCTGACCGAACCCCAGGCCGGCTCGGACCTGGCGGCGCTGACGACGGTGGCCACCCCCGATGGCGACGGCGGCTGGAAGATCACCGGCCAGAAGATCTTCATCACCTGGGGCGACCACGACGCGGCCGACAATATCGTCCATCTGGTTCTGGCCCGCACGCCCGACGCCCCGCCCGGCGTGAAGGGGATCTCGCTGTTCCTGGCCCCCAAGGTGCTGGTCGACGCCGACGGCGCGCTGGGCGAGCACAACGCCCTGCGCGTCGGCGGGCTGGAGCACAAGCTGGGCATCCACGGCTCACCCACCTGCGTGATGCTGTTCGAGGGGGCCAAGGCCGAACTGGTCGGGGGCCTGGGCCAAGGCCTGCCCAATATGTTCACGATGATGAACGCCGCGCGCCTGCAGGTCGGGACGCAGGGGACCGCCATCGCCGAGCGCGCCTATCAGCAGGCGCTGGCGTTCAGCCAGGAGCGCGTCCAGGGCCGCTCGGCCTGGACGGGCGCCAGCCCGACCCGGATCTTCGACCACCCGGACGTCCGCCGTACGCTGGTGCTGATGAAGGCCCATATCGAGGCCGCGCGCGGCATCTGCCTGTCGACCGCCGTCGCCGCCGACCTGTCGCGCGCCGCCCCCGACGAGGCGACCCGCACCGCCGCCAAGCTGCGTGAGGAGCTGCTGACCCCGATCGCCAAGGCCTGGTCGACCGACGTCGGCGTCTGGGTGGCCTCGCAAGGGCTGCAGATCCACGGCGGCATGGGCTTCATCGAGGAGACCGGCGCGGCCCAGCACTATCGCGACGCCCGCATCGCCCCGATCTACGAAGGCACCAACGGCATTCAGGCCATCGATCTGGTGGGCCGCAAACTGATGCTGGGCGAAGGCCAGGCGCTGGGCGACCTGATGGACGACATCCGCGACACGGTCGAGGCGCTGGTGGCGGGCGATCTCAAGGCCGTAGGCCTTCGCCTGGAAGCCGCCCTCGACGCCGCGACCCAGGCCACCGCCTGGCTAATCGAGCGCCGGACCAAGGCGATGCCGGACGCCTTGTCGGGGGCCACGGCCTATCAGAAACTGCTGGGCGACGTGGTCGGCGGCTGGATGCTGGCCAAGGGCGCCCTCGCTGCCGCCGGCGAGGCCGACGCGGCCTGGGCCGAGAGCAAGCGGGCCCTGGCGCGGGTGTTCGCGGAAAGCGTGCTGGCCCAGGTCCCGGGCGCGGCGGCCGGCGTGATGATCGGCGCAGCGGACTTCGAGGCGATGACGCCGGAAACGCTGGGAGCTTAAGACAGACAACGCGTGTCATCCCGGCCGTAGTGAAGCGGAGAGCCGGGACCCAGGGGTCGCCGCACTGCGCGTGGCCCCTGGGTCCCGGGTCGGCTACGCCGCCCGGGATGACACATTTGGGTTAGGACGTTCCTACGCCTTGAAGAACGCCAGCAGGTCGGCGTTGACGATCTCCGGATGGGTCGAGGCCATGCCGTGGGGCAGGCCCGGATAGGTCTTCAGCTTGCCCTTCTTCAGCAGCTTGATACCTAGCAGGGCGCTGTCGGCGATCGGCACGATCTGGTCATCCTCGCCGTGCATCAGGAAGACGGGCACGTCGACGGTCTTGAGATCGTCGGTGAAGTCGGTTTCCGAGAAGGCCTTCACGCAGTCGTAGTGGGCCTTGGCGCCGCCTTCCATGCCCTGGCGCCACCAGTTGTCGATCAGGCCCTGGCTGACCTTGGCGCCGGCGCGATTGAAGCCATAGAACGGCCCGGCCGGGATCTCCTTGTAGAACTGGGCGCGATTGGCGGCCAGGGCGGTGCGGAAGCCCTCGAAGACCTCGATCGGCAGCCCGCCCGGGTTCTTGGCCGACTTGACCATGATCGGCGGCACCGCGCCGATCAGCACGACCTTGCCCACGCGGCCGGGCTTGGCGCGCGCCGCGTAGTGGATCGCCTCGCCGCCGCCGGTCGAGTGGCCGACGTGGAAGGCGTTCTTCAGGTCCAGGTGGTCGGCCAGGGCGATGACGTCAGCGGCGTAGGTGTCCATCTCGTTGCCGGTGTCGCTCTGGGTCGAGCGGCCGTGGCCCCGGCGGTCGTGGGCGATGACGCGATAGCCCTGTCCCAGGAAGAACAGCATCTGGGCGTCCCAATCGTCGGCGCTCAACGGCCAGCCGTGGTGGAACACGATCGGCTGGGCGTCCTTGGGACCCCAGTCCTTGTAGAAGATCTGGACGCCGTCCTGCGTGGTCACGAAGCCGCTGCCGGCGCGGTCCTTGCCGGCGCCCTTGGAAGCGGCGGGTTTTTGGGCGGCGGCTTGGGCGGTCGCATCGACCGAGGCGGCCGCGACGGCGGCGAGACCGAAGCCGGCGGTCATCACGCCGCGGCGGGAAGCTTGGTTCGACTGGCTCATGATCATCCTCATTCCTTGTCCGCGATAATCGTTATCGCGATAATGAAATGACTAAACCCGAACCGGGGCCGTGTCCAGCGCTTTTATTTATCGCGATATCTTTTTTCGTGGTAAGGAAGGGGTAGTAAAAATGGAGACGCCGCAGATGCGCCCCTTGGATCAGCAGATCTGCTTCACCCTGTACGCCACCAGCATGGCGATCACGCGAGCCTACAAGCCCCTGCTCGATGAGCTGGGCCTGACCTACCCTCAGTATCTGGTGCTGAGCGTTCTGGGCGAGAACGACGGCCTCACCATCGGCGGCGTCGCCGCGCGGCTGGACCTGGAGTCCAGCACCGTGACGCCGCTGGTGAAGCGCCTCGAGGCCGCCGGCCTTGTCGAACGCCGGCGCGGCCTGGAAGACGAGCGCAAGGTCGAGGTGACGATGACCGAGGCCGGCGCCGCCCTGCTGGAGCGCTCGGCCTGCCTGGGCGACCTGCTGCTGGACCGCTCCGGCATGGACGGCGAGGCGTTGCAAGCGCTGAACCAGCGGATCCTGGCGCTGCGCGGGTCGATCGTGGGGAAATAGCCAAGGACTCTCCTCCCCCGCATCGCGGGGGAGGAGAGAACGGGCTTACAGCTGCTCCAGCAGGTACTCGGCCGACGAGACCTTGAACTGGCCGGCTTCCTCGACGTTCAGCTGGGTCACGACGCCGTCCTTGGCGATCAGCGAATAGCGCTGCGAGCGCGGGCCCATGCCGAACTTCGACCCGTCGAAGTCCAGGCCGATCGCGCGGGTGAAGTCGCCGTTGCCGTCGGCCAGCAGCAAGACCTCGCCGTCGATGCCCTGGTCCTTGCCCCAGGCCTTCATCACGAAGACGTCGTTGACCGAGACGCAGGCGATCGTGTCGACGCCCTTGGCCTTCAGCTCGGCCGCCTTCTCCTTGAAGCCCGGCAGGTGCTTGGCCGAGCAGGTCGGGGTGAAGGCGCCCGGAACCGCGAACAGGGCGACGGTCTTGCCCTTGAAGATATCGTCGCTGGTGATCGGCGCCGGCCCTTCGGCCGTGCTGGTCATGAAAGTCGCCACCGGCAGCGTGTCGCCAACCTTGATCGCCATGGGCCGTGTTTCCTCGTGTGTGCGATTGAATTGCGACTGATCGAATATCCCTCGGCGAGGCGGTCGCCAAGCACGGTTTGACGCGTTGTTCGACTTGAAACCGTCACACCGAAAGCCAATGCTCCGCCCATGGCCAGCTTCCTCGAAGACGACGACCCCAATGGCGAAGACGACGGCGAGTTCCTGACCGGACGCTTGCTGGTGGCGATGCCGGGCATCGACGATCCGCGCTTCGAGCGGACGGTGCTGTATCTCTGCGCCCATGACGAGGAGCAGGCCATGGGCGTGGCGGTGAACCGTCCGGTCGAGGGCCTGACGGTGTTCGAGCTGTTGGAGCGGTTGGGCGTCAAGTCCGACATCCAGGCGCCGGGCGACCTGGTCCTGCTGGGCGGGCCGATCGAACGCGAGCGGGGTTTCGTCCTGCACACCGACGACTTCAACTCGCCGGACTCGACGCTACCGGTGGCCGATGGCGTGGGCCTGACCGCCACCCGCGACGTGCTGGACGCCATGGCCAGCGCCCTCAAGCGCCCGCGCAAGGCGGTCCTGGCGCTGGGCTATGCCGGCTGGGGCCCGGGGCAGCTGGAGCAGGAGCTGCGCGACAACATCTGGCTGATCTGCGACGCCGACGAGGGCCTGCTGTTCGACGAGGACCACGAGCACAAATGGACCCGGGCCCTGGCCAAGCTGGGGATCACGGCCGATCACCTGTCGGCGACGGCGGGACGGGCTTAGACCCTCTTGGCTAACCCCGCGCCTTCACCGGCGCGGCGCCGTCGACATAGGCCTCGTTCAGATAGACCTCGGCCTCCTGCGGCGACAGGGCCGGGGCGTAGCCGAAGCCCTGGCCGTAGTCGCAGCCCAGGGTCTGCAGCAGGCGGGCCATCTCGGCGTTCTCGACGCCTTCGGCGACGACCTCCAGGTCCAGATCCTGGCCCAGCTTGACGACCGAGCGGACGATCTTGGCCGAGCCAGCGTTGCTGCCCATGGTGCGGACGAAGTAGCGGTCGATCTTCAGCGTGTCGAACGGCAGGCGCGTCAGGTACGACAGCGACGAGAAG
Organism: Caulobacter segnis; assembly: GCF_023935105.1. Taxonomy (NCBI): domain Bacteria; kingdom Pseudomonadati; phylum Pseudomonadota; class Alphaproteobacteria; order Caulobacterales; family Caulobacteraceae; genus Caulobacter; species Caulobacter sp. RL271. The sequence continues at coordinate 397,683 of NZ_CP096040.1, read as the reverse complement.
CCGGTGCCGAAGTCGTCCAGCGCCAGGCCGGCGCCGGCCTCGCGCAGGGTGCGCAGGATCACCGCGGCCCGCTCGGGGTCACGCATGATGTCGCTCTCGGTGACTTCCAGCTTCAGGGCGCCGCGCGGCAGGCGGTTGACGCGCAGGGTCTCGGCCACGTCGGCGACCAGGCCCGGACGATCGATCTCGCCGGTCGACAGGTTGACGCTGACGGTCAGGGCGCCCATCGCCGGGTGGGCGTCGCGCCAGGTGGCCAGTTGCTTGGCCGAGGTGTGCATCATGTGCGCCCCCAGCTCGCTCATCAGCCCCATCTCTTCGATCAGCGGCAGGAACTCGTCCGGCGGCAGCATGCCCCGGCGCGGGTGGATCCAGCGGGCCAGGGCCTCGAAGCCCGACAGGGCGCCGGTCGACAGGCGCACGACGGGCTGGAAGTACGGGGTGATCTCGCCTCGGCCGATGGCGCCGCGCAGGTCGGCCTCCAGCGCCAGGCGCGACAGGCCGTCGGTCTCCATCGAGCGGCCATAGGCGGCGGCCCCGCCACGACCGGCGGCGGCGGCGGCCTCGACGGCCAGCTCGGCGCGGCGCAGCAGCTCGGCCGCGTCAGGCGCATCCAGCCCGCCCTCGGCCGAGACTGCTCCGATCGACAGGGTCGGATGGATGTCGAAGCCGGCCACGCGCAGCGGCTGCTCCAGGGCCTGGCGCAGCACCTCGGCCGGCTCATAGCCCTTGGGTTCGCACAGCACGGCGAACTCGTCCTCGCCGATGCGGCCCATCACCGCCTCGGCCGGGAAGGCGGCGGCCAGGCGCGAGCCCAGCGCGGCCAGCACCAGGTCGGCGCGCTCGTGCCCCAGGGCCTCGTTCAGGCGGCGCAGGCGATCCAGGTCGGCCACCACCAGTTCGTGCACGCCGTTCCGGCGCAGACGCTCGCGGGCGCGGGCGATGAAGCCCCGGCGATCGAGGAGACCCGTCAGCTCGCAGCGCTCGGAGGCGGTGAATTTCGTTTCAGGGGCGACGACGCCGGCGGCGCGGACGCCCTCCTCCAGCCAGACGCCGCGCCAGAGACAGATGTCGCCGCCGCGCACGCGGAAGCGGGCGATGACTTCGGAACCCGGCTCACGGGTCTTGAGGACTTCCTCGGCCTGGGCGCGATCCTGTGGCAGAGCCAGGGCCCGGAAGGCGGCGGACGAGCACTCGGGGGCCAGCGGCCCAAGGCCCAAGGCCCTGGCGGCGCCGTTCAGGCGCAGGCGATCGGCTTCGGGCTCCCAGATCCATAGCGCGACGTCGGCCCCGCCCAACGCTTCAAGCGTGGCGGTGGTGTCCCAGATCCGTCGCTCACCGGTACGAAAAGACATGCCCGTCCCAAAACCGTCGGCGGCGGTCTCCAGCGCTTACTCGGGCGCGACCATGCCGAACAGACGATGATCTCGCCAACCGCCGTTAATTTTCAAATAAGCGGGCGCGTATCCTTCCTCCAAAAACCCGCATTTCAGCAAAAGCGCGGCTGAAGCCTGGTTTTCCGGCATGCAGGCGGCTTCAAGTCTGTGTAGATCCAGACCCTTGAAAGCAAAGCGGATCACGACCTCGACCGCGTCGCGCATGTAGCCCTGGCGCGTGAATGGCTGACCGATCCAGTAACCGATCGAGCCGGTCTGAGCGACGCCACGCCGCACATGAAAAAGCCGCACGGCGCCGATCAGGGCGTCGTCGGCGCGGCGGAAGATGAAGAACGGATAGGCCTCGCCCAGCTCCAGTTCACGGGCATAGGCCGACAGGCGGGCGCGGAAGGCCGCGCGGGTCAGGTCATGCTCCGGCCAAGTCGGCTCCCAAGGTTCCAGGAACGGCCGAGACTTGGCGCGTAGGGTCGCCCAGGGGCGATGGTCGCCGGGGCGCGGCGGACGGAGATAGACCTCGCGCCCCTCGAGGCGAAGACGGGGCCGGGGTTTCAGGAACGGCAGCAGGACAGTCACGGCCGCACCTTCCAACTCAGGCCTTGGAGGACAACGTCTTGGCGAAGACCTCGCCGGCCTTCAGCGCCGACTTGGCCCCGAGCACGGCGGTGGCGGCCTGGCCGCTCAGCAGCCGCTGGCCCAGGCGCGCGACATCGGCGGACGTGACCGCGTCGACCTCGGTCGCCAGCTCCGACGGCGGATAGAGACGGTCGAACAGCAGCACCTGCCCCGCGCCCTGCTCGGCCCGGGACAGGGGTTGTTCGCGCGCCATGAACATGTGGGCCTTCAGCTGGGCCTTGGCGCGGGCCAGTTCGGCCTCGTCGATGCGCTGGGCCAGCTTGGCGACTTCCTCGGCGCAGACCTTGGCGGTCTCGATCGCGTCGCCGGCCGCGCAGCCGGCATAGACGCCCAGGCCGCCATGGTCGGCGTAGGTGTCGGCATAGGCGTCGATATTGTAGGCGAGACCGCGCTTCTCGCGCGCTTCCTGGAACAGGCGCGAGGACATGCCACCGCCCAGGGTCTCGGCGAAGATGCGCAGGGCGAAGTAGTCGTCGTGCCGCGAGCCGCAGGCGGGCAGCATGAACACCAGATGCGCCTGCTCCAGCTTGCGGGCCTCGGCCTGGGGCCCGCCGACGAAGGTCGCGGGCGTCGGCACGGGCGCGCCAGGCGCGGCCGGCAGGTCGCCGAAGGCGCGTTCGGCCGCCGCCATCAGCTCAGCCTCGTCGACCGCGCCCGTGGCGCTGACCACCAGGCGGTCGGCGGCGTAGAGCTGGGCGCGCCAGTCGGACAGGGCCTCGACCGTGGCGGCCTCGACGGTCTCGTCGCTGCCCAGGATCGGCCGGCCCACCGGGTGGTCGCCCCAGCTGGCGCGCTGGATCAGGTCGAAGACGTAGTCGTCGGGCGCGTCGGCGGCCTCGGCGATCTCCTGGGCGACGACCTGCTTCTCGCGGGTCAGGTCGGCCGGATCCAGGGTGGGACGGCGAACCAGGTCGGCGATGACGTCCATGCCCAGGTCGAGACCGCCCTTGAGAGCGCGGACCTGGAAGCTGGTGCGCTCGTAGCCGGTGGCGGCGTTGATCGAGCCGCCCTGATTCTCGATGACCTCGACGATGTCGCGGGCCGAGCGGCCGCCCGCGCCCTTGAACACCATGTGCTCCAGCAGGTGCGACCAGCCCGAGCGCGCCGGGTCCTCGTAGGCCGCCCCGCGTCCGGCCACCACGGTCAGGGCCAGGGTTTCGAGGCCCGGCATCGGGTCGCAGACGACGCGGACGCCATTGGGGAGAGTGCGCAAGGAAGCGGTCATGAGGCGCGGTATCTAGTGCCTCATGACCCTAAACGCCAGCTTTCGCTCAGCTATTGGCCGCGAAGGTGCGGACGAAGGCCTTCACCGACGAACCATCGGCCGGCAGGCGCTCGAACTTTTCCGGCTTCTTGGAGAGGTCGGGCGTGGCGCGCGGGGTCGCGGGCAGCAGGCCCGTGGCGGCCTGGACCGCCTCGGGGAACTTGGCCGGGTGGGCGGTCGAGAGCACGACCACCGGGACCGAGGCCGGGACGTCCACGCTCACGGCGGCGGCGAGACCGACGGCGGTGTGCGGGTCGATGACCTCGCCGGTCTCGTTCAGGGTCGAGAGCATGGTCTTGGCCGTGTCGGCCTCGCTGACCGACGCGCCACGGAACAGCTCGCGCATCCAGGCGTGGGCGCCCGGCGGAATGTCCAGCAGGCCGGTATCGGCGAAGGCGCGGAAGGCGCGGGCCGTCTCGGTGCCGTCGCGGCGGACGGCTTCGAAATAGAGGCGCTCGAAGTTCGACGCGACCTGGATGTCCATGGCCGGGCTCTGAGTCGCGGCCACCGCGCCACGCGCATAGCGGCCCGTCTCGATGGCGCGGGCCAGGATGTCGTTGGAGTTGGTGGCGGCGGTCACCGAGTGGATCGGCAAGCCCAGCTTCCTGGCGACGAAGGCGGCGTAGGCGTCGCCGAAATTGCCGGTCGGCACCACGAAGGCGACCTCGCGCTCGGGCGCGCCCAGGGCCACGGCCGAGGTGAAGTAGTAGACGCTCTGGGCCGCGATCCGCGCCCAGTTGATCGAGTTGACACCCGACAGGTCGACCGCGTGGCGGAACTGGTCGTCCTGGAAGGCCTGCTTGACGATGTGCTGGCAGTCGTCGAACGAGCCCAGGATCGAGACGCAGGCGACATTGGCGTCGGCCGCCGTGGTCATGAACCGGCGCTGCACCTCGCTGATGCGGCCTTCCGGGAAGAGGGCGACGATGCGGGCGTTCTTGCGGCCTCGGAACGCTTCGACGGCCGCGCCGCCGGTGTCACCCGAGGTCGCGCAGATGATGGTCATCTTCCGCGACTGGCGCTCCAGCACGTAGTCGTAGAGGCGGCCCAAGAGCTGCATCGCCACGTCCTTGAACGCCAGCGTCGGGCCGTGGAACAGCTCCAGCAGGTAACGGTTCGGCGTCAGTTGCTTGATGGGCGTGACGGCGGTGTGGGCGAAGGTCGCATAGGCCTCCTCGCACATCTCGGCCAGGTCGGCGGTCGGGATGTCGTCGCCGACGAACTTGCCGACCACGGCGGCGGCCACCTGGGCGTAGGGCTTGCCGGCGAAGGCGGCGATTTCCTTGGCCGTGAAGCTGGGCCACTCGGCGGGCACGTACAGGCCGCCGTCGGGGGCCAGGCCGGCCAGCACCGCATCCAGGAAGCCGATGGACGCGGACTGGCCGCGGGTCGAAACGTAGCGCATCAGGGTCTCAGTCTCCGCCAGAGCATGGCGGCATAGATAAACAGCAGGGTTACGGCAAGACCGAACCACGTAAGAGCGTATTCCAGGTGCCGATTGGAAATTTCTGCCGGCAGCGGCGCGGGGGTGATTCCGGCCGGCGCGGGCGTCTCCCTTTCGGCCATCAGCACCAACGGCGCGGCCTTGCGGCCGGGAAAGCGCTTCAGCACCTCGGCGCGGTCGCCGCCCAGCTGCTTGATCGGCGTCAGCACGCCGATGACCCGGCGCGGCGCGTCGAAGGATCGCGGCGGCGGCGCGACCTGCCCCGTCAGCGCCGGAACGACGCCGCGGTCCACCAGGATCATCGTGTAGGGTCCCGCCAGGACGGCGCAGGGCGACTGGGCGCGCCAGACCACGTCACCGTCGCGGACGCCATAGGCCAGCGGCATCGGCGGTCCGCCGACATCGCCGCAGTCGACGCTGACCCGGGTCCAGGCCAGGTCCTCGGGCCGCGCGTCGGCCGTCAGCACCTGGATCAGCGGCAAGGCCGGCGCGGTCTTCAGGGCCTCGATCCTCGCGAGCACGCCTTCCTTCCAGTGCAGGCGCTGGATCTGCCAGGTCCCCAGGCCGCACAGGATGGCGAAGGCGATCCCCGTGGCGATCGTCAGGCCAACCGGAAAGCCGGGCTTCGTGCTCTTGGGTTCAGACATGGTCGCGGCCGGCTTCCGAAGCCTTCTGGGCGATCTGGGCGGCGACCATCAGGCCCTTGGCGGGTCGCATCAGACCCAGGGTGATGACCAGCACCGCCGGCAGCCAGACGATCAGCAGGGCCCAGACCGGCCAGTTCCAGGCGAACATCGAGAACAGCGCCCCGAACGCGCAGATCGCTCCGGCGATCAGGATCACGAAGGTGGCCGCCCCGTCGCCGGTCTCGAACTTGCCCAGCTCGAAGCCGCAGGCCTCGCAGCGCGGCGCGACCTTCAGAAAGCCGTCGAACAGATGGCCCTCGCCGCAGTTCGGGCACAGGCCGCGCGCGCCGGCCGCGTAGGGGTTGGTCTTGGTCACGAGGACCTCCCGAAAACGAAAAAGGCCCGGAACGCTGGTCGGCGTTCCGGGCCCCTCTGATCTCTCGATCTTAGTGGGCCGAGGCCCCGAAGATCACGTAGATGAACGCGAACAGGAACAGCCAGACCACGTCGACGAAGTGCCAGTACCAGGCGGCCGCTTCGAAGCCGAAGTGCTGCTTGGGCGTGAAGGCGCCGTTCATCAGGCGGATCAGGCAGACGATCAGGAAGACCGTGCCGACGAACACGTGGAAGCCGTGGAAGCCGGTGGCCAGGAAGAAGGTCGACCCGTACAGGCCCGAATTGGCGGCGGCTTCCGAGTAGAACAGCTGCTCGTGGTTGATGTGGGCGTATTCATAGACCTGGATGGTCGTGAACAGCGCGCCCAGCAGGATGGTCAGGATCAGGCCCCACTTGGCGCCCTTGCGGTCGCCGACCTGCAGGGCATGGTGGGCCCAGGTCACGGTCGTGCCCGACAGCAGCAAGGTCAGGGTGTTGACCAGCGGCAGGTGCCAGGGCGAGACGGTCTCGACGCCGGCCGGCGGCCAGGTGGCCCAGGCGGTGCGGACTTCCTCGATCGCCGACAGGGTGCGGTGGTGATGGAACAGCGCCATCTCGAAGAACATCCAGAACCACGCCACGAAGAACATCACTTCCGAGGCGATGAACAGGATCATGCCGTAGCGCAGGCCGATCGAGACGACCGGGGTGTGGTCGCCGGCTTTGGCTTCCTTGGCCACGTCCGACCACCAGCCGAACATCGTGTAGAGCACGCCGGCGATGCCGGCGGCGAAGATGGCCCAGTTGCCCTTCTCGATGCCGAAGACGCCGCCCTTGATCCAGCCGATCAGGCCGATGGCCATGACCGTTGCGGCCATCGAGCCGACGAACGGCCAGGGGCTGGGCGGAAGGATGTGGTAGTCGTGTTTGACGGCGCCGGCCATGTTGCTGCTAACCCTTATATCCCTCTGATCCCGGTCGTGGTTCCCCCCGCGCCGAAATCGTTGTGAAACGCTATAGCCCCCTCGACGGCTTGCCGCCAAGGGGTTCCACGATGCGAGGCGTCGTCGCGGCCGCGACTTTGCCGTTCTTGTCGTCTCCCACCGCCGGGAAGAACGTGTAGCTGAGCGTGATCTCGCTCCTGTCCTTGGTCTCGGGATCGTCCGCGAACTGGGGATCCACGAAGTAGACGACCGGGAATTCCACCGTCTGGTGGGGCTGGATCGTCTGGCTGGAGAAGCAGAAGCACTCCAGTTTCTGGAAATACGGCCCCGCCGATTCCGGCACCACGTTGTACAGCGCCCGGCCGGTCTGCGGCTTGTCGGTGGGGTTGGTGACCTTGAAGAAGGCCAGGCCCGTGTCGCCGATGCGAACGTCCTGGCTGGCCTGCATCGTCTGGAATTGCCAGGGCAACTCGCGGATGTTGGCGTCGAAGCGGATGGTGACCTTGCGGTCCAGAATCTTGGTCGGCTTGGCCTCGGCCTTGCGGACGGTGCCGTCGAAGCCGGTGGCCTGGCAGAACAGCTTGTACAGCGGCACGGCGGCATAGGCCGCGCCGACCATGCCGAAGAACGCCGCCACGCAGATCAGAGCCACCTTGCCGTTGCGGCGGGCGGCCAGCTCCTGCGGGGTCAGTTCCGAATCCGGTTTCTTAGTGCGGGTGCGCGACATTGCCGCCGAGCCTCACGAGGGTGACTACGAACACCAGGACCACGAAGGCGACCAGGCCGAGGGCCAGGGCGACGTTGCGCCCGTCGCGCGCCTTCTTGGCGGCGTCTTTCGCCGCCTTGTCGTCGACAACTTGGTTCACTTCAGCAGCTCCAGGGCATGCACGCCGGCGACCGCCTCGCCCAGCAGGGCGGCGAACAGGGCGAAGAGATAGAGAATCGAAAAGGCGAACAGGTTGCGCGCGGCCTTCGAGCCCGCGGCCTTCTCGTCCTCGGTGACGTCGTAGAGCGCCCGGTCGGCCACGCGGGGGTCGGCCGCGTCGCCGGCCTTGCTGGTGAACACCCGCCAGGCCAGGATCAGGAACACCGCCCCGCCCAGGGCCGCCACGGCCAGGTAGATCGGGCCGCCCAGGCCGGTCAGCACCGGCGACAGGCAGACCGGGATCAGCAGCAGGCTATAGAGCAGGATCTGCTTGCGCGTCTCCTTGGCGCCCTTGACCACCGGCAGCATCGGCACGCCGGCCTTGGCGTAGTCGGTGGTGACGTACAGCGACAGGGCCCAGAAGTGCGGCGGGGTCCAGAAGAAGATGATGGCCACCATCAGCCAGGCGTTCAGAGGCGCGTGGCCCGTGGCCGCGGCCCAGCCGATGGCGGGCGGCAGGGCGCCGGCCAGGCCGCCGATCACGATGTTCTGCGCCGTCCAGCGCTTGAGCCACATCGTGTAGACGACGGCGTAAAAGACGATGGTGAAGGCCAGCAGGGCGGCCGCGAACCAGTTGATCGCGAAGCCCAGGAACATCACCGACAAGAGCGAGAGCACGACGCCCAGCGAGGCGGCCTCCTCGCCCTTGACCTTGCCGGCGGGGACCGGGCGTCCGCGCGTGCGGCGCATCTGGCGGTCGATGTCGGCGTCGTACCACATGTTCAGCGCGCCCGAGGCGCCGGCCCCGATGGCGATGCACAGCACCGCGATCGCGCCCAGCACGGGGTGGATCGGCGCGCGGGCGGCCAGGAGGCCCGTCAGGCCGGTGAACACCACCAGCGACATGACGCGCGGCTTCATCAGCTGGAAGTAGTCCTGCCAGCGCGCGGTCTCTGTCGTGTCCGGCGAAACGTGGTCCGGAGTCATGGCGGCGGTCTTCGACATGGTCAGTTGAATATATCGGTCTTCAATGGGCGAAGGGCGTGGCCATGACCCTTAAGGATCCCGGCCACGCCCCTCTTTTCGGTCCAGTGTTCGGACGACGGCCGCCTAGTGGTGGCTGTCTTCCTTGATCACCGGCGGTTCGCTGAACTGGTGGAACGGCGGCGGCGAGGACAGGGTCCATTCCAGCGTGGTGGCGCCTTCGCCCCACGGGTTGGCCTCGGCCTTGCGGCGACGGATCGCGGCTTCGATCAGGACCAGCATGAAGACGCCGACGGCGACGACCGTGATCATGTAGCCGACCGACGAGACGTAGTTCCACTTCTCGAAGGCGGCCGGATAGTCGACGTAGCGACGCGGCATGCCTTGCAGGCCCAGGAAGTGCTGCGGGAAGAAGATCAGGTTCACGCCGACGAACATGATCCAGAAGTGCATGCAGCCGAGGAACTCGTTGTACTTCACGCCCCACATCTTCTCGAACCAGTAGTAGAAGCCCGCGAAGATGGCGAAGACGGCGCCCAGCGACAGCACGTAGTGGAAGTGGGCCACCACGTAGTAGGTGTCGTGCAGGCTGTAGTCGATGCCGGCGTTCGAGAGGACGACGCCGGTGACGCCGCCGACCGTGAACAGGAAGATGAAGCCCATCGCCCACAGCATGGGCGTCTTGAAGCTGATCGAACCGCCCCACATCGTGGCGATCCAGCTGAAGATCTTCACGCCCGTCGGGACGGCGATGATCATCGTGGCGGCCACGAAGTAGGCGCGCAGGTTGATGCTCATGCCGACGGTGTACATGTGGTGCGCCCACACGACGAAGCCGACGAAGCCGATGGCGACCATCGCGTAGGCCATCGCCAGGTAGCCGAAGACCGGCTTCTTGGAGAAGGTCGAGACGATGTGGCTGATGATGCCGAACCCGGGCAGGATCAGGATGTACACTTCCGGGTGACCGAAGAACCAGAACAGGTGCTGGAACATGACGGGGTCGCCGCCGGCGGCCGGGTCGAAGAAGTGGGTGCCGAAGTTGCGGTCGGTGAGCAGCATGGTGATGGCGCCGGCCAGCACGGGCAGCGACAGCAGCAGCAGGAAGGCGGTGATCAGCACCGACCAGGCGAACAGCGGCATGCGGTGCAGGGTCATGCCCGGCGCGCGCATGTTGAAGATCGTGGTGATGAAGTTGATCGCGCCCAGGATCGACGAAGCGCCGGCCAGGTGGAGCGACAGGATCGCCAGGTCCATGGCCGGACCCTTGTGGCCGATGGTCGACAGGGGCGGATAGATCGTCCAGCCGCCGCCGAAGCCGTGGCCCGGGCCGCCGTCGACGAACATCGACGTGACCAACAGGATCCAGGCGGCGATCAGCAGCCAGAACGAGATGTTGTTCATCCGCGGGAAGGCCATGTCCGGCGCGCCGATCATGATCGGGACGAACCAGTTGCCGAAGCCGCCGATCATCGCCGGCATGACCATGAAGAAGATCATGATCAGGGCGTGGGCGGTGACCACCGCGTTGTAGCCGTGCTTGCCCTTGAAGACACCGAGCTGGGCCAGCAGGCCGTTGTCGGTGAAGATCTGGATGCCCGGGTGCATCAGCTCCCAGCGGATCAGGCCCGACAGGGCGCCGCCGACGATGCCCGCCATGATGGCGAACAGGATGTACAGCGTGCCAATGTCCTTGTGGTTCGTCGAGAAGAACCAGCGGGCGAAGAAGGGCGGCTTGTGGTCGGCGTCGTCGTGACCGCCGTGGCCGTGGGTGTCTGCGGCGTGAGCCATCGGACTTCTATCCTACGTAGTCTTAGGCCGCCGGCGCGGCGGGAGCCGCGGCCGGAGCGGAAGCGGGGGCGGCGGCCGGAGCCGAGGCGGGGGTCGCGGCGGGCGCGGCGGCGGCCGGCGCGGCGGCCGGGGCCGGCGGAGCGACCTTTTCCTTAACCCACGAGTCGAACTGGGCCTGGCTCACGACGTGGATCTCGATCGGCATGTTCGAGTGATCGACGCCGCACAGTTCCGAGCACTGGCCGTAGTAGATGCCGGTCTTCTCGGCCTTGAACCAGGTTTCGTTCAGGCGGCCCGGGATGGCGTCGATCTTCAGGCCGAACGCCGGCAGGGCGAAGGCGTGGATCACGTCGGCGCCGGTGACCTGGACGCGGACGACCTGATTGACCGGAACGACCATCGCCTTGTCGGCGGCCAGCAGGTACGGGACCTTCTTGGCGTCGGCCTGCTCCTTGGAGAGCGGCAGCGACACGATCTCGCTGATCTTCTGGTCGGGATATTCGTAACCCCAGTACCACTGATAGCCCGTGGCCTTCACGGTCATGTAGGGCTTGGGCATGTTGTTGTAGTGGAACAGCAGCCGGAACGAGAAGATGGCGATGACCATCAGGATCAGGACCGGAACGACCGTCCAGATGATCTCGATCGTGGTGTTGTGGCTGAACTTGGCCGGAACCGGGTTCGCCTTCTTGTTGTAGCGGACCACGATCCAGATCAGCAGGCCCAGCACCAGCAGGGTGATGGCCGTGATGATCGGCATCAGAATCAGGTTGTGGAACTGGATCGCGTGGTGCTTCAGCTCGGAAGCGGCCGGCTGAAGGTCGATCGCCCCCGGCGTCGGTTGGCCCAGCAGATCCTCGGCGAGGGCTTGCCCCGCGAACATCCCAGAGAACACCATTGAGGCGGCGAGCGCGGACGCGCCCGACATGATCCGCCGAATCCCCGAAAATTGCGCCTTCATATCCCTCACGGCCCGTTTCGGCGGCGATTTGCCTTCGATCGATTGACGTCGATCAAAGCCACGCCGCGCCGAGTCTGCGTATTACGACCTTCGATACGACCCCCTGCAATCGACGTCGCTCAAAGGTGAGTCGCGCGTCGACGCCCAGTCCGCCCGATGGTCGGTCCGTGGCTGCATACGCGCATCGCCAGCGGTTGCCAAGCACCAGAGACCACGCGCCCGCCATGGGATTGCGCGCCCCTCCCCGGCTTGAGCGCCCAGGGGGCCGCCCCAGTTAAGAACCCCTCTCAATAAGCCGAAGAACGGCGTTCCGGATCATTACGTATTGTTCATGGCCAGGTACCTTGCGATGCCCAGTACCTCTCGATACAAGGGAGCATCCGAGGAGGCGAGGACGTCGTGCCCGAAGCCATTGAAATCCAATTGAAGAAAGGCGTGCTGGCGCTGTGCGTGCTGGCCCTGCTCTCGCACGCCGACAGCTACGCCTATGAGATCGCCAGCAGGCTGACGAGGGACATCGATATGGGGGAAGGGACGATCTATCCGCTGATGCGCCGCATGCAGTCGGATGGGCTGGTCGAAACCTATCTGGTGGAGAGCCAGAGCGGTCCGCCGCGCAAGTACTATCGCCTGACCGCCGCCGGGCGCCAAAGCCTGACGCAGCAGACGGCCGAATGGACGGCCTTCTCGCGGGCGGTCAACGACATCGTGGGAGCCGCCGCATGACCCGCGCCGAGTTCATCAGCCGCCTGCGCCGGGGCCTGGCCGGTCTGCCGGTCACCCAGATCGCCGACATCGTCGCCGACCACGAGGCCCACTTCGCCGAGGCCCAGGCCGCCGGCCGCGGCGAGGCCGAGACGGCGGCCGCCCTCGGCGACCCCGACCGCCTGGCGCGCGAGCTGCGCGCCGAGAACGGCCTGCGACAGTGGGAAGAACGCAAGAACCCGTCCAACGCCCTGGCCGCCGTCATCGCTTTGCTGGGCCTGGGGGCCCTGGACGTGATGATCCTGCTCCCTGTGCTGATGGGCGTGCTGGGCGCGCTGCTGGGGATCATGGTCGCCGTGATCGCGATCTTCGTCTCCGGCGGCTTCGTCTTCGCCATGGGTCCGCTGACCGGACCGCCCGGCGGCCCGATCACCGCCTTCCTGGCGGGCCTGGGCCTGATGGCCCTGGCCACCTGCCTCGGCGCCCTGCTGACGCTGGTGACCGTCGGGGTCTTCAACGCGGTCGTCTGGTACGCCCGCCTTCACTACCGGCTGCTGAAGCCTGCCATCGAACAAGCCTGAGCGGAACAAGGAGGGGACCATGTTGATCCGCAATACGCTCATCGTCGCCGGGGCCAGCTTCGCGCTCGCCGTCGGCTGCTTCGCCGGGGTGGCGGCCATCGCCGGCCCCGACATCATGAAGAACGGCTGGACCTTTCCGATCGACCATGACGACACCATCGTCATTCGCGAGAACGGCAAGGTGATCCGCACCGCGCGCCATCTGAGCGTCCAGGGCCAGCCGAGCGCGCCCAATGTCGACCGCACCTTCGCCTGGACGGGCAAGGACGAGCTGCGCATCGACCTGCCGGTGGACGTCGTCTTCGTCCAGGGGGCCGAGGCCAGGATCGTCGCCTCTGGCCCGAAGGCCTATGTCGACCGCCTGCGCGTGGACGGCGGTCACATCGGCCTGGCCGACGGTGACGACGGCGATCCGGGCAGCATCACGATCAACGCGTTCGGTATTCACTACGAGAGCCAATCCGAGCGGGTGAAGATCACCGTCATCGCGCCGGACGTCACCAAGTTCGACGTACGCGGCTCGGGCGATCTGGACATCCGTCGCTACGACCATCCGACCGTCGCCGTGACCGTCAGCGGCAGCGGCGACGTCGAGGCGGCCGGCCGGGTCGAGACCGCGGCCATCGACAATTCCGGCTCGGGATACGTCAACCTGGCCGACCTCAAGGCCAAGGAGGCGGTCGTCGACGTGTCGGGCAGCGGCGGCGGCGCGATCTTCGCCACCAACAAGGCCAAGATCGACATCTCCGGCAGCGGCGACGTCGAACTGCGCACCGAACCCAAGTCGGTCAGCAGCGAGATCACCGGCTCGGGCGAGGTCCGCCGCGAGTACTGATCCTCGCCCTCGATCCGAACCGCGACAAAAGGGGCGGGGTGACGGACGCGCTCGGAAAGCCTACCTGTAAGGCATGAACGCTCCGATCCCCGCCTCTTCCCTTTCGCTGCTGGACGCCGCCGGCGTCGATCCCGACAATGCCCGGACGATCCTGGGCGAGGCCCTGGCCGGCGCCGACGACGGCGAACTGTTCCTCGAGCGCTCCGAGAGCGAGGCCTTCGTCTTCGACGACGGACGCCTCAAGAGCGCCTCCTATGACAGCGGCGAGGGCTTCGGCCTGCGCGTGGTGGCCGGCGAGACGGCCGGCTACGCCCATGCCGCCGAGATCTCCGAGGCCGCCATCCGCCGCGCCGCCGATTCGGCCAGCCTGGCCAAGCGCGGCCACGCTGGCGTCGTCGCCGAGGGTCCGCGCGCCACCAACGAAAAGCTCTATGGCGAGGACAATCCGGTCAGCTCGCCCGACTTCTCCGACAAGGTCAGCCTCCTCCAGGAGATCGACGCCTTCGCCCGCGCCCGCGACCCACGGGTCGTCCAGGTGATGGCCTCGCTGGCCGGCGAGCGTCGCGTGGTCGAGATCCTGCGGGCCGACGGCAAGCTGATCCGCGACGTCCGTCCGCTGGTGCGGGTCAATGTCCAGGTCACCGTCGAGAAGGATGGCCGCCGCGAGAGCGGCTCGTCCGGCGCCGGCGGCCGCGCCGGCTTCTCGGCCTGGATCAGCCCCGACAAGTGGCAGGGCCAGGTCGACGAAGCCCTGCGCATGGCGCTAGTCAACCTCGACGCCGTCGCCTGCCCGGCCGGCGAGATGGACGTGGTGCTCGGTCCCGGCTGGAACGGCGTGCTGCTGCACGAGGCCGTTGGCCACGGCCTGGAAGGCGACTTCAACCGCAAGGGCATCAGCGCCTTCTCGGGCCGCATCGGCGAGCGGGTGGCCGCCAAGGGCGTCACCGTGTTCGACGACGGCTCGCTCCCCGGACGCCGCGGCTCGCTAACCGTCGACGACGAGGGCACCCCGACCGAGCGCACCATCCTGATCGAGGACGGGATTCTCGTGGGCTACATGCACGATCGCATGAGCGCGCGCCTGATGGGCATGAAGGCCACCGGCAACGGTCGCCGCCAGTCCTACGCCCACATGCCGATGCCGCGCATGACCAACACCGGCATGCTGGCGGGCCATGACGATCCGCAAGAGATGATCGCCTCGCTGAAGCGCGGCCTGTACTGCGCCAATTTCGGCGGCGGCCAGGTCGACATCACCAACGGCAAATTCGTCTTCCAGTGCACCGAGGCCTATCTGGTCGAAGACGGCAAGATCACCGCCCCGGTCAAGGGCGCGACCCTGATCGGCGACGGCCCGTCGGCCCTGACGCGGGTGACGATGATCGGCAACGACTTCGGCTTCGACCCCGGCATCGGCGTCTGCGGCAAATCCGGCCAGGGCGTGCCGGTGGGCGTTGGCCAACCGTCGCTGAAGATCACCGGCCTGACGGTGGGCGGCACGGCGGTCTAGCGAACGTGAAGGCCGCCGGTCCCAGGTGATCGGCGGCAACGTTTCCGCGATTTAATCCACATTTCACGCTTGTAACTTTCATCCCGCGACCCGCGCCGCCACCGTGCCCCTGACGAAGGGTCCTGGGGAGGGCTCGAGGGGACGAGCGATGCTGGCGAGCGTGTTGTTGTTGGCCTGGGCGAGCCTGGCCCCGCTGGAGGAAAGCCAGGCCGTCGCCACGGCCTCGTCCACGCCCGCGCCGACACCGGCCGCCAACGCCCAGGACACCGACCCGACCCAGCCCGGCGTTATTCCCTATGCGCCGGCGTTCTTCGCCGCCGCTCAGCCCAGCACGGCGCTGGACATGATCACTCGCCTGCCCGGCTTCACCCTGGACCAGGGCGACAGCGCGCGCGGCTTCGCCGGGACGGCCGGCAACGTGCTGATCAACGGTGAGCGCCCGACCACCAAGAGCGAACCCCTCGAGGACATGCTGCGTCGGATCGCGGCGCCGACGGTCGAGCGCATCGACCTGATCCGCGGCGGCGCACCGGGCATCGACATGCAGGGCCGTACGGTGATGGCCAATATCGTGCTCAAGCGCACGGTGCAGGTCCAGAAGGTCGTGAACCTCCAGACCTATGTCTATCCGGACGGCTTCCTGGGCCCGGTCCTCGAGCTGGAGGGCTCGCGCCGCGAGGGCGACAACGCCCTGGAAGGCTCGCTGAAGGCCACGCGAGACCGCACCGACAACACCTATGACGGCGGCGTACGCCTGCGGACGAACGGCGATGGCGTCCCGGTCACCAAGGACGCCCTGAAGGGGTACGACGTCTTCCAGAACTATATTCTGCGCGGCGCGGTCCAGCGGCCGCTGCTGGACGGCAAGACGCGGGTGAACGCCAAGCTGGAATATTTCAGCTTCGATCGCGACGTCACCGCGACGCGCGTCTTCCCCGCTCCGGGCCGCGAGCTGCACGGCGAGACCGTGGAGGACTGGGCCGGCGAGTTCGGGGCCCGCTACGACGCGCGTCTGTCGCCGCGCACCGACCTGCAGCTGGTGCTGCTGCAGAACCTGGAGCGCGAGACCTATGGCTCGACCTTCCAGACCCCGAGCCTGTTCGTCGACTACACCGCCAGAACCGACACCGGCGAGAGCATCCTGCGGTCCGAACTGAAACACCGACGCAGCGACGGCCTGTCGTTCGAAGCCGGGCTGGAAGGCGCCTACAACGTCCTGGACGGCGACACGCGGTATTTCGAGAATGGCGTCGCCATTCCGCTGCCGGCCGCCCAGGTCAAGGTCGAGGAGCTGCGCGGCGAACTGTCGGGCAAGGCGATCTGGCGGGCCAACCCGAAACTGAACATCGAGGCTGGCGCGCGGCTGGAGGTCTCGCGCATCAGCCAGAGCGGCGACACGGACCTGGCCAAGTCGTTCTTCTATCCCAAGCCCCGAGTGCTGGCGACGTGGTCGCCGACCGCCACCGACCAGCTCCGCTTTCGTGTGGAGCGCGAGGTCGGCCAGCTGGACTTCGGCGACTTCGTCTCGTCGGCCGGCACCGAGACCGGCACGGTCGACGCCGGCAATCCCGACCTGGTGCCCGAGCGCAAATGGGTGATGGAGACGGCCTGGGAGAAGCGCTTCTGGGGCGGCGGCGCCCTGGTGGTCAGCTGGCGCCACGCCGAGCTGAAGGACGTGGTCGACGTCATCCCGATCAACACGGTCTTCGAGGCGCCGGGCAATATCGGCGACGGCAAGAGCGACGTCTACCAGGCCAACCTGACCCTGCCGACCGACAAGCTGGGCGTCAGCGGCGGACAGCTGAAGGCGCGCTTCTCGTGGGCGCAGAGCCAGGTGCGCGACCCCGTCACCCACGCCAAGCGGCGGATCTCGGGCCAGACGCCGTTCACCTGCAACGTCAACTTCACCCGCGACATGCCCGGCGGCCGGTGGAGCTGGGGCGTCATCACCAACTGCCAGAACGAAGAGCGCTATTACCGTATCGGCGAGGTGCGGACCTTCACGTTCGAGCAGTGGCTGGAAGGCTTCGTCGAGTGGCGGCCGCGCAGGGACCTGACCATCCGCACCGAGCTGGCCAACTGGACCAGCCGCCACAAGACCCGCACGCGGGTGATTTACGCCGGCAGCCGGGCCTCGGGGGTCGTCGCCCAGGTCGAGCGGCGCGAACTGCCGTTCGAGCCGTACCTGTTCGTCAAGGTGCGCAAGAGTTTCGGGTAGGGAGCGGAAACGGCCCTGGCGGTCTGAGCCTCCGCCAGGGCCGTCCCTACCCGATTGAGGCGTGGCCCCTCCACGCCTCGTGAAGGGCCCCGGATCGTCGCCGGGGCCCTTCTTTCACGCCCGTCTAGAGCCTGTCTGGTTTAGATGGAACCATCTAAACCAGACAGGCTCTATCTTCTTACACTTAGAGCGCGTTCGAGCGGTTTAACCGCTCACACTTAAACCTAACGCGCTCTAGGCCTGACCTTGAACGGTCGGATCCGCGATCGGCAGCGGGTCGGTCTCGTCGGCGCCGTGCGACCACTTCTTGAGCACCGGCGAGAGCGCCAGGAACACCACGCCCAGGCCGATGGCGGCCAGGCCGATGACCTTGAAGACCAGCAGCGACTGGGCCATGGCCGCGCCGGGATCCAGCACCTGGCCGCCGATGGTCTCGGTGGAGGCGATGGCCGCGATCCAGCTGCCGAACAGATTGGCCATGGCCAGCGCCATGTACCAGACGGCCATCACGAACGAGACCATGTGCAGTGGCGACAGCTTGGTCATCTGCGACAGCCCGACCGGCGACATGCACATCTCGCCGCCCGTGTGCAGCATGTACATCAGCACCAGGAACACCAGCGGCATGCGGAAGGCGCCGTCGGCGAAATTGGCCCCGACCAGCAGGATCAGGAAGCCGGCTCCCACCTGGATCAGCGACAGGCCGAACTTGATCATCGGGTTGGGATTCACCCCACGCGCCGTCAGCAACGTCCACAGGGCGGCGAAGACCGGGGCGAAGATCAGGATCCAGCCGGCGTTGATCGCCTGGGTCTGGGCGGCGTTGAAGTCGGTGTTGACCCAGAACTTGCCCGCCGTCGAGATCCCGGCGGCCGCCAGCTGGCTGGGCGCGCCCAGCACCACCGAGCCGCCGAACCATTCGACCGGCTTGGACAGCAGCTTCAGATCGACATTGGTCGCCGCGAACAGGTTCAGCGACGAGCCGGCCTGTTCGAACAGGGTCCAGAACACCACCGCGCCCAACACCAGCACCGTGGCCAGCAGCAGGCGTTCGCGCTCGACCTTCTGGCACTTGGCGAAGGCGAACCACAGGATGTAGCCCAGCGAGCCGAACATCCCGGCCAGCAGGGTGACGTTGACCACGGGCGTGCGCTGCACGACCAGGAACACCGCGATCACGGCCAGGATCGAGACCCCGTAGATGACCAGTTCGCGGGTGATCGGGCCGGCGACCTTCTCCTTCAGGTTCGCGCCCTCGGGCGGCTCGCCCTTGCCGAGCAGCCACGGCTTGCCCAGCACGAAGATCACGAAGCCGGCCAGCATTCCCAGGCCCGCCGCGCCGAAGCCGGCCCACCAGCCGATGTTGACGCCCAGGATACCGCACAGGATGGCGGCCCAGAACGAGCCCAGGTTGATGCCGTAGTAGTAGAGGGTGAAGCCGGGATCCCGGCGCGGATCGCCCTGCGGATAGAGCTGACCGACCAGGGCCGCGACGTTCGACTTCATGAAGCCGACGCCGACGATGATCAGCGACAGGGCCAGCCAGAAGATGTTCAGATACAGCGGATCACGGCCCGTGACGTCCAGCTTGTATTGGCCCTTGAGCAGTACGGCGGGCAGGCCGGCGTCGGCCGGCAGGTCCTTGATCGCGAAGTCGCCTTTCTCGGTGGCGGTGACGTCGTAGGGCTTGCCCGCCACGATCATCTTGGCCACCCGCTCGTCACCGCGCCCGTCGGCCTGGAACGTATAAGTCTGGCCGGCGTAGGTCAGGGTCTGGACGGCCGGCTTGCCCTCGACCGCCATGGCCAGGTGGCCGGCGACCAGCAGGATGGCCCCGAAGGCCACGGCCTTGCGGGTTCCCAGGTAGCGGTCGGCCAGGAAGCCGCCCAGCAGCGGCACGATGTAGACCAGCGAGGTGTAGGCGCCGTAGTGGCCGCTGGCGACCTTCGGATCGAACAGGAAGTGCTGGGTCAGGTAGAAGATCAGCAGACCCCGCATGCCGTAGTAGGAGAAGCGCTCCCACATCTCGGCCAGGAAGCAGATGATCAGGCCGCGCGGATGGCCCTTCAGCAACTGGATGACGACGGGGATGCCGGTCACGAGCGTGACCAGGATGCCCGCGGCGATAACGATGTTCATACGCTAGCCTTGAAACGTGCGAGGGGCGCGGACCCGACCCCCCATGGTCAAATCACCCCGCCGGCCCCAATTTGGCGGGGAGAAGATCACGCGTCAGACGGTTTCACAAGCAACGCCTTGCCGAGCGGTTCGCGCATTCCGTGTTCGATTTGAAGCTTGGCGGCCGCCTCGCGCGTTCATTCAAGGAACCCCAGTTTCACACGGGAGCCCGCCATGAAGATCCCCGACGAGAGCCATCCAATCACCATCACCCGCGCGCCGAACACCGTGCGCGTGCTGTTCGAGGGTCACGAGATCGCCGACAGCGACGACGTGCTGGTCCTGAAGGAGGCCAGTTATCCGCCCGTGTTCTACTTCCCGCGCGGCGACGTGCAGATGGACTTCCTGCGCCGGACCGACAAGGTCACCCACTGCCCCTACAAGGGCGACGCGGCCTATTTCACCCTCTATCGCGACCGCCAGATCATCGAGAACGCGGTCTGGTCGTACGAGACCCCCTACGACGCCGTCGACCAGATCGCCGGGCGGGTCGCCTTCTATCCCGAGCACGTCGAGTTCGAGCTGGGCGACCGCACGGCGGGCCGGACCGAGGCGACCGATGTCGACGAGGTGGTCCGCCACACCGACAGCGGCGCGGGGACCAGCCAGGCCGAACACTGGAAGCCGAATGTGGAGATGCCCGACCCCAACCGGGTCGAGCATGACCTGGATCAACCCTACAAGGGCGTAGGCGCGATATAGGTCCGGACGGACTTTAAACCCCTTTTAACCACTGGGAGCGTGACCATGAGGTTCAGCTCCCGTCAGAGGGGCGCGGAGGAAGACCATGGCCTACGTCTCGTATCGGACGGACGCTGTTCACGCGACGACCACCGCCCAGCGCAAGCTTGCCTGGGGCCGCCTGTTCGCCCTGGCGACGACCCTGGCCCTGTGGGCCGGAATCATCGCTGGCGTGAGAGCGATATTTTAGAACCGCGCCGCGTCGGCCTCGCACGAGGTCTTCGGTAGCGCGAAGCGCGGATCGGCGACGAAGCGTTCGTCGGTCAACGTGCGCAGGAACGCCGTGAGGTCCGCCACCTCGCCGTCCTTCAATCTCATCGCCGCGCGGTGTCGCCGGATCGCGCCCGTGAGGGTCCGCGCCGAGCCGTCGTGCAGATACGGCGCGCTGAGCGCCACGTTGCGCAGCGACGGCGTGCGGAACTTGCCCCTGTCCTCGGCCTTGCCGGTGATCTCGCCCAGCCCCTGATCGCCCGTGAAGGGCCGGTCGATGCGATGGAAGACGGCCTGGGGGCGTCGGTGAAGTCCGGCGCCGCGTGGCAGCGGGCGCAGCCGGCCTCGCCGAAGAACAGCGTCTCGCCGCGTATCGCCTCGATCGACGTCTCCACCGCCTGCCCTCGCGCCCTGCGGTCATAAGGAGCGTCTCGCGAGACCAGGGTCCGCTGGAACGCGGCCAGGGCCTTGGTGATCGTCGTCATGCTGACCGCCTCGCCCGGGAAGGCGGCGGCGAACAGCTTGCGATAGCAGGCCTGACCGCCGATGCGGGCCTCCAGCACCGCCTCCTGGCCATGGAAGCCCATCTCGACCGGGCTGGTCCCGGCGATCGGGATCAGGGCCTGGTCCTCCAGCCGCGTCACGCGCGGATCGCCCCAGGTCAGGCTGGCGAAGGTTCCGACATTGGCCAAGGTCTGGACGTTGCGTCGACCGGGATCGCCGTGCACGCCCGGATGGGTCGCGTTGCCGTCGGAAAAGCCGTGATGCTGCTCATGGCAGGTGGCGCAGGCCATGGTCCCGTCGATCGACAGGTCGGCGTCGTAGAACAGCCGCCGCCCCAGCTCGACCCGCACGTCCGAGGCGGGGCGCTGGGCCAGGCCGGGCGTGAAGGCGATCGCCAGACAGGCGGCGCCGATCAGCCCCAGCACCTTGCCGACCGCCGCGAACCGCATGTCAGGGCTTGGCCGCGACCATGATCGGCAGGCTGGTCTCGGCGTTGGCCGAGATCTGCACGACATAGGCGCCGGGCATCAGGTCGAAGGTCACCATCTTGCGCAGGGTCGTGCAGGCCGGACCGCGCCCGTGGGCGGTCGATCGCGCGGCCGCCCCGTCCTTGAGCACGTCGATCCAGGCGCCCGTCCCCAGCGCGATCACATAGGCGCCAGGCTTGTCGATCGTCAGCGAGAAGAGACCGCCCTTGCTGACCGTGCCGCCCGGCTTCTCGGGCTGCGTCGCATAGGCGACCTCGGGCGTCGGGGCCAGGGTCGCCAGATAGGCCCGGCCCGGCGCCAGGGCTGCTTTCGACAGGCCCGCGACCGAGGTCGCGGCGGCCAGCGGGACCTTGTCGGTCCACCCCGCCAGCTCGGCGGGCAGGTCCTTGTCCATGGCGGCGCAGGCCGGCGCCGGCATCGCGGGCGCCATCTGGGCGAAGGCGGCGAACGGCGTCGCCAGTACGGCGAGGGCGGCGAGAACGGACAGGCGCATGGCGTTTCCTCCTAGAACTTGACCCGCAGGTCGGCGCGGAAGTTGCGGCCTTCCTCTGGGAAGCCGTCGACCAGCTGGTACTTCTGGTCGAGCAGATTCCTGGCCCCGACCAGCACGTCGATCTTGTCGGTCACCGCCACCCGAGCCGTCAGCCCGACCAGCACATAGGCGCCCGTGCGGTAATAGCGGGCCGGGGTGATCAGGCTGCTCGACGTCACGGTCCAGCGCTTGGAGGCGGCCTCGATATTGGGCGTCAGGGTCAGGCAGCCCGCCGTCCAGTCGGCATAGGCGAACAGCTTGTGGCTGGGCGCGTTCAGCGGCCGGAACGCGGCGTTGGTCGGGTCGGTGAAGTCGCGGTGCAGCCAGGTGTAGTTGCCGCCCAGGGTCAGGTTCGGCGAGACCCGCGCCGTCACCGAGGCCTCGGCGCCGTAGTACTCGCCATCGCCGACATTGCGGGTCTGGCTGACTGTGCCGAACGGCGCGCCGAGGGCCACCGGGATGGCGATCAGGGCGTCGCGGACGTCGCTGTAGAACACCGCCCCCTCGACCGTGACGAACGGCGTGATGTCGCCCCGCGCGCCCAACTCGTAGTTCACCGCCCGCTCGGGCCCCACCGTGGGGTTCGGGATCGCCGTGCCGAACCGCGAGCTGAAGCGCTCGAACAGGGTCGGGAAGCGCGCCCGCGACGAGACGCTGGCGTGCAGCTGGGCGGTGTCGGTCGGTCGCCAGACCAGGGCCGCCTGGCCGTTCCAGACGCTGTCGCTGGTCAGCGGATAGAAGACGAAGGCGTTGGCGTTGAAGTCCTGGGCCATCGACAGGTCGCGATGGTCGCGCGAGACGCCCACCACCAGGTCGACGTCCTGGCCGAAGCTCTGGGTGTCCTCCAGGGCGATCGAGGTGGTCGCCTCGGTCGTGGTCTGCCGGGGCTCGGTCAGGGCCGGCGCGTAGCTGGTCTGCCACTCGACGTGCTCATCGCGGCGATAGAAGGCGGCCGCCTTCAGGGTGTTGCTCGGGGTCAGCTGGACGCCCAGCTCGACGTTCCCGCCATAGGCCACGTCATCGTAGTAGGATCGGAACGCCCGTCCCAGGGTCTGGGTGTTCTGGCGGGCGTTGTCCCACGAGAACAGGCCGTTCTCGAAGGTGTTCCGGTAGAAGCGGGTCTTCAGATAGGCGTGCTCGGCGATCTGGGTGCGGGTCAGCAGGGCTAGGCTGTCGATGTTCCAATAGGGCCAGGTCCAGTAGCGGGTGCTGGCCGTGTCGGTGACGTGGAACGGCGCGTTCTTGCCGCCCTCCTGGCGCGTGAAGGTCAGCGAATAGTCGTCGCCCTCGCGCGGGGTGAAGCCGACCTTGGCGTTGACCCGCCAGTCCTCGCTGTCGGAATGGTCGCGATAGCCGCCGTTCTCCAGTGTCGTGGGCCTGTAGCCGTCGGGCAGGGCCCAGTGGGTGCGCTCGTTCCGCGCGCCGCTGAGCTGGGCATAGAAATGCTGGGTGCGGCCGCCCACGCGCCCCGAGACGCTGTTGCTGTTCAGCGAACCGTCGCCGTCGAAACCCGCGCCCAGCCGCACCTCGCCCTCGAACGGCGTCGAGGGCGTGCGGGTGACGAGGTTGATCGCCCCGCCGATGCCCCCCGGGCCGTCAAGTACGGAGACATAGCCCTTGGAGACCTGCACCTCGGAAAGGTCGGCGGTCAGGAAGCGCGCGAAGTCGATGCGGTTGTCGGCGGGCAGGAACACCCGCACCCCGTCGATCGACAGGGTGGTCTGGAAGCGGTCGAAGCCGCGGATGAACACCAGCCGCTCGTTGCGTGAACCACCGCTGTTGCCGGCCGAGGCCCCCGGGATCAGGTCCAGGGCCTGGTCGACGCTGACCTTGTCGAACTTGCGCAGGTCCTCGGCGCGGATCTCGGTCCCGCCGATCAGGTCGCCGTTGCTGCCGCGCGCGGTGACCCGCACCTCGCCCAGCGCATAGATGTCGTCATGAGCGGCCTGGGTGGCGTCTTGGGCGTAGGCGTTCCCGGCCAGCAGCGAGCCAGCGAGCAGAGCGGTCCTGAACAGCATCAATATCCTCGTTATGTATATGAACTACATAACGAGACTCACCAGAGCTTGCGACCCTAAACGCGGCCCAATCAGACCAAATCCTGACGTGAAAAATCCCGTGTCATCCCGGAAGCCTCGTAGAGGCTATCCAGGACCCAGGGACCGCAAGCTCCGCGTTACTCCCCCCGGGGTCCCGGCTATGCGCGGATGACAAAGGGGGAATTGGGATCAGTAGGCGCAGTCGGTGAACACCCGGCCGATGTCGCCCCGCCATTCGCCATCGTACAGCGACAGCAGCTTCTCGGCGGGGGTGATCCCGCTGTCGGCGATCTGCTCCAGCTCGCCCAGATAGATGGTCTCGTCCAAGAAGCCGCCGTTCAGCTGGGCGCGGTTCTTCAAGCCCGACTTGGCGATGGCCACGAAGTCCTTGGCCACGTCTTGGGCGGTGCGGCCGGCGACCTGGGCCTTCAGGCCCAGCCGGGGCACGTCACGGCGCAGACCCTCGCGATCCTCGATCGTCCAGGCCTTGCAGAGGTCCCAGGCCGCCGCCAAGGCGGCGTCATCGTAGAACACGCCGGTCCACAGCGCCGGCAGGGCGCAAAGGCGGCTCCAGGGGCCGGCGTCGGCGCCGCGCATCTCCAGATAGGTCTTCAGCCGCACTTCGGGGAAGGCCGTGGTCGTGTGGTCGGCCCAGTCCTTGATCGTGGCGATCTCGCCAGGCAGCTCGGGCAACTTGCCCTCGATGAAGTCGCGGAAGGATCGGCCAGCGACGTCGATGTACTTGTCGCCGCGCTTGACGAAGTACATCGGCACGTCGAGGGCGTAGCGGGCGTAGCGCTCGAAATCGAAACCGTCCTCGAACACGAAATCCAGCAGGCCCGTACGGTTCGGATCGGTGTCGGTCCAGACGTTGGCCCGGGCAGACAGGAAGCCGTTCGGCTTGCCTTCCGTGAACGGCGAATTGGCGAACAGGGCCGTGGCGATCGGCTGCAGAGCCAGGCTCATGCGGAACTTGGCGACCATGTCGGCTTCGCTGGAGAAATCCAGATTGGCCTGCACCGTGCAGGTGCGCAGCATCATGTCGAGACCGAGGTTGCCGACCTTGGGCATGTAGTTGCGCATGATGACGTACCGGCCCTTGGGCATGACCGGCACCTCTTCGCGCTTCCACAGCGGCGAGAAGCCCAGGCCCACGAAACCCAGGCCCAGTTCGTCGGCGACGGTCTTGACCTCGTCCAGGTGCTGGCCGGTCTCCTCGCAGATGTCGTGCATGGTCGCCAGCGGCGCGCCCGACAGCTCGAACTGGCCGCCCGGCTCCAGGCTGACATTGGCGCCGTTGCGCTCCAGGCCGATGATCGTCGGGCCTTCCATGACCGGCTTCCAGCCGAAGCGTTGCAGGCCGGTCAGCAGGGCGTGGACGCCCTTGTCGCCTTCGTAGGGAACAGGCCCGTGCGACCCCAGGTAGAACCCGAACTTCTCGTGCTCGGCCCCCACGCGGAAGGCCTCCTTGGGCTTGGACCCTTGCGCGAAATAGTCGGTCAGATCGGCGAGCGTCAGCGGACGCTCTTGGACGCTAGCGGTGTCGGCCATGCAAGCCGTCCCTCCCCGGGGGTTGCGATGCTGAGGGAGGAGAGGGCCCATGCTCTCCGCCGACGGCGTACTCATCAGTCACGCCCAGTTGGGCGTTTTCTTTGCGAACCTCAAGGGGTCACCTTGAGCATATATTTTCAGCGCCAGTCGCCCGCGGCCGCCTGCCACAGCGTCATCGCCGCGATCGCGGCGGTGTCGGCGCGCAGGATTCGCGGGCCCAGAGACACCGGCGTGACGAAGGAAAGCCCCCGCAGCCGCTCGCGTTCCTCGGGGGCGAACCCACCTTCCGGACCGATCAGGATGGCGGCCGGCGCGCCAGTTCCCGCCAGCGCCTCGATGGCCGGCTTGGCGTCGCCGCCCTCGTCGCAGAACACCAGCCGGCGCGCGGGATCCCAGTCGTCCAGGATCTTGTCCAGCTTCTCGGGATCCCGCACCTCCGGCACGTCCAGGCGGCCGGTCTGCTCGGCGGCTTCCATGGCGATGGCGTCCAAGCGACCCAGCTTGACGAAGTCGACATTGGTGCGGCGAGTGATGGTCAGGCGCACGCGGCGCGCGCCCAGTTCGGCGGCCTTCTCGACGATGGTCTCGACCCGGCCGCGCTTGACCATGGCGATGATCAGATCGAGGTCCGGCCCGATCTCCATCGGCCGGATCTGTTCGTCGGCCTTCAGCAGGCAGCCGCGCTTGGTCGACTCGACGATGCTCGCCCGCCACTCGCCGTCGCGGCCGTTGAACAGCAAGAGCTCGGCGCCGATACCCAGGCGCATGACCTGGGTCAGGTAGCGCGATTGGTCGACGGTCGGAACGACGCCAGCGCCGGCGGAGAGGTCGTTGGGAACGAAAAGGCGGATCATGGCGTCCTTCTAGCGCAACTCGACTTTAGGGGGGTAGGCTCGGCTCATGAGCAAGCACGACGACTACGACAATGAACTCCGCCAGCTGCAGCTCGCCCTGATCGAAATGCAGAAGAAGGCCATCAAGAACGGCGACAAGCTGCTGGTGATCTTCGAGGGCCGCGACTCGGCCGGCAAGGACGGCACGATCGCCCGCGTGACCGAACACCTGTCCAAGCGCGCCACCACGGTGGTGGCCCTGCCCAAGCCGAACGAGCGCGAGCGCAGCGAGTGGTACTTTCAGCGCTACGTCGAATACCTGCCAGCCTGCGGCGAGGCGGTGATCTTCAACCGCTCCTGGTACAATCGGGCCGGGGTCGAGCGGGTGATGGACTTCTCGACGCCCGAGCAGCAGGAGCAGTTCCTGCGCGACGTGCCCGCCTTCGAGCGGATGCTGGTCGAGAACGGCCTGCGCTACGTCAAGTTCTGGCTGGATATCAGCCGCGAGGCACAGGCCGAGCGCCTGAAGGCCCGCCGCGAGGATCCGCTGAAGGCCTTCAAGACCAGTGATCTCGACAAGGTCGCCCAGGACAAGTGGGACGACTACACCAAGGCCCGCGATGAGATGCTGATGCGCACCCACAGCGACATCGCCCCGTGGATCTGCGTGCGCGCCGACCACAAGAAGGCGGCGCGGCTGAACGTCATCCGCTGGCTGCTGCACGCGGCCGCCGACAAGAAGCTGGTCAAGGGCGTGGCCAAGCCCGATCCCAGCGTGATCTTCTCGTTCGAGCCGGCCGCGCTGGAGGACGGGCGGCTGGCGCGTTAGGACAACCCGCGAAAAAGTCCGCCGCCGCCGTCACATTGGCCGCCCGCGCTCCGTCTCAACCTCGACGCCCATCGGCGCAAAGAGGAGAAGACGAACATGACGCGCTTGAATTGGTCCGAGGTCGCCCCCGAAGGCGCGAAGGCGCTGTTCGGGGTCCACCACTACGTCACCAAGGCCAGCAGCCTGCCCGAGGCGCTGATCCATCTGGTGTTCCTGCGGGTCTCCCAGATCAACGGCTGCGCCCATTGCATCGACCTGCACAGCCGCGACCTGCTCAAGACCATGTCCGTCGACAAGCTGATGCTGGTCCCGGTGTGGCGCGAGGCTTCTCACCTCTTCTCCGACCAGGAACGCGCCGCCCTGGCCTGGGCCGAGGAAGTGACCCTGGTGAGCGAGACCCACGCCTCGGACGAGGCCTATGCCGCCGCCGCCGCGGCCTTCGCGCCGAAGGAGCTGGTAGATCTGACCATCACCATCGCGGCGATGAACGCCTTCAATCGGCTGGGCGCGCCGTTCCGGCTGCCGGTCGCGGCCAAGACCTAGTCGCCCCCGGGATGCGCCGCGGCCGAGGCGGCGCGTCCCCGCCTGGCCTCATCGCGCCTTGCGCGCCGCGCGCTCGGCGGCGATCCGCCGGTTGTCCGCGATCCGCCGCTGGACGATGTCGGCGATCAGGTCCAGCGGCAGCGGCGCCTCGGGCTGGAAGCGGATCGTGCCCTTGGCGGTCTCGAAGCCGGCCAGCCGGTCTGCGAACTGATCGATCACCGCGCCCGGATAGAAGGCGCAGTGCTTCGCGGCCGCGCCGAAGTGGACGAGATTGCCGTTCAGCTTGAAGGTCGGCAGGCCATAGCTGATCGCCTCCTTTGCGTCCGGCGCCAGGGCGCGGATCTGGCCGCGCAAGGTCTCCAGCGCCGCGCGCTGAGCGGTCGGCAGCCTGGCCAGGTAATCGTCGATCGAGGCGGCGGGCGGCTTCATCATCGCGGGATCCTCCAGAACGCGGCCATCGGGCCACAAAAAAACGAGGACGTTGGAAACGCGCCCGCGCCGACAGCGCGGCGAAAGAGAAATCGGCTCAGCTTCACAAGCGGGCGGCGGCGTGGTGCTGTGCGGCCGAACGAGGGAGACGCCGAGGCATGACGGACGCGACGGACGCCAGGACCAGCCGCACCACCGCCCTGACCCGGCTGGCCATCGGCCTGGCGCAGGGGATCGCCCTGTTCCTGCTGCAGAAGGCCGACGAGTCCAAGACCTGGCCGGCCACCCAGCCGACGCTGTACGCGCCGCTTCTGGTCTGCGCCCTGATGGTCCCGATGATCCCGCTGGCGGCGCTGTCGGCCATGCGGCGGACGTTTCTGATCGGCTGGAGCCTGGTCGCCGCGGCGCTGGCGGCGATCCTGGCGGTCCACGCCGCCTGGACGGGGGCGGCGCCCGACCGGATCGGGGCGGGACCGCTGTCGCCGCCGCTGTTCGTCGCCGTGGCCGCCTTGCTGTTCATCGCCCACCATCTGGTCCAGCCGGCCGAGGCGGTCCACAAGCCCCTGGCCCCTTACGCCGACTATTTCGACCTGGTCGGGACCAATGTCGTGCGCCTGGTCCTGTCGCTGCTGTTCACCGGGGCCTTCTGGCTGCTGCTGTTCCTGGCCGCCGCCCTGTTCAAGCTGATCGGGGTCGAGGCGATCCAGAAGCTGATCGGCGAGACCGCCTTCGCCTTCCCCGCCACCGGCTTGATGTTCGCCGCCGCCGTCCACATGGCCGTACAACTGACCGAAGCCCGCGCGGGGCTGGTGCGCGGCGTGCGCACGGTGGGCCTGGTCCTGCTGGCCTGGCTGTTGCCGCTGATGGTGGTGATTGCCGCCGGCTTCCTGGCCACCCTGCCGTTCACGGGCCTGGCGCCGCTGTGGAGCACCAAGGCGGCCGCGTCCCTGCTGTTGTCGGCCGCCGCCGCCCTGATCATCCTGATCAACGCCGCCTATCAGGACGGGATCGAGCCACCCAATCCGATCCTGTGCTGGGCCGCACGCGCCGCCAGCCTGCTGATGATCCCGGTCGTGATCCTGGCGGCCTACGCCCTGTGGCTGCGGATCGGCCAGTACGGCCTGACGCCGGATCGGGTGCTGGCCGCGACCTATGTGATCGTCGCGACCGGCTTCACCGTCGGCTACACTCTGGCCGCCCTGCGGCCCGCGCCCTGGATGAAGCCGCTGGAGCGGACCAACCTGGTCATGGCCGCCGTGTCGGTGCTGCTGCTGATCGCCCTGTTCACGCCGATCGCCGACCCGGCGCGGCTGTCGGTGGCCAGCCAGGTCAAGCGGCTGGAGGCCGGCAGGGTCTCGGCCGAAAAGTTCGACTTCCAGTTCCTGCGCTTCGAGAGCGGGCGGTACGGCCGCAAGGCCCTGGACCGCTTGAAGGCCAATCCCGATCCCGAGATCGCCCGGCGAGCGCGGGACGCTGGCGTTCTGGAGAGCCGCTCCGCGCCCCAGCCCGCCAAGCCGGACTTCTCGCGGGTCACCGTCTATCCGGCGGGGAGGAAGCTGCCAGACACCTTCGTCAACCAGGCCTGGGACTCCGATCGACGCTCCGACTGCATCAACGCCGGTTCGGTGTGCAAGGCCCTGCTGATCGACGTCGATGGCGACGGCGCCGACGAGGTGCTGCTGGGCGTGGGCAGCATCTTCGACGTTTTCCAGCTGAAGGACGGCCGCTGGCGGCGGATCGCCCAGGCGTCCTCCCATTGCGAGACCGGCAATGTCGAGGCCGCAATGGCGGCGGGCCAAGTGGCGATGACGCCGGCCAAGCCTCGCCGCGACCTCGTGGCCGGCGGTTATGCGCTCTCGCTGCAACCGATCGACGAGGGCTGCCAGCCCGCGCCCTAGGCCGCCCCGCTTAGGCTACGCCCGCGCTGATCGCGTTCAGCCGGGCATAGACCCCACCCTGGGCAGTCAGCTCGGCGTGGCGGCCTTCCTCGACGACGCGGCCGCCCTGGAAGACCAGGATGCGATCGGCGCCGCGCACGGTGGACAGGCGGTGGGCGATGACGATCGTGGTCCGCCCCTCCATCAACGCCTCGGCGGCGGCCTGGACCTGGCCTTCGGTCTCGACGTCCAGCGACGAGGTCGCCTCGTCCAGCACCAGGATCGGCGCGTCGGCCAGGAAGGCGCGGGCGATGGCCACGCGCTGGCGCTCGCCGCCGGACAGCTTGACACCCCGCTCGCCGACCAGGGTGTCGTAACCCTGGGGCAGGCGCAGGATGAAGTCGTGGGCGCGGGCCTTCTTCGCCGCCGCCTCGACCTCGGCGCGGGTGGCGTCCGGCCGGGCGTAGGCGATGTTCTCGAGCAAGGACCGATGGAACAGGGCCGGATCCTGCGGCACCACCGCGATGGCCCGGCGCAGGGAGGTCTGGGTGACCTTCGAGACGTCCTGGCCGTCGATGACGATCGCCCCGTCCTGCAGGTCGTGCAGACGCTGGACCAGCTTGACGAAGGTCGACTTGCCCGAGCCGGTGGGCCCCACCAGAGCGACCCGCTCGCCGGGCGCGATCTTCAGGCTGAAATGGTCGTACAGCGGCGCGCCGGCGGCCTTGTAGCGGAAGGTCACGTCGCGGAACTCGATACCGCCGGGGCCCGGCCGGAAGTCGGGCGCACCGGGCGCGTCGGCGATCTGCGGCTGCAGGCTGGTCCAGGCCGCGACGTCCTCGGTGTCGTCGATGCCCTTCTGCAGCATGCGGATGTTCTCGCCCAGGTTCCGCAGATAACCGCTCATCAGCATGAAGGCGGTGATGGCGAAGGCGACGTCGCCGGGCGTGGCCGTGCCCTTGGCCCAGGCCCAGACCATCGAGCCGGTCAGGCCGGCCTGCAGCACAACGAGCAGCAGGTTCTGGCCCAGCCAGACGTCCGTGAAGCGGCTCCAGGTCACCATCACCGCGTCGCGCCAGGCGGCGGTGACCTGCGCCAGACGCGCGGCCTCGCGCTGCTCGGCGCCGAAGCTCTTGACGGTGGGATTGGAGGTCACGGCGTCGGCCAGGGCTCCGCCGATCTGCGAGTCCAGCGCGTTGGAGCGCAGGTTGCTGGGCCGCACGTAGCGCTCGGTGATCCACAGGTTCACCGACAGGTAGGCGACGACCACCACCAGCGAGATGGCGCCGGCCAGGGGCTGGCGCAGCAGCATGCCGATCGACAGGCCGACCAGCACGATGATCCCCGGCCCCAGCCAGATGGTCACCGCGTCGGTGACGCTGTCATAGCCCCACATGGCCCGGGTCAGTTTGCGCACCGTCGCGCCAGCGAAGCTGTCGGCGTGCCAGTCCGACGAGAAGGCCTGCACCTTGGCGAAGCCCTCGTTGGTCATCTCCTCCATGTTCCGGGCCGCCAGCGGGATCCAGAACCGGTGGGCGATGTTGCGTATCACCGCGAAGGCGAAATAGACGCCGACGAACAGGCCCAGCGCCTGCCAGGCGCCCATGTCGCCGCGCGGCTTGCTGGTGACCGTGTCGACCAGGTGACCCGAGGCATAGGGCAGCGCCAGGTCGAAGGCGATCGCCACCAGGGTCAGGGTGACGCCCAGGCCGAACAGCACCGGCCGCCGCTTCCAGAACCGGGCCACGAAGGCCAGCACCTGGCGGTTGGAGAGGGCGCGCTTGCGGGCCCCGATTTCGGTCTCGTCCTCGATATCGTCGGTCATGGCGAGGCGTAGATAGGCGCTTTCGCCGCTTTTCGCGACCCGTCAGCGGCGCCGCTTGCGTCCGCCGCCGAATGGCCGCCAGCGCAGGAACCAGACGATGGCCGGACCGACCACCGGCACGCGCAGCATCGGTCTGACGGTGTGGGGCCGGGTCTTCAGGAAGCACAGAACCGCGCCGATCCAGAAAACCGTCGTCGGCAGCCCTGGGGTGACGACGCCCACCGCGCCGATGGCCAGCAGCGTCCCGCCCACGCCGTCCAGCGCCCACCGCTCCACGCGGGTCAGGGGGCGACGCGGCTTGCGACGGGGGTTGAGACTCATTCTCAGACGCTAGCGCTTCAGCGCGGCGCTCGGAAGCCTCAGAACGCTTCGGCGACCCCACCGACCCGGCGAGCCGGTCGACCGTCCATCCCGCGGCGGATCCGGGGGCCGAACTTGGTCGCCGCCGTCAGGCGGGCGACCATGCCTCGATCACCGACGCGGTCGAACAGCCGGGCGGCGGCGGTCCAGAAGGCGGTGGTCACGGGATGGGGCAGGACAATTCCGGCGCCGGCGCCCGCGACGAGCAGGCTCCAGCCGGACAGGCGAATGGCGGCGCGGGTCATGGCTTCTCTCCTGCGAACAACTTGCAGGAAGACATTCGCCGCTTGGGCGCGATAAATCCAATTGATCGTTCCTGTCAGAGAGATTGAATTTACCTATGACGAGCTTGAGACCGCCCTTCCCCCCTTCCGCGATTGCGGGTTAAGCCTCGCCGCATGACCTCCGCGATCCTGCCCGACGCCGCCACCACCAACTGGGTCGACCGCCACGCGCCGCCGCGCCTGCGACCGTGGCTGAAGCTGGGCCGGTTCGATCGGCCGGCGGGGATCTGGCTGTTGATGCTGCCCGGCTGGCAGGGGATCGCCCTGGCCGCCGCCGAGCAGGGCCGCTGGCCCAATCCGTGGCTGCTGCTGGCGGTGTTCGTCGGCGCCGCCCTGATGCGGGCGGCGGGCTGCGCCTTCAACGACATCGTCGACCGCGACTTCGACGCCCAGGTGGCCCGCACCGCCCTGCGGCCGATCCCGGCCGGGCTGATCACCATCAAGCAGGCCTGGCTGTTCCTGGTCGGCTGCAGCCTGGTCAGCCTGCTGATCCTGCTGACCCTGGGCTGGGTCGCGATCGGGCTGGGCGTGCTGTCGCTGGGGCTGGTGGCCGGCTACCCGTTCATGAAGCGCATCACCTGGTGGCCGCAGGCCTGGCTGGGCCTGACCTTCAACTGGGGCGCCCTCCTGGGCTACGCCGCCGCCGTGGGCCATCTGTCGTGGTCGGCCGCCCTGCTCTACGCCTCGGGGATCTTCTGGACCCTCGGCTACGACACGATCTACGCGATCCAGGACATCGAGGACGACGCCCTGGCCGGGATCAAGTCGTCGACTCGGCGGCTGGGCGACCGGGTCCAGGTCGGGGTGGCCGGCTTCTACCTGGCGTCGTTCTGCTTCGTGGTCGCGGCCGGCTGGGTCGGGAACATCGGCCCGCTGTTCCTGCCGCTGGCGGCCCTATTCGCCCTGCACCTGTCGCGCCAGGCCGCCGCCGTCCGGCTGGACGACGGCTCCGGCGCGCTGAAGCTGTTCAAGTCCAACGCCGTCGCCGGCCTGATCGTCTTCGCTGGTCTGGTCGCGGGGCTGTGGAAGCCGGGCGTCAGCTTCTAAAGGCTTAGAACGGCCCCTGCCGGTAGACGCGGTCCATGACCGTGTTCAGCTGGCGGATGCGGTCGTCGTAGCTGCGCGCCAGGCAGGCGCGGTTCGCCCCGCAGCTAGCCCGCGACTTCAGCCAGACCCGCTGGTCATCCATGATCGCGCCGCGCCCGCCCATCGGAACGAGATGGCGGGTGATGCCGTACAGCTGGTCCATCCGCACGTCCTGGTCGTTGAGCGCGCGGTTGGCGCAGATCGCCCGCTCGTCGGCCTTGTGGGCCTTGGCGCAGTCGAAGCTGGCGGCCGCGGCCGGCAAGGCCCCGGCGGCGAAGGTCATGGCGAGCAGGAAGGCGGCGGTCGGTCGGCGCATCGGCGGCTCCGGAATGTGACGTCGGGTCATGCTGTCGGGACCAACCTGAATGTGCGATGATCGTTCCATGGCCGTCGCCGCACGCGTCAAACCCCAGGACCTTTTCACGCCCGAGGAATGGACGCGGATCTCGGCGCGCTCGTCCTGGCGCGGGATCGCCATGGTCGCCCATGCCTGGGCCGTGATCCTGCTGGCCGGGGCGTTGTTCGTCCTGTTCCCCAACCCGCTGACCTATGTCCTGGCCGTGATGCTGATCGGCGCGCGGCAACTGGGCCTGGCCATACTGATGCACGAGGCCGCCCACGGCGGACTTCACCCGAACCTGAAGGTCAACGACTGGATCGGCGAATGGCTGTGCGCCGCCCCGACGGGCGCGTCGCTGGCCAGCTATCGGCCCTATCACCTGACCCACCACAAGTTCGCGCAGCAGGCCGAGGATCCGGACCTGGTCCTCTCCGCGCCGTTCCCGACGACCCGCGCGTCCCTGCGCCGCAAGATCGTCCGCGACCTGACCGGCCAGACCTTCTTCAAGCAGCGCTTCGGGCCGCTGCTGGGCAAGCTTCGAGTCTCTTCCGGCGACCAGCCGAAAGGCGCGATCTTCGCCGGCGAGGTGGCGCGACAAAGGCCGTTCCTGCTCTGGAACCTGGGCATCCTGCTCGTGCTGTCGGCGATGGGCCTGTGGTGGGCCTGGCTGGCGCTCTGGATCGTGCCGATGGCGACGTGGTTTCCGCTGGTCACCCGCCTGCGCAACATCGCCGAGCACGCCCTGGTGGCCAAGGACGAGCCCGACCCGTTCCGTCACGCCCGCACCACCCACGCCAACTGGATCGAGCGCGCCCTGATCGCGCCCTACCACGTCAACTTCCACGCCGAGCACCACATGTTCATGCACACCCCGTGCTGGAACCTGCCGCTGGCCCACCGCCTGCTGGAGAAGAAGGGCCTGACCGCCGGCATGCTGACCGCGCCGGGCTATCTGACCGTGCTGAAGGCCGCGTCGAGCAAACCGGTCGCGGCTTGACCCGCCGCGTGCTCTAAGCCGCCCATGATCGTCCAGACCCTGGAAGGCCGGCGGGCCTTCATCCGCGACAACACGCGCTTCCAGCCGACGCCGCACGCGCCCGAGCTGTCGCTGCATCTGGCCGACGAGATCACGCCGATCTGGCAACTGACCGAGGAGGCGCTGGAAGAGATCGGCCTGCCGCCGCCGTTCTGGGCCTTCGCCTGGGCGGGCGGCCAGGCCCTGGCGCGCTACATCCTGGACCACCCCGAAATCGTCGCGGGCAAGCGGGTGATCGACTTCGCCACCGGTTCGGGCATCGTCGCCATCGCGGCCATGCAGGCGGGCGCGCGGAGCGTGCTGGCCGCCGACATCGACGTCTTCTGCGAGGCGGCCGTCAGCCTGAACGCGGAAGCCAACGGCGTCGCGGTCGACTTCACCGACGTCAACCTGCTGAACGCCCCGCCACCCGAGGTCGACGTGCTGCTGGCCGGCGACATCTGCTACGAGCGGCCGATGGCCGAGGCGGTGATGGACTGGTTACGCCTGGGTCGGGCCGCCGGCGCCAGCGTGCTGATTGGCGATCCGGGCCGCACCTATTTCCGCAAGGACGACCTGCTGAAGCTGGCCGAGTACCAGGTCGAGACCACGCGCGAGCTCGAGGATTTCGCCGTCAAGCGGACCAGCGTCTGGACTCTGCCGTAAGCGGCATCTAGAACAAAAAAGGAACAAAACTCCTGGAGAGCGTCATGCGCGAGGACGGCAAGATCGACTACATCGAGTGGCCGGGCGGCGACCTGCCGGCGACCAAGAGCTTCTATTCCGTCGCCTTCGGCTGGAGCTTCGTCGACTACGGTCCCGACTATGTCGCCTTCGAGGGCCAGGGCGCAGACGGCGGCTTCGCCAAGCCGCAGGAAGGCTCGACCGACCGGCCGCTGGTGATCCTTTACGCCCATGATCTGGAAGCCATGCTGGACAAGGTCGTCAAGGCCGGCGGCGTGATCACCGCCCCGATCTTCGGCTTTCCCGGCGGCCGCCGCTTCCACTTCACCGATCCGTCCGGCAACGAGCTGGGCGTGTGGAGCGCCACGGGCGTCGAGTAGGCGTCAGGGCCGACTCATGCGCGGATCGGCGGCCGCAGTTCGGGGGATGATGATGCGCGTGTCGAGCGTGAGCGCTTTGCTGTTGGCGATGGCCGGGGCCGCCCGGGCGGAGGATCCGCCGCCCGCCCCGGTTCCCGCCGAGGTCAAGGCGCTGGAAGGCTGCTGGCGCGGCGCCGGCGAAGTGATGGGCAAGGCGGTGGAGATCAGCTTGTCGGCGCGGCCGGCGGCGCTGGGAACGCTGCTGACGGTGGACGCCGATAGCCACGCCAAGGCCGATCCGGCCGACCGCTACGCCGCCCACCTGGTGCTGGCGGGCCGAGGCGTCCCGCCCAAGGATGGACCGCCCATTGGCGTCTCCGGCTTCTGGGCCGACAGCTTCGGCGGCGACTTCACCGCCACGGGCAAGGGCGAGGTCCAGCCGGGCGGCTTCGACATCGCCTACGCCTATCCCGACGCCAGTTTCGTCAACCGCTGGCGGCGCGATGGCGACACGCTGACCTGGACCATCGTCGCCAAGATGGGCGGAAAGGAAAACGCCTTCGCCGGCTACGCCCTGACGCGGACGACGTGCGCAAGGGGTTAGGCCGTTTGATAGTCAACGGGACAAATATCCTCGCTTTCCTGGGCCTTGTGCCCAGGACCCAGCTCAAAGGCGCACTGTGCGTATCAAAATTCGCGCGGCGGCCAGACTGAGGTCTGCCTGCCGTTCAGCTGTTCCTGAACTCTGGGTCCTGGGCACAGGGCCCAGGAAAGCAAAGTTTGAGAACCGCGACGTCTGACCGAGCACGACTCGCCCCGCTCCCCCGCATCAAACCGTCACACAGCCCCGCTAACGTCCGCCTCCTGACGATTGGCCGGGATGGGGACGATGGCCGGGAAGAGCTGCGGCGGATGCGGCATGTGCTGCAAGCTGATGGGCGTCGAGGCGCTGGCCAAGCCGCCGCACGCCTGGTGCGGTCATTTCCGCAAGGGTTCGGGCTGCGCCATCTATGTCGACCGCCCGCGCGCCTGCGCCGACTTCGCCTGCTACTGGCTGAAGAGCGAGGGCCTGGGCGAGGACTGGCGGCCGGACCGGGCCCGCTTCGTCCTGCACCGCGAAGACCAGGGCCGCCGCATGGTCGTCGAGGTCGATCCGGCCAGCCCCGACGCCTGGCGCAAGGCGCCCTACCACGCCACCCTGCGGGCCTGGGCCGCGCGCGGCGCCACCGACGGCCTGACCCTGAACGTCCTGGTCGGCCAGCGCGGCTTCGAGATCCGACCCGATCGCGACGTCGACCTGGGCGTGGTGCGGAGCTTCGCCGCGTGACCGAGCTGGTGTTCGCCCAGCCAGCCGCCGGCAAGACCTGCGGGTCATGCGGCCTGTGCTGCAAGGTCCTGGCGATCGAAGCCCTGGACAAGGCCGACGGCGTCTGGTGCTCGCACTTCCGCAAAGGCGGCGGCTGTGGCCACTACGAGCATCGCCCGACCGCTTGCCGGGGCTTCATGTGCCTGTGGATCACGTCCGAGAAGCTCGGCCCCGAGTGGCGCCCCGACAAGGCCGGCTTCGTCATGTATTCCGACCGCGACGGCAAGCGCCTGAACGTGGTCGTCGACCCCGGCAAGCCTGCCGCGTGGCGGCGCGAGCCGTACTATTCGTACATCAAGGCCATGTCGCGCCGGGCCTTCGACGGCTACGAACTGGTGGTCTGCATCGGCGACCGCCGCACCGTGGTGTTCCCGAGCGAGGAGATCGACCTGGGCGCCCTGCCGCCCAACCGCAAGCTGGTCAGCGGCTATGTCGAGCGCGACGGCGCGCTGACGCCCTTCGCCATGGTGCTGGCCGACGCGGATTGACGCCCTTACTCCCTTGCGGGAGATCGGTTCAGAACCGGGGATGGAACGCTCTCGGCGCCCATGCGAAATCCCGGACCGCCTCGCCGGAATCGAACGTCAGATCCTGGCCCATCCGGGTCCCCATGGCCGTGGTCGCGCCGGGATAGAACGGCTTGGCCAGCCGCATGATCAGACCGAACAGCCACACGGGCATCGGCAGGCTGCGGGGCGTCTTGCCCAGGCCTTCGAACACCCGGTCGACCATGACGCGGTAGGTCACCGTCTCGCCGCCCACCAGGTTGTAGGCGCGGTCGCGCGTCGCGGGCGCATGGGCCGCGGCCAGGGCGCCGGCGGCCAGGTCCGCCGCGTGGACCGGCTGGCGCAGCCCCTCGCCCGCACCGGCCAGCGGCATGACGTGGAACCGCTTCACCAGGCGGGCGATCCGGCTGACGTTTTCGTCGTGGCCCTCGTCATAGATCAAGGTCGGCCGCAGCAGGGTCCAGGCGACGCCATGCTCGCCGCACCAGGTCTCGACGGCGGCTTCCGCGCTGGCCAGCTCCAACGCCACGGCCCGCTCGCCCGCGTCCGGCGAGTCGGTCTTGGTGAAGCGGCTGGTCGAGGAGAAGGCGATCAGCCGCTCCATGCCCCGCGCCTTCAGCAACGGCAGCACGGCCGGCAGCAGCCATATCGGCGACAGCGAGAACACCGTGGCCGCCGGCGGCAGGCGCTCTTCCAGGTCCGCGTCCTTCAGGTCGCCGCCGATCCAGCAGGCGTCCTCCGACGGCGGCCGGCGGCTGAAGGCCACGGGGTCGAAACCCTCGGCGACCAGCCGCCGCAGCAGGTGGTCGCCGATCAGGCTGGTCGCGCCCAGCACCAGGACCGGCGTCTTCAGGGTGTTCTCGGTGTCCATTCACCACATATAGTCGCGCTGGGGAGAGCTTGCCCATGACCTACGAAGACGTCAGAGCCTTCGCGTTCAAACTGCCCGGCGTCGAGGACGGCACGTCCTATGGCCGCCCGTGCCTGAAGGCGCACGGCAAGTTCCTGACCCGCCTGTTCGAGGACGGCGAGAGCCTGGTCTGCCCGGCCGTGCCCTTCGACGAGCGCGAGATGCTGGTCGAGGCCGAGCCGGACGTGTTCCATTTCACCGACCACTTCAAGAACTACCCCTATGTGCTGGTTCGCCTGGACAAGGCCCATTCCGGCACGGTCCAGCGACTGGTCCTGCGCCAATGGCGCGCCACCGCGCCCAAGACGGTCGTGAAGGCCTGGGACCAGGCCCACCCCGCCCCCATATCCGCCTGACGCCTTTTCCGGAGTTCTTCATGTCCAAGCTCGTTCCCGCCGTCCGCTCCGGCGACGTCCTGATCCCCGCCCTCGGCTTCGGCACCTGGCAGCTGGAGAACGAGGCGGCCGTCACGCTGGTCGAGAAGGCGCTGGAGGTCGGCTATCGCCACATCGACACCGCCCAGATCTACGGCAACGAACGCGAGGTCGGTCGGGCGATCAAGGCCAGCGGGATCAAGCGCGACGAGATCTTCCTGACCACCAAGGTCTGGATCGACAAGTTCGCCGACGGTGATTTGCAGCGCTCGACCGAGAAGAGCCTGGAGCGCCTGGGCGTCGACCATGTCGACCTGCTGCTGCTGCACTGGCCCAAGCCCGAGGTCCCGCTGGTCGAAACCCTGAAGGCGCTGAACGAGGTCCGTTCGCGCGGCTGGACGCGGGCCATCGGCGTGTCGAACT
Source organism: Caulobacter segnis (assembly GCF_023935105.1). Taxonomy (NCBI): domain Bacteria; kingdom Pseudomonadati; phylum Pseudomonadota; class Alphaproteobacteria; order Caulobacterales; family Caulobacteraceae; genus Caulobacter; species Caulobacter sp. RL271. The sequence continues at coordinate 358,267 of NZ_CP096040.1, read as the reverse complement.
TTCCCGCGGCCCAGCTGGAAGAGGCCGCCAAGCTGTCGGAGGCGCCGATCGCCACCGACCAGGTCGAGTATCACCCCTATCTCTCGCTCAAGACCCTGAAGGCCAAGGCCGAGGCCCTGGGCGTCTCGATCACCGCCTGGTCGCCCCTGGCGCAGGGCAAGGTCGGCCAGGATCTGACGCTGATCGAGATCGGCCGCGCTCACGGCAAGACCCCGGGCCAGGTCACCCTGCGCTGGCTGATCCAGCAGGGCGTCATCGCCATCCCGCGCACCAGCAACCCCAAGCGCGTCGAGGAGAATTTCGACATTCTCGACTTCGCCCTCACCGACGACGAGATGACCCGCATCCACGGCCTGGCCCAACCGGACGGGCGCCTGGGCGACTGGCTGGACAAGGCCTACGCCTGGGATGCCGAATAGGACGAGCGAAAAGGCCGGCGCCCTTAGAGGGTCGCCGGCAGCGCCGCGCGCCGACGCTGGGCCGACCGGCGCAACGCGTTGATCAGGGCCGAGCCGCCCAGGACGATGGCCGCGCCGCCGCCCAGAAGCGGCCACAGCGCCCAGCCTTCCAGCTCCAGCAGCGCTAGGCCTCGCGCGGCCAGGTAGCCCGGCGCCAGCAGGACGCCGACCCACAGCATCGCCGAGACGACGTTGGCGACCTGAAAGACCCAGGCGCGCATCTGCAGCATGCCGACCATCACCGGCACGAAAGCGCGTAGAGGCCCGAAGAACCGGCCCACGAAGACCGACACCACGCCATAGCGGCTGGCATAGAGGCGCGTGCGCGCCACGGCGCGGCGGCGTGACCGCAGGGCCGGATGGCGCAGGGCGCGCGCGCCCAGTTGGCGGCCGATCTGGAACGAGATGGCGTCGCCCAGCACCGCGCCGGCCACGCACCAGAAGAACACCTCGACGGGATCCAGCGCGCCGCTGGCGATCAGGCCGCCGGCCAGCAGCATCAAGGCCGTCGCCGGCACGAACGCTCCGATCAGGAACATCGATTCCAGCAAGGTCAGGGCCCCGAGAATCGGGCCGGCCCAAGCCTGGTGTTGCGAAACGAACGCGCTGACGGGGGAAAGCAAACTGTCCATGGACTCCTCGAACGCACAGATAGGTGCGCTCACGGGCTTCCATAAGGCGGCAAGGTGACCTGTTCGCGAAGAACTGGCGCCCTGTGACACGGAAACCTCTTCGAAACCCGGGCCTGCATCGGCCACGCAGCGAAACTCCATCCGTTTTCAGACGAAGCCGGTTTCATCCTTGCCGGAAAGCGCCTAGGTAAGCCTCAACCTGAGCATAACTTACCAGGGCCATTAGGATTAGGACCGGGACGATGGACGACGCGGGCGCCAGCTTGCAGGCGACAATGGCGGGGATGGGCCGGACGGCCCGCGAGGGCGCGCGCGCGCTTCGCCTCGCCACGCCAGAGCAGCGCACCGCCGCCATCCGGGCCATGGCCGCAGAGATCCGCCGGGACGCCGCCGTCATTCTGGCCGCCAACGCCAGGGATCTGGCCCGCGCCGGCGCCAATGGCCTGACCGCTCCCATGCAGGAACGCCTGCTGCTGGACGAGAAACGCCTGGAAGGCGTGGCGGCGGGCGTCGAGGCCGTGGCCGACATCCCCGATCCCATCGGCGTGGCCACCGCGCGCTGGACCCGGCCCAACGGCCTGGACATCAGTCGCGTGCGCACCCCGATCGGCGTGATCGCCATGATCTACGAGAGCCGCCCGAACGTCACCGCCGACGCCGCGGCGCTGTGCGTGCGCTCGGGCAACGCGGTGATCCTGCGCGGCGGTTCGGAGTGCATCGACTCCAACCTCGCCATCCACGCCGCGATCGAACGCGGCTTGAAGGCCGCCGGCCTGCCCGCCGCCGCCGTCCAGGCGGTGAAGACCCCGGACCGCGCCGCCGTCGGCGCCATCCTGTCGGGCCTGGACAAGGCCATCGACCTGATCATCCCGCGCGGCGGCAAGAGCCTGGTCGCCCGCGTCCAGGCCGAGGCCCGCGCCCCGGTGCTGGGTCACCTGGAAGGCCTGAACCACGTCTTCGTCCACGCGGCCGCCGACCCGAAGAAGGCCGTCGACATCGTCGTCAACGCCAAGCTGCGCCGGGTGTCGGTCTGTGGTTCGGCCGAGACCCTGCTCGTCGACAGGGCCGCCGCCGAGACCCTGCTGCCGCCGATCGCCGACGCGCTGGTGAAAGCCGGCTGTGAACTGCGCGGCGACGCCGCCGCCCGCGCCATCGTGCCGTCCATGACGACGGCGACCCGGGAGGACTGGACCACCGAATACCTGGCGCCGATCCTGGCCGTGGCCGTGGTCGATGGCGTGGACGGCGCGGCCGCCCATATCGCCGCCCATGGCTCGGGCCACACCGACGCGATCGTCACCGAAGACGCGGCCGCCGCCGACGCCTTCGTGGCGGCGGTCGACAGCGCCATCGTGCTGGTCAACGCCTCGACCCAGTTCGCCGACGGCGGCGAATTCGGCTTCGGGGCCGAGATCGGCATCGCCACCGACAAGCTTCACGCCCGCGGCCCGGTTGGGGCCGAGCAACTGACGACGTTCAAGTATGTGGTTCGCGGGACCGGCCAGACTCGTCCCTGAGGCCGGCCGGCCCAACGCCCAGCGCCTCGGGTTCCACCTGGAGCCCGGGATGCGCGTCGGCCTGTTCGGCGGCAGCTTCAACCCGGCGCACGAGGGCCACGCCCACGTCGCCGAGACGGCCATGCGTCGCCTGGAGCTGGACCGGGTCATCTGGCTAGTCTCGCCGCAGAACCCGCTGAAGTCCTCGCACGAGACCCGTCCCGTGGCTGAGCGCATGGCCGCCGCCCGCCGCTGGGCGCGCGGCTCGGGCATGATCGTCTCCGACGCCGAGACGCGGCTGGGTTCGCGGTACACGATCGACACTCTGCGGGTTCTTCGGGCGCGCTATCCGGGCGTGAAGTTCGTCTGGGTGATGGGCGCCGACAGCCTGGCCACCTTCCACCGCTGGCGCGGCTGGACCCAGATCATGCGCGAGGTTCCGGTGGCGGTGATCTCGCGGCCCTGGATCGCGCTGAAAGCCCGCACCGCCCCGGCCGCCCGCCGCTTCGCCTTCGCCCGCTGGCCGGCCAGCGCCGCCGCGCGCCTGCCCGACGCCACGGCCCCGGCCTGGGTCTACCTGACCGGCCCACTGAACTTCGCCTCCTCGACGGCTTTGAGGTCGCGGCAGACAGGGCGGCCGAAAGGCTGAAGGCCAAGCTTTCCGGCGTGGCGCGGAGGCCTCACGCCGCGCGGCCAAACAGCGTTCGGCCATCACCCCCTCACGGTTTCTCCAATTCCGTGCTATGAGGGATATCCACAGCGACCCCATAAGGAGCAATCCGCTGCGTAGCGACCCCGCGCAAAGTGCGCACGAAGGCTCGGCCGGCGCCGAGTCCTCGACTGAATCCCCGGGCCTGAGTCTGCCCCTCGACGTGAAGGCGCTGGAGCGCCTGATCCTCACCCGCCTGGACGACGACAAGGCCCAGGACATCGTCCACATCGACCTGACGGACAAGAGCTCGGTCGCCGACAGCCTGATCGTGGCGTCCGGCCGTTCGCACCGTCACGTCGGCGCTCTGGCCGATCACATCCTGCGGGCGCTGAAGGAAAACGGCTTCGGCAAGGCGCGGGTCGAAGGCCTACCGCATTGCGACTGGGTGCTGATCGACGCCGGCGACGTCGTCATCCACCTGTTCCGCCCCGAAGTGCGCAGCTTCTACAACATCGAGAAGATCTGGGCGGTCGACGCCCCGCACCGTACGGCTGCGAACTGATCTCTCGCGCTCGGCCGCTGTCTCGTGAAGGGATAGCGGCCTCGAGCCCTGTTTCCCGATGAAGATCACCATCCTCACCGTCGGAAAACTCGGCCGCATGGTCGAGGCGCAACTGGCCCTGGACTATGCGTCCCGCGCCACCGCGTCCGGTCGCGCCCTGGCCCTGGGCCCTGTCGAGATCGTCGAGGTCGAGGCCAGGAAACCCGGCAAGGCCGCCGAGGCCGAGGTGCTGCGGCCGCACCTGGAGGGCGCCTATGTCGTGGCCTGCGACGAGCACGGCAAGGCCTGGAAGAGCCGCGCCTTTGCCGATCACCTGGCCCGGCTGCGCGACGACGGCCATCGCCGCGTGGTGTTCCTGATCGGCGGCGCCGACGGTCTGGATCCCTCGATCCTGTCGGCCGCCAACGAGACCATGGCCTTTGGCGTGCAGACCTGGCCGCACGCCCTGGCTCGGGCGATGCTGGCCGAGCAGGTCTATCGCGCCGCCACCATCCTGTCGGGCTCGCCCTATCACCGCGATTAGGGCTAGAGATCGAGCGATGTCCCGCTCACGACTCGTCATCGGCCTCGTGGCCCTGGCCCTCGCCGTTCCCACGGCCGTGGTTGGCTGGCAGCGCGCCGATCGCGCCATCGAGGCCCAGCGCGCCAAGGATCGCCAGCAGGCCGCCGACACCCGCCGTGAGATCGAGGATCTTCGGGCCGAGCTGGACCGCCTGGATCACGCCCGCATCGCCGCCGGGGCCGATGTCGACGCCAAGCGCGCCCGACTGGAAACGCTGAACGCCCGCGAGCGCTCGATCCTGGCCGACCTGGGCGTCAACCGGCAGCGGCTGTCGTTGCTGCTGTCGGCCCTGCAGCTGTTCCGCCGCGACCCGCCGCCGGCCCTGCTGGTCTCGCCGGGCGACGCCCGCGACGCCGTGCGGGCGGCGATCCTGATCCGGGCGATGACGCCGGAGCTGCAGCGCCGCGCCGACGCCTACGCCCGCCAGGCCACGGCCGTAGGGACCTTGCGCCGCGAAGCCGCCGCCGCCTCGGCCGAGCTGTTCACCGCCGAGAGCGTGGTGGCCGACCGCAAGGGCGAGATCGAGCGCCTGATCATCGAGAAGACCCAGCTGGAGCGCGCCTTCGCCCACGAGGCTTTGGCCGAGGAGAGCGAACTGCGCACCCTGGGCGCTCTGACCGATGGGCTGGGCCGGGTCGAGCCGACGGGCCCGCTGCACCTGCGCAGCCCCGCCGCAGGAGCCATCGTCCGCCGCTTCGGCCAGGAGATGCCGGCCGGGGGCAAGTCGCCCGGCCTGACCATCCGTGTCGACAAGGGCCTGACCGTCACCGCCCCCGCCGCGGGCACCGTCGAATACGCCGGCGCGCTGAACGGCTGGGGCGCGGTGCTGATCCTGCGCTCGCAAGGCGCTTATCATCTGGTGCTGGCCGGCCTGGACCAGATAACGGCGTCACCCGGACAATCTGTCGCGGCCGGCGCCCCCATCGGGAAGATGCCGGATCATGTATCCTCCGATCCGGAACTCTATATGGAGGTCCGGGAGAACGGTGAGCCGGCGGACCCGGAACGCTGGCTCAAACAAGAGTCGCGATAGTCGACTTTTTCAGTAATGGTGGCCGTAATTACACCTACGGCCACTGTCAGTGGTTGGACGGGGCTAAACACGGTTTGCGGCGCCGCGCGCCGCCAGGGAGCCTTCAGGGCCTTAATGCGCAAGTATCTGCTCATCGGAGTTTCGGCTTTCGTCCTCGGCGCGGGCGCGATGGCTTACGTCAGCCCCATCGCCCAGGCGAACAACGCCCCCAAGACCAAGACCTACAAGATGCTCGAGCTGTTCGGCGACGTGCTGGGCACGGTCGAGGACCAGTACGTCACCGAGGTCGACGACAAGAAGCTGATCGAAGCGGCGCTGGACGGCATGCTGACCAGCCTGGATCCGCACTCGGGCTACCTGTCGCCCGACAGCTACGAGGACATGCAGGACACCACGCGCGGCGAGTACGGCGGCCTCGGCATCGAGGTCACCAGCGAGGACGGCGTCGTGAAGGTGATCTCGCCGATGGACGGCACCCCCGCCTCGCGCGCGGGCATCCAGGCCGGCGACTACATCACCGCGGTCAACGGCCAGAGCGTGCTGGGCCTGACGGTCACCGAGGCCGTCAAGCAGATGCGCGGCACGGCCGGCGAGGCGGTCACCCTGACCATCGCCCGCGACAAGACCGACCCGTTCGACGTCAAGCTGGTTCGTGAGGTGATCAAGCCCAAGGCGGCCATCGCCCGCATGGAAGGCGACTATGGCTATGTCCGCCTGCCGGGCTTCAACGAGAAGGCCACCGACGCGGTGGTCGCCTCGATCAACGACCTGAAGGCCAAGAACCCGCAGATGAAGGGCCTGATCCTGGATCTGCGCAACAATCCCGGCGGCCTGCTGGACCAGGCGGTCGGCGTGGCCGACGTGTTCCTGGACGGCGGCGAGGTGGTCAGCCAGCGCGGCCGCGACCCGCGCAACATCCAGCGCTACAACGCCCGTCCCGGCGACCTGCTGAACGGCATGAAGATGGTCGTGCTGATCAACCAGGGCTCGGCCTCGGCGGCGGAAATCGTCGCCGGCGCCCTGCAGGATCGCCACCGCGCCGAACTGGTCGGCCTGACCAGCTTCGGCAAGGGCTCGGTTCAGACCGTGATCCCGCTGCGCGGCGGGGCCGACGGCGCCCTGAAGCTGACCACGGCCAAATACTTCACCCCGTCGGGCCGCTCGATCCAGAAGACCGGCATCGCCCCGGACCTCGAGGTCGCTCAGACCCGCGACCAGGCCCAGGACATCGCCAACCGCGTCTGGTTCAGCGAGGCCAGCTTCAAGAACGCGCTGAACGCCGACGAGGGCAAGACCCGCGTCGCGCCGCACGCCCCGGCCGAGGCGCCGCCGGCGGCCTTCGACGACAAGAAGGGCGACTTCCAGCTGGAGCGCGCCATCGCCGTGCTGAACGCCGGCTCGGTCGCCGCCACGCCCAAGCTGCCCAAGCCGGCGGCCAAGGTCGCCGAGGTCACCGCCAAGGCGGCCGCCGCGGCCGGCAAGGCGCCGGTGACCCAGAACAAATAGGGCGTTCTTCCCGCCCCAGATCAACGCCGCTCCGGGACACCGGGGCGGCGTTTTTCGTTGGGCCCGCGACGTCGCGCCGCGCCGCCGCCGGCCGATCGCAGGATCTCGTTAACCATATCTTCGAAGCTTCCTCGCTAGCCTGTCCGGGTCATGGCCGTCACGTTCTCGCGCAAGCCCGCCTATGCCGCCGCCGCGCCCGCCGAGGGCGGATCCGGGGACCTGCGCGCCAAGCTGATGGCCGCCTTGAGCAACCCCTATATCGGCGCCAGCGGCGCGGCCCTTCTGTTCCTGACCTCGCTGGCGACCCTGGTGCTGATCACCAGCGACCCGCACGCCGGTGCGCCGGTGATTCGTCTGGAGCTGACCAAGATCGGCGCCACCAAGAACGCGCCGGACGGCTGGCGCGAGGCGCTGAGCGGCGATCCCGCCCACGAGGCCGATTTCGTCCCCGGCCAGTTGGGGCTGTCGCGCGATCCCTTCGCGCCCGTCGCCCCCGAGGGCGGCGAGGCGACGCCGATCGAGGGCCTTCAGAACCTGCCGCCGATCCCGCAGGGGCCGGGCCTGGCCCAGGCCCCGATCGCTGGCCTGACCGCGCCCGGCCCCGGCGGCGGCCCGCTGCCGATCATCGGCGCGGATGGTCGCACGGCGGCGGAAGCCTACGCCCGCCCGTTCACGCCGAACGGCCGTCCCAAGGTGTCGGTGGTCATCGGAGGCCTGGGCCTCAACGCCCAGACCACCCGCGCGGCGATCGAGACCCTGCCGGGCGAGATCACCCTGTCGTTCGCGCCCTATGCCGAGGGCCTGCAGGGCTGGATCGACCTGGCCCGCGCCCATGGCCACGAGGTGCTGCTGGAAACGCCGATGGAGCCGGCCGACTATCCGGCCAATGACCCCGGCCCCTACACCCTGATCGCCGCCAACCGGCCGGAAGACACCGTGCGCAAGCTGGAGTGGCTGATGTCGCGCGCCAGCGGCTACTTCGGCCTGTCGAACTATCTGGGCGCCCGGTTCGTCGAGAGCGACCAGGCGATGACCACCTTCAACGCCGTGCTGAAGGCCCGCGGTCTGGCCTTCGTCGACGACGGCCTGGCCTCGCGTCGCGGCGGCCCGATCCCGCGCGCCTCGGCCGACCGGGTGATCGACGACGAGCTGTCGGCCGGCGCCATCGACGCCCAGCTGCGGGCGCTGGAGAACGGTGCGGCCGGTCGCGGCCAGTCGCTGGGCTCGGGCTTCGCCTATCCGGTGACCATCACCCAGGTCCGCATCTGGTCCGCCGGCCTGCAGGCGCGCGGCCTGCAGCTGGCCCCCGCCTCGGCCTTAGCCCACCGTTAAGCTAGCGCCCCGCCTGAACTCGTGGAACAAGGCTCGGGATGATCGAGCCCGACTACCCCCAGCACCGCCCGAACGTCGGCGTCGTCCTGTTCCACCAGGACGGCCGCGTCTGGCTGGGCCGCCGCCACAAGCAGGCGCCGCCTTACGACTGGCAGTTCCCGCAAGGCGGCGTCGACGAGGGCGAGGATCTTGAAGCCGCCGCCCGCCGCGAACTGGCCGAGGAGACCGGCGTGACGTCCGTCGAGCTCCTCGGACGCACCGAGGGCTGGATCACCTACGACTTCCCGCCCGAGGTCCTGGCCAACGAAAAGCGCTCGCGCGGCTGGCGGGGTCAGAAGCAGGTCTGGTTCGCCTATCGCTTCATCGGCGAGGAGTCTGAGATCGATCTGGAGGCGGACGAGCACATCGAGTTCGACGCTTGGAAATGGGGTAGGCTCGACGAAACGCCCGAACTGATCGTACCCTTCAAGCGCGGGGTCTACGAAGCGGTGGTCGCCGCCTTCGCGGGGTTCGCGCGGAATGCCTGAAAACGGCGTTCGTCGCGGTGGGGAGAACGGAATGGCGGACACGGTTCTGCTGATTCACGGTTACGGCTGCGGAGGGGACGTCTGGGGTCCCGTCGCCGCCCGGCTGCGCGCCGAAGGCTATCGCGTCGAGGCCCCGACCATCCGGTCGGCGGTGCGCACGGTCGAGGGCCCGCGCGCGGGCCTGGCCGGGCTGACCCTGGCCGACTACGTCGCCGAGATGAGCGCCCTGGCCCAGACCCTGGCCAAGGAGACGGGCCGCAAGCCGATCGTCATCGGCCATTCGATGGGCGGGTTGATCGCCCAGAAGGTCGCCGAGGCCGGCCACGCGTCCGCGCTCGCCCTGTTCGCCCCCGCCTCGCCGGCCGATGCGCGCGGCAAGCCCAAGCTGGCGCCGGTCTTCACCTTCCTGAACCTGGCTCTGTCCTCCAAGCCCGAGACCAAGGCCGGCAAGATGTGGAAGGCGGGCTTCAAGTTCGGCGTGGCCAACGCCGTGCCGCCCGCGCGACACGACGAGCTCTACGCCAAGATGGTCCATGACAGCGGGCGGGTGCTGGCCGACCTGGCCTGGCCGCACAAGGACCCCAACAAGACCGCCTATGTCGACGCCAGCAAGGTCACCGTGCCGGTGCTGGTGCTCGCGGGCGCGCTGGACCGCACGACGCCGGTCGAAGACGTCCGCCTAGTCGGCAAGAAGTACGCGACCGCCGACTACAAGGAATATCCGAACAACGCCCATTATCTCATAGACGAGCCCAACACGATGAAGATCCTCGACGACCTGATCGCCTGGCTGAGCGGCAAGAAGCCGGCCACCCCCGCCCCGGCGCCCGAACCGGCCAAGGCCGCCGCGCCGACGCCGACGCCAGCGCCAACCCCGGCGCCCGCGCCGACCCCGGCTCCAGCGCCCGAACCCGTGAAGGCGCCTGAGCCGGCCCCGGTCGCGGCGGCTCCGGCGCCCGCCCCGGCCCCGGCGCCGGCCGCAAAGGCTCCGGCTCCGGCCCCGGCCAAGCCGAAGGCCGCCCCCAAGTCCAAGGCCGCCGCGCCCGCCAAGGCCGCTCCGGCGACGAAGGCTCCGGCCGCGAAGGCTCCGGCCAAGGCCGCCGCCGCCCCGAAGGCCGCCGCGCCGAAGAAACCCGCCGCCGCTCCGGCCAAGGCGCCCGCCGCCAAGGCCCCGGCCAAGCCGAAGGTCGCGGCCGCCGCGGCGCCCAAGGCCGCCGCCAAGCCGGTCGCCAAGGCGAAGGCCGCTCCGGCCCCGGCCAAGGTCGCTCCGAAGGCCGCGCCGGCCGCCAAGGCCGCCCCGGCGGCGAAGGCTCCCGTGACGAAGGCCCCCGCTGCGAAGGCTCCGGCGGCGAAGGCTCCGGCCAAGACCGCCGCCGAGCCGAAGACCGCCGCGCCCAAGGCTCCGGCGAAAGCTCCGGCCAAGCCGAAGGCCGAAGCCAAGCCGAAGGCCGCCGTCGCCAAGGCCCCGGTCGCCAAGAAGCCTGCGACAAAGGCGCCCGCCAAAACCTCGCCCAAGCCGGCGAAGTAAGTGTAGGCTGAACCCCGCCGGCTGCTTCGTCGGCGGGGTTTCTTCAGGGCGTCCATGCGCGCACCCGTGATCATGGTCCACGGCGCTTTCTGCGGCGGCTGGACCTTCGACGCCTTCCGCGCGCCGTTCGAGGCGGCGGGGCACGATGTGCTGACGCCCGATCTGATCGGCCACGACGGCGCGAGCAGCGCCGCCGGCGTCTCGATGACCGACTACGCCCGCCAGGTCGCGCGCCTGGCCGACGCCTGCGAGACGCCGCCGATTCTGATCGGCCACTCCATGGGCGGCCTGGTCGCCCAAATGGCCGCCTCGCGCGCCAAGATCTCCAAGCTGATCCTGCTGGCTCCGTCCGCGCCCTGGGGCGTCTCCGGCGCCAGCCTGGAGGAGGCGGTGTCGGCCGTCAGCCTCTACACCTTCGGCCCCTACTGGCTGCAGGCCATCGCGCCGGACTACGGCGTCGTGCGTCGCTACAGCGTCGACCGGCTAGCCAAGCCCGAGCGCAAGGCGATCTTCGCCCGCATGACGGCCGAGAGCGGCCGGGCGCTGTGGGAGACGCTGAACTGGTGGCTGGACCCGTTCATGACCACTTCGGTCTCGGCGCCGGGCTGCCCGGTGCTGGCCATCGCCGGCGGGCAGGACGTCATCCATCCGCCCGCCACGGTCCGCCAGACGGCCGCGCGCCTGGGCGGGAGCGTCGAGGTGTTCCCCGAGATGAGCCACTGGCTGCCTGGGGAACCCGGCTGGGAGGCCGTCGCCCAGCGCTGCCTCGACTTCATCGCCCTGGAGGGCCGCGCGGCGGCCTAAGCCGCCGAACCGGCGCTGAACACCTTCAGCCCGAGGATCCCGGCCACGATCAGGCCCAGGCAGACCAGCCGCGCGGCGGTCGCCGGCTCCTTGAACAGCACGATGCCGACGATGGCCGTGCCCACCGCGCCCACGCCGGTCCAGACCGCATAGGCCGTGCCCAGCGGCAGGGTCTTCACGGCCCAGCCCAGCAGGCCCATCGACAGCACCAGGCTGACGGCGGTCAGGGCGATCGGGATCGGCTTGGTGAAGCCCTCGGTGAACTTCAGGCCCACGGCCCAGCCGATTTCGAACAATCCGGCGATGAGGAGAATGATCCAGGCCACGACGAGCCCCTTTCCTGAAAAGGTGGGGTCGTCCCCGGCATTCGGCGGTTGCAAAAGCAAAAGGCGCGGGGGTCGTCCCCCGCGCCTCGCTTAGATAGGTCCAGAGCCCCCGAGGGGCAACCAGCTTAGCGGCTGCTGGTGCTGTACAGGATTTGGGCGCGTTCGAAGTTCTTGCCGACCGAGCTTTCGTCCAGCTTCTTCAGGCGCATGTATACCAGGCCCGCGTGGCCGCCGGCCCAGGCGTCGTCCCACGACACGGTGAAGCGGCGGAAGTCGCTGCCGACCGTCTGGTCGTTGCGGATCAGGCGCAGCTGCGGGCTGTTTTCCCACGTGGCCCAGTCGTGCAGGCCGTTGGCCAGTTCCTGGGCCTGCTCGGGCGTCTGGGCGTAGTCGATGGTGACCGTGCAGACGTTCTTGTTCGAGCCCGGGTTGTCGAGCGTGATGTTGTACGGCTTGCCGAGGTCGAGGACCTGCTGTTCCTTCTTCTTCTTGAAGCCGTAGTCCTTGGTCAGCTGGGCGAAATCGCCGCCGGCGACCTGCGGCTTGCAGACCTTGTCCAGCACGTCCAGCAGCTTCAGGGTCACCGGGTCGGTGGTCTTCGGACCACGGACCGGAGCCGTGTAGGTTTCGGCCGGCGCGCCGGCTTGCGGCGCGGCCACGGGCGGAGCGGCCTGGTCAGCCGGGGTGGCGGCCGGGGCAGCGGCCGGAGCGGCTTGATCGGCGGGCGCGGCGGCCGGGGTCGGCGCGGCGGCGGGAGCCTGGGCGGGAGCGGGAGCCGGAGCGGCGGGTTGCTCCTGGGCAACGGCGGTCGAGACCGCACCGAGAGCGATCAGGCTGACGAGCGCAAGGCGCATAGGCTGGATATCCCCAACAAGACGAGAGGTCGGCATTAAAACCGACAGGCGGTCCCTCGCAACCCTTATGGCTACCGATTGAGGCGTAGATTGGGTCACAAGTGTAATTTTTTCGCGTCCCGCACAGGCGAGACACGAAAACGCCCCCGTCCGCAAGGAACGAGGGCGCTTCGAAACGTATCGGCGATACGCCAAATCAGGCCGCTTCGACGGCGTGCTCGGCCAGGATCGTCAGGCCATCCGGGCCGACGTCGGCGAAACCGCCCTGGATGTCGAACACCTTGGTCGTCGCGCCGTCCTTCACGGTCACCTTGCCTTCGCGCAGGGTGGTCATGAACGGAGCGTGGCCGGCCAGGACGCCGAAGTCGCCTTCCGAACCCGGAGCCTGGACCAGGTCCACGTCGCCGGAGAACAGTTCACGCTCGGGCGCGACCAGGGAAAAGTGCAGCTTGGCCATCAGTTGAAGGTCTCCTCGACGCCGCCCAGGGCGGCTTCGATGTCTTCGTCGGTCTGGATCTCGGTTCCGCAGAACGGGCAGAAGTGGATCGTCGCCAGCATCAGGCCGGTTTCGCCCTCTTCTTCCCGCTCGCCGAGGTTCAGCAGGATCAGGCCGCTGTCATGCTCGATGAGGCCGGCGTTGGTGTCCGGAGACACCGCCTCCGCCAACTCCTCGCAGCAGAAACCGGCCAGTTCCGTTTCTTCGGTCATCAGGCTTCAGCCGCCATCTTTTCGGCCTTGGCCACGGCTTCCTCGATCGGGCCGACCATGTAGAAGGCGCCTTCCGGCAGGTGGTCGTACTCGCCGTCCACGATGCCCTTGAACGAGCGGATGGTGTCCTTCAGCTGGACGAAGGCGCCCGGCGTGTTGGTGAACTGCTCGGCGACGTGGAAGGGCTGGCTCAGGAAGCGCGAGATCTTGCGGGCGCGCGAAACGACCAGCTTGTCCTCTTCCGACAGCTCGTCCATGCCCAGGATGGCGATGATGTCCTTCAGGGCCTTGTACTGCTGCAGCACTTCCTGGACGCGACGGGCGACCGTGTAGTGCTCTTCGCCAATGACCAGCGGGTCCATGATCCGCGAGGTCGAGTCCAGCGGGTCCACAGCCGGGAAGATGGCCTGGGCCGCGATGTCACGCGACAGAACGGTGGTGGCGTCCAAGTGGGCGAACGAGGTGGCCGGCGCGGGGTCGGTCAAGTCGTCGGCGGGGACGTAGATGGCCTGGACCGAGGTGATCGAGCCCTTGTTCGTCGAGGTGATGCGCTCCTGCAGGTTGCCCATCTCGGTGGCCAGGGTGGGCTGATAGCCCACGGCCGACGGGATGCGGCCCAGCAGAGCCGACACTTCGGCGCCGGCTTGGGTGAAGCGGAAGATGTTGTCGACGAACAGCAGCACGTCCTTGCCTTCTTCGTCACGGAAGTATTCCGCGATCGACAGGCCGGTCAGGGCGACGCGGGCGCGGGCGCCCGGCGGTTCGTTCATCTGGCCGTAGACCAGGGCGCAGCGCGAGCCTTCGGTCGAGCCGTTGTTGGCCTTCGGGTCGACGTTGACGTTCGACTCGATCATCTCGTGATACAGATCGTTGCCTTCGCGGGTGCGTTCACCCACGCCGGCCAGAACCGAGTAACCGCCGTAAGCCTTGGCGATGTTGTTGATCAGTTCCTGCATCGTCACGGTCTTGCCGACGCCGGCGCCGCCGAACAGGCCGATCTTGCCGCCCTTGGTGTAGGGGCACATCAGGTCGATGACCTTGATGCCCGTGACCAGCACTTCAGCGGTGTTGGTCTGCTCGGCGAAGGTCGGGGCGTCGCGGTGGATCGGGCGCGACAGGGTCGACTGGATCGGGCCCTGCTCGTCGATCGGCTCGCCGATGACGTTCATGATGCGGCCCAGGGTGCCCGGACCGACCGGCACGCGGATGGCTTCGCCGGTGTCGCGCACGGGCTGGCCGCGGACCAGACCTTCGGTGGCGTCCATGGCGATGGCGCGGACGGTGTTCTGGCCCAGGTGCTGGGCGACTTCGAACACCAGGCGCTGGCCGGTGGCTTCGTTGACGGTCTCGACGGCGTTCAGGATCGCCGGCAGGGCGCCGGTGAACTCGATGTCGACGACGGCGCCGATGATCTGCACCAGACGGCCGGTGGCGCCGTCCAGGGACTTGGCCGGAGCCTTCGGCGCGGCGGCCTTGGGTGCGGCCGGCTTCTTGGCGGCCGGAGCCTTAGCAGCGGCGGCGGCGGGAGCCTTAGCGGCGACAGCGGCCTTCGGAGCAGCGGCGGCCTTGGGGGCGGCGGGCTTCTTGGCGGCGGCGGCGGCCGGCTTTTCAGTCGGGGTCTTGGCCATGGCGATGCGGTCTTTCGGTCTCTGCGTGCTTGTGTCGTTAGGCTAGATCAGACGGCTTCGGCGCCGGAGATGATCTCGATCAGCTCCTTGGTGATCTGGGCCTGGCGGGAACGATTGTACTCGAGGGTGTAGCGCTTGATCATGTCGCCGGCGTTGCGCGTGGCGTTGTCCATGGCGGTCATCTGGCTGGCGTAGAAGCCGGCCATGTTGTCCAGCAGGGCCGACAGGATCTGAACCGTCAGGTTGCGCGGCAGCAGGGTCTCGAGGATGGCCTCTTCCGAGGGCTCGTACTCATAGACCGCCGTCGGACCGGTCGGGGCTTCGACACCCTCCACGGTCGCCGGGATCAGTTGCAGGCCCGTCGGGATCTGCTGCACCACCGACTTGAAGCGGCTGTAGAACAGGGTGACCACGTCGGTCTCGCCGGCTTCGTACAGGCGCGTGACGGTGTCGGCGATCGGCTGGGCCACCGACAGCGTCAGCTGGCGATAGGCCGACAGGTCGAACGTCTCGACGATCTTGCCGGCGTAGGGACGGGCGAGCTGCGCCGTCACCTTCTTGCCGACGCAGATGATCTGCACGGTCTTGCCCTGGGCGATCAGGCCGTCGATGTGCTGGCGCGCGGCGCGGACGATCGACGAGGTGAAGCCACCCGCCAGGCCCCGGTCGGCGGCGGCGACGACGACCAGGTGGCGGTCGTCGCGGCCCGTGCCGGCCAGGAGCTTCGGCGCGCCGTCACCCGACACGCCGCTGGCGAGGTTGGCGATGACGCTGGCCAGACGCCGAGCGTAGGGACGGGCGGATTCCGCCGCGTCCTGGCTCCGGCGCAGCTTGGCCGCCGCCACCATCTGCATCGCTTTCGTGATCTTTTGCGTCGCTTTGACGCTCGAGATCCGATTGCGCATTTCCTTCAAGCTGGCCATTCGGCGCTACTCTCTCCGAGCGGTTCCGAGGGGGCTTAGGCGAAGGTCGACGAGAAGCTGTCGAGCGCGCTCTTCAGCGTGTTCTCCAGGTCCTTGTCGAGGGCCTTCTTGGTGCGGATGCCGTCCAGCAGATCCTTGTGCTGGCTGTGCAGACGGGCCAGGAACTCGGTCTCGAAGCGGCGAACCGACGAGGTCGGGATCTTGTCCAGATAGCCGCGCGTGCCGGCGTAGATCACGCAGACCTGCTCTTCGACCGACTGCGGCGCGTACTGCGGCTGCTTCAGCAGCTCGGTCAGGCGTTCGCCGCGCGCCAGCATCTTCTGGGTCGAGGCGTCTAGGTCCGAGCCGAACTTCGCGAAGGCGGCCATTTCACGATACTGGGCCAGTTCGCCCTTAATCGGGCCGGCGACCTGCTTCATGGCCTTGATCTGGGCCGACGAGCCGACGCGCGACACCGAGATGCCGACGTTCACGGCCGGGCGGATGCCTTGGTAGAACAGGTCGGTTTCCAGGAAGATCTGGCCGTCGGTGATCGAGATCACATTGGTCGGGATGTAGGCCGACACGTCGTTGGCCTGGGTTTCGATGATCGGCAGAGCCGTCAGCGAGCCCGAACCGTTGTCTTCATTCAGCTTCGCGGCGCGTTCCAGCAGGCGCGAGTGCAGATAGAAGACGTCGCCCGGATAGGCTTCGCGGCCCGGCGGGCGGCGCAGCAGCAGCGACATCTGACGGTAGGCGACGGCCTGCTTGGACAGATCGTCATAGATGATCAGGCCGTGCAGGCCGTTGTCGCGGAACCACTCGCCCATGGCGCAGCCCGAGAACGGGGCCAGGTACTGCAGCGGGGCCGGTTCCGAGGCCGAGGCGACGACGACGATCGTGTATTCCAGGGCGCCGTGCTCCTCCAGGGTCTTGACGATCTGGGCGACGGTCGAGCGCTTCTGGCCGATGGCGACGTAGACGCAGTAGAGCTTGGCGCTCTCGTCCTTGCCGGCGTTGACGGCCTTCTGGTTCAGGATGGTGTCGATGGCGACGGCGGTCTTGCCGGTCTGACGGTCACCGATGATCAGCTCGCGCTGGCCGCGGCCGACCGGGATCAGGGTATCGATCGACTTCAGGCCGGTCTGCACGGGCTCGTGCACCGACTTGCGCGGGATGATGCCCGGAGCCTTCACGTCGACGCGGCGACGCTCGGTGTATTGGATCGGGCCCTTGCCGTCGATCGGCTCGCCCAGCGGGTTGACGACGCGGCCCAGCAGGCCCTTGCCGACCGGCACGTCGACGATCTCGCCCAGGCGGCGGACTTCGTCGCCTTCCTTGATCTCGGCGTCGGCGCCGAAGATCACGGCGCCGACATTGTCGCGCTCGAGGTTCAGGGCCATGCCCTTCACGCCGGCCTTCGGGAATTCCAGCATTTCACCGGCTTGGACGTTGTCCAGGCCGTAGATGCGGGCGATGCCGTCACCGACGGACAGCACTTGGCCAACGTCCGAAACAGCGGCTTCTTCGCCGAAGTTGGCGATCTGCGACTTGAGGATGGCCGAAATCTCGGCGGCGCGGATGTCCATGGTCTTCTGGGCTCTCTGCGATCTAATTTTTTAAGGCGCGCTTATACGCTCAGGCGCGCTTCAGGGCGAATTTCAGGGAATCGAGCTTCGAACGGAGCGAAGCGTCGAAGAGACGCGAACCGACGCGCACCTTCAGCCCGCCCAACAGGGACGGGTCGACGCGCGTGGAAACTTCGGGGGTCTTGCCCAGGGCCTGGGCCAGGGCGGTCTGCACGCCCTTCAGCTGGGCGGGCGACAGGGCGGCGGCCGAGACGACTTCCGCCGTCACCACGCCGCGATGCTTGGCCGACAGCGCGACGAAGGCCGAGATGGCGCCCAGCAGATCGGCCGTGCGGCCGTTGGTGGCCACCAGGCCCAGGAACTTCGTGGTCAGCATGTCGAAGCGGGCCTTCACGGCCACGGCGACGAGACCCTTGCCCTTGTCGTCGGCGGAGAAGGCCGGACTGTCGATCAGGCGGCGCAGGTCGGCGCTGTCGGCGATCATCGCCTTCAGGCTCTTAAGGTCGGCCTCGACCTTAGCCAGATTGCCGTTCTCGATCGTCAGTTCGAAGAGGGACTGCGCATAGCGCTGACCCGCATCCGTCGCCTTGGTTTCGTCCGCCACTTGGTATCCGCCCGGTGCGTTGCAAATGGCCGCGAACAAGAAGGTTAACCCTTATCGCGGCTTAAAGGCTTGAGCGCGCTTGAAAAAAGCACATGGACGGCCGGCGCGTAAACGCCGCCCCGTCCGAAGCCGCGCGCCTGATAACACGGGCCTTTCGCGGTCGCAACCAAGCCGGCGCGCCAGTTGGCGAGCAAGTCCCGCGTTCAATCCCCGGCGCGGCGGAACACGGCCGAGGCCGAAGCCGCCAATGCGCCGTCCGGGCGACGCAGTTCGCCCTGGGCAAAGACCAGGCTGCGGGTCGCCCGCTCGATCCAGCCCTTGGGCTCCAGCCCGTCCACCCCGGCGTCGGCGGCGTAGTCCACGGTCATCGAGGCCAACGCCGTTCCCTCGCCCGCGGCCTTGCGCAGAACGGTTTCCAGCTGTGCGGCCAAGCTCGTGTCCATGCCCAACACCTAGTGCTCCGTCCGGAAAAGAAAAGAGGCGGCGGAAGGATCCCGCCGCCCCGTTCAGGCGAATGCTCGAGGAAACAGCCAGACGGGGCCGGAGAAACGACAGCCCCAAAGCGTCTGGGTACTCAGGTAAAGCGGATACGTGTTCTTACTTAGCCGAGGCCAGGGCCGAAGCGCCCTTGGCCGAGGCGTTGCAGCGGGTCAGGTCGTCGGCGTCCAGCGACTTGGTCTCGCCGCCGAAAGCCGCGACGCGGCCCACTTCCTTGGCGAGCGCCTTGCAGGCGACCGCGGTGAGGGCCCGCGAGGGGGCTTGGGTCGAGACGCACTCGGCGCCTTCGCAGACGAAGACGGCGCCGCCGGCGACGACCTTGGTCTTGGCGGCCACGGGCGCGTCCAGGGCGGCGGCGATGCGGCCGTCAGCCAGGGCGCTACCCGCGAGGGGGCCGGCGAACATGAACGTGGTCAGGGCGGCGACGGCCGCCAGGGAACGGAGCTTCATCAGAAAGCCCTCCGGTGTTGGGGAAGTTGCGGTCAGATCGTTGATCGGTGATAAGCGGTACTGGCCGCTCGGCCCTTGCCACCCTATCTGGATGGCTCGCACCGATATCCCCACCGGTGCTTCGGATCCGAACTAAGCATCGCTTAGATATCAGTGATCAGAAATTGCGCAAGCTCAATTTCGCCCGCGCGTCGATTTTTCAGAAAACGGATGTTTCCAGTCGAACGCGGCGACCGCCGTACGGAAACGGCGAGACCGCGCCGCCGGACCGCTACTTCAAAGGCAGGAACAGCTCGACCACCACGTCGTGCACCGGCGCGTGCGGGAAGAACGAGATGTGCCGCCGGCAATAGACGGGGAAGTCCCGGACCTCCTCGCCACTGGCCGGCAGCCAATCGCGATAGAGATAGAGCGCGGCGGGCTCCAGGTTGTTGGTGTTGTGCGCCACCCGCAGCACCGCGCACCGCCCGCCGGGGATCACGCCGGCCTTCATGCCCCCGTCGTCGGGGCCGATCTCGCGATCCGTCCCGACACAGATGTCCATGGCGTAGTCGGCGGGATTCTCCGGCGTGCGCTCCGACCGGAATATATTGAAGGTCGGACTGGTCTCGGGCGACAGGCCCGCGGCTTTGCGCCAGGCGATGAACCGCTCAATGGTGGCAGTCAGGGTCGCGCGGTTGCCGCGATGCTCCAGCATCGCCACCGGGGTCGGCGGCGTCTCGCGGATCGTCACGTCCTGGGGTTCGTAGATAATCTGCATCAGCTTGCTCCTGGCGTTGTCCAGAGGCCCGAAGGCCGCGAGCCACGGCGCCCAGTCGGGCGCCTTGCGAAACGACGAGGGCGACTGCTTGAACCGCCGCCGAAAGGCGCGCGCGAAGGCGTCCGGCGCGTCATAGCCAGCCTCCAGCGCGATCTCGGTGACGCTCTGCTCCTCCCGGACCGCCAGGCGGTGCGACGCCCGCTTCAGCCGGGCCAGCTGGACATAGCGGTGCACGGACACCCCGAAGGTCGCCATGAACTGGCGGTGGAAATGGAACTTCGAGAAGGCGGCCACGCGGCTCATAGTCTCCAGGTCCAGATCCCCATCCAAGTGCTGATCGATGTGATCCAGCACCCGCTGCATCCGGGCGTTATAGTTGCGAAGCGCCGCCTTCATCGTCTCCCCGTCTCCGTGGCAAGGCCAGTTAGACGCGCTCGCCCCCGAGGCGCTCGACCGATCTTGCGGTTCGGCGCCTTCGACACATTCCCAAGGGGCACGATTGGCCGCGGCGACGGGGCGCGCATAGTCTCTCCGCACATAATCAGAAGACGCGCGCGAGGGAGGCTTTGCCATGGACTTCCAACTGCCACCGGACCTGACGGCCTATCTGGCCGAACTTGACGCCTTCATCGCGGCCGAGATCGCGCCCCTGCAGGCGCGCGACGACAACGACCGCTTCTTCGACCACCGCCGCGAATGGGCCCGCACCGACTGGGACATGGGCGGCCTGCCCCGGCACGAGTGGGAAGAGCTGCTGGCCAAGGCCCGCAAGCTGGCCGACCAGGCCGGCCACTACCGCTTCGCCCTGCCCAAGGCGTACGGCGGCAAGGACGGCTCCAACCTCTGGATGGCGGTGATCCGCGAGCATCTGGCCAGCAAGGGCCTGGGCCTATTCAACGACCTGCAGAACGAGCACTCGATCGTCGGCAACAATCCGTTCGTGCTGATGATCCGCGACTTCGGCCGGCCCGACCAGCAGTCCCTGATCACCGACATGCTGGACAAGGGCGCCTTCCGCCCGACCTTCGGCCTGACCGAGCCCGACCACGGCTCGGACGCCACCTTCATGGAGACCCGCGCGATCCGCGAGGCGCACCACGGCGAGGCCGGCTGGCGGATCAACGGCGAGAAGATGTGGACCACCGGCATGCACGCGGCCACCCACTGCTGCCTGTTCGTCCGCACGTCCGGCGAGGACGGCGACGCCCGGGGGATCACCGCCTTCCTGGTCCCGGCCCACGCGCCCGGCGTGAAGATCGAGGAGTATCTTTGGACCTTCAACATGCCGACCGACCACCCGCGCGTCAGCTTCACCGACGTCTGGGTTCCGGAGAGCGCGATGTTCGGCCCCGAGGGCGGCGGCCTGGCGCTGGCCCAGCACTTCGTGCACGAGAACCGCATCCGCCAGGCCGCCTCCAGCCTGGGCGCGGCCACCTACTGTATAGAAGAGAGCATCAGGTACGCGCGCGCGCGCAAGCCGTTCGGCAAGGCCCTGGCCGAGAACCAGGCCATCCAGTTCCCGATCGTCGAGCTGTCGACCCAGGCCGAGATGCTGCGCCTGCTGATCCGCAAGACCGCCTGGGAGATGGACCAGATGTCCAAGGTCGAGGTCGAGAAGCGGCTCTCGGACAAGGTCTCGATGTGTAACTACTGGGCCAACCGCCTGTGCTGCGAGGCCGCCGACCGGGCGATGCAGATCCACGGCGGCATCGGCTATTCGCGACACAAGCCGTTCGAGCACATCTACCGTCACCACCGCCGCTACCGGATCACCGAGGGCAGCGAGGAGATTCAGATGCGCAAGGTGGCCGCCTGGCTGTTCGGCTACATCGGCCCGCGAAAACAGGCTTTCGCCGACATGGACAAGGTTTAATTCTGCCGCCTCTGACGTGTATCAATACACGCGCTATCTAACAGCGGTACGCGAGCATACATGTTCGCAACCAGAGACGAGCCTGTTCATTCCCTACCGGGCATGCCGCCCGAGCGGGGCGGGCTCCTTGGAGGGTCCTGATGAACCGTCTTGTCCGTAACGCTTCGCGCGTCGCCCTGATCGTCGCGGTCCCGGCCACGCTGGCGGGCTGCGGGATCAACACCATCCCCACCCAGGACGAGGCGACCAAGACCGCCTGGGCCGAGGTGCAGAACCAATACCAGCGCCGCGCCGACCTGGTGCCGAACCTGGTCGCCACGGTGAAGGGCTACGCGTCCCAGGAAAAGGACGTTCTGATCGCCGTCACCCAGGCGCGCGCCAGCGCCACCCAGGTCAAGGTCGACGCCTCGACCATCACCGACCCAGCCCAGTTCCAGAAGTTCGCCGCCGCCCAGGACCAGCTGTCCGGCGTCCTGGGACGCCTGATGGTCATCCAGGAGCAATATCCGGACCTGAAGTCGAATCAGAACTTTCTGGCCCTGCAGAGCCAGCTGGAAGGCACCGAGAACCGCATCGCCATCGCGCGGCGCGACTACAACGAGACCGCCCAGAAGTACAACACGACGCTGCGGACCTTCCCCAGCGTGTTCTGGGCCAAGACGCTGTACAGCGGCCAGAAGCCGGCCCAGCTGTTCCAGGCCTCGGCCGCCGCGCAGAACGCGCCGACCGTGGACTTCTCGAACCCGCCGACGGCCACCCCGCCGAAGGTCCAGTAACTTGCACATTCTCCGCTCATCCCCGCGACCGCGGGGACCCAAGCCGGGCCTGACGGCTTCGCGCGGCGTCGCCGTGGCCAAGTCCGCTTGGGTCCCTGCTTTCGCGGGGATGAGCGGATTTCTGATGGCCGTCATTCTGCTGATGACGGCCCTCCCCGCCTTCGCCGCGCCGAAGTTCCCGCCCCTGACCGGCCGGGTGGTCGACGACGCCCAGATCCTGTCGCCCGACGCCGAGCGCGACCTGACCGCCAAGCTGGAAAACCTGGAGACCACGACCGGCCGCCAGCTGGTCGTGGCCACCGTGCCCGACCTGCAGGGCTATCCGATCGAGGACTATGGCTACCAGCTGGGCCGGACCTGGGGCATCGGCGAGAAGGACAAGGACACCGGCGCCATCCTGCTGGTGGCGCCCAACGAGCGGAAGGTGCGGATCGAGGTCGGCTACGGCCTGGAGCCGGTGCTGACCGACGCCCTGTCCAGCGTCATCATCCAGAGCGCCATCCTGCCGAAGTTCCGCGACGGCGACATGGAGGGCGGCATCGTCGCGGGGACCGACGCCCTCGTCGAGCAGCTCAGCCTGCCCGCCGACCAGGCCAAGGCCCGCATCGAACAGGCCTCCCAGCCCGAGCGGCACCAGGCCAAGGGTTCGCCGATCGTCGGCTTCCTGATCTTCATGTTCGTGATCTTCGTGTTCTCCAGCCTGTTCCGGGGCCGCCGCCGAGGCGGTCTGGGCTCGGCCCTGCCGTGGATCATCCTGGGCGCGCTGAACAACAGCGGCCGGGGCGGCGGGGGATGGAGCGGCGGCGGTGGCGGCGGTGGCGGCTTCTCGGGCGGCGGCGGATCATTCGGCGGCGGCGGCAGTTCGGGGAGCTGGTGAGATGGCGCCGAAAATGACCCATGGCATGACCCCGCAGGACCTCGACCGCATCGCCGGCGCGGTCGCCGAGGCCGAGCGGACCACCGCCGGCGAGATCTTCTGCGTCCTGGCGCCCGAGGTGTCGGACTATCGCGAGACGCCGCTGGTCTGGGCGGCGGCGACCGCCCTGGTCCTGCCGGCCGCGGCCCTGTTCGCCGGCTTCCGGCCCGAGATGCTGACCCGCCTGTTCGGCGGCTGGAGCATCGGCCACGCCTCCGCGCTGGACGGCGCGATCCTGTCGGCGCTCTCCACCTACATCGCGCTGCAAGTGGTGGTGTTCGTCGTCGCCGCCCTTGTGGTCTCGATGCCGCCGGTGCGCAGAGCCCTGACGCCCGCCTCGCTGAAGGCAGCGCGGGTCAAGCGCGCGGCCATGGAGCAGTTCCTCGGCCACGGTCTTCACGTCACCCGTGACCGCACCGGCGTCTTGATCTTCGCCGCCCTGGCCGAGCATCGCGTCGAGGTCATCGCCGACGAGGGCATCTACAAGGCCGCGCCGAACACGGTGTGGGACGATGTCGTGGCCGATCTGGTCGGCGGCCTAAAGGCCGGCCGCATCGCCGACGGCTTCGTCGCCGCCGTGGGCCGCGCGGGCGCCATCCTGGCCGAGCACGTCCCGCCGCGCGGCGACGACCGCAACGAACTACCGGACGGCCTGACCATCCTGCCGAAACGCTGACGGTTCGCGGAAACCTTCGCCGGGGCTCGCGCGCTTTCCTGATGACCAGCAGGAGAGCCGCCATGTCCGACTTCGACACCTTCCTCGACATCCGCCGCCAAGCCGCCGAGGCCTATGTCAACGGCAAGGCCGGACCGCTGGACATGCTGGCCGCCACCGCCTGCCCCGCCAGCTTCTTTCCGCCGCGCGGCGGCCATGAGGAGGGCGCCGACAGGGTCGCGGACATGTATGCGCGCGACGCCATATCGTTCGTCGAGGGCGGCGAGACGACGCTGGAGATCCTGCATAGCGACGCCGTCGGCGACCTAGCCTATTGGACCGGCCTGCAGCACGCCAAGGTGCGCCTGACCGGCCACGACGAACCGGTCGAGATGCACTTGCGGATCACCGAGCTGTTTCGTCACGAGGACGGCGCGTGGCGGTTGATCCACCGCCACGCCGACCCGCTGGTGAAGCCCGAAGCGAACTGACTCTCTACGCCGCCGCCAGGGACAAGGGCGGGGCCTGGGCCCCGCGCACCAGCCGTCCTGGCAAGGCGCCCGTCGGCTCGCCGTCGCGCTGGGTGACGACGCCGGCGACGATCGTGGCGACATAGCCATGGGCGCGCTGGACCAGGCGCCGGCCGCCGGCCGGCAGATCGTAGGCGACGCGCGGCGCGTCCAGGCGAAGACCCTCGTAGTCGATGACGTTGAGATCGGCGCGGTAGCCGGGCGCGATCAGGCCGCGATCCAGCAGGCCGACGGCGGCGGCCGTGTCGCGGGTCTGGCGAGCGATCATCGTCTCCAGCGTGATGCGCGCCCCTCGCGCGCGGTCGCGGGTCCAGTGGACCAGGTTGCTGGTCGGAAAGCTGCCGTCGCAGATCATGCCGACATGCGCCCCGCCGTCTGACAGGCCCGGCACGGTGTCGCGATGGGTCAGCATGCGGAAGCTGGGGTCCAGCGAGCCGTCGGCATAGTTCAGGAACGGGTGGTACAGCATGCCGCGCCCGCCGTTCACCAGCAGGGCGTCCAGGGCCACGGCGGCGGGGTCGCGGCCTTCGCGCGCGGCGATCGCGGCCACGCTCTTGTCGGCGGTCGGCTCGTAGTCCGGCTCCGCCCCCATCGGAAAGAGAATGTCCCATGCCCTCAAGGCCCGCCCGGCGAACGGCCCTTGCGGGTCCGCGTCCTCGGCCAGCAGGCGGGCGCGGAAGGCCGGGTCGCGCAGGGCGGCGACGCGCTCGGCCAGGGGCAGCCTGGCGATCTCGCCATAGACCTCTGTCTGGCTGAACGGATTGAGCGTCAGCTCCAGCCCGAACAGCACCCCGACCGGACGGCCGCAGACCTGGGCCTTCATCGGGAGGCCGGCGTCGACGGCGGCCGACAGACCCACCAGCATCGCCTTCCAGCCGTCGGGCGACTTGGGACTCTGGACCAGGGAGAACGAGAGCGGCCGCCCCGAGCGCTCGACGATCCGGCGGACCATGGCCAGCTCGGCCGCGCCGTCGGGATGGAAGTCCGAGACCAGCTGCAGCACGCCCTTGCCGGCCGCCGCCAGCCCCAGCGCGATGCCGGTCAGCTCGTCCTCGCCGGCGGTGAGGGTCGGGGTCGGCTGGCCGTCGCTGGTGCGGTGGTTGAGGGTGCGCGAGGTCGAAAAGCCCAGCGCGCCGGCCTCGACCGCCCGTCGGGCGATGGCGGCCATGGCGGCGATGTCGGCCTCCGTCGCCGGCTCGCGATCGGCGCCCCTCTGGCCCATCACATAGACCCGCAAGGCGGCGTGCGGCAGTTGAGCGCCGACATCGACGTCGAAGGCTCGACCCGCCAGGAAGTCGAGATAGTCGGGAAAGCTCTCCCAGGCCCAGGGCAGGCCCTCGGTCAGAACGGGAAAGGGGATGTCCTCGACCCCCTCCATCAGCCTGATCAGGCGGTCGTGATCCTCCGGTCGGCACGGCGCGAAGCCGACGCCGCAATTGCCCATGACCACCGTGGTCACGCCATGGCCAGAGCTGGGGCCCAGCTGGCCGCTCCAGGTCGCCTGGCCATCATAGTGGGTGTGGATATCGACGAAGCCGGGCGTGACGATCCGTCCTCGGGCGTCGATCTCCTCGACGCCGGCCGCCAGATCCGGACCGACGGCCGCGATCAGGCCGCCCTTGACCCCGACATCGGCGACCACGCCGGGCGCGCCCGACCCGTCGAACACCGTCCCGCCCCGCAGGACCAGATCGTAGGCGCGATCAGCCATGGCCGCGTCCTCCCTTATGGTTGGGATCAGCGTCCGTCCGCGCCGGTGGGGCGTCAAGCTTACCCCGGCGTAAGGCGGGCGGCCGCCGAGGCGACCGCCCCCTCCGGGGATCAGAACGACTTGCGCACCGTCACGCCGGCCGTACGCGGTTGGCCGACGGAATAGCCCAGGCGTGCGCGACCGCCGCGTTCGCGGTCGAAGGACAGCAGGGCGTTCTCGTCGAACAGGTTGTTGACGTAGAGGGTGAAGTCGACACCGTCCTTCATCTCGACCCCGGCGCTGAGATTGACGATCTCGTAGCTGGGCAACTTCAGGTCGACGACTGTCGGGACCAGGCCCGTCGCGCCGCCGAACGGCAGGTTCGAGACGAACGAGCGCGGGTTGTTCTCCTGGTCGCTGGCCTGGGTGAAGCGGCTGCCGACGTGCTGGACCGAAGCCTTGAGATAGCCGTTGGCGCCGTCCCAGACCTCGCGGCTGTAGGTGACGTCGAACGAGACCTGGAACTTCGGCACCGACGGCAGGCGGTTGCCCTCGCGGATGCCGCCGATCACCGCGCCCGTCCCGTCCTTGACGGTCGAGTCGAACTCGGCTTCCAGCAGGCTGCCCGACAGGCCGATATCCAGGCCCGAGGCCAGGCGCGCGGTCAGCTCGCCCTCGATGCCCTTGGTATGGGCCTTGGGCACGTTGAACACCACGCGCGAGCTGCACGAGCCGGCGTCCAGGGTGGTCTGCAGGTTCTTGATGTCGGTGTAGAACACCGCGCCGTTGAAGCGGACGCCGCCGAAGCGCGACTTGATCCCGCCCTCGTAGTTCCACAGCGTCTCGTCGTTATAGGACTGGTAGCCGCCGAAGATCGTCGCGTCCTGCGGGGTGCACAGCGGCAGGTTCAGCGGATCGTTGACGCCGCCCAGGCGGAAGCCCTTCGAGGCCTGGGCGTTGAAGGTCACGGTGTCGCTGGCCTCGTAGCTCAGGAGGAAGCGGGGGGTGAAGCCGTCCGACGAGGTCTTGTCGGTGCGGTTGTCGCCGTTGGCGAACAGGCCGCCCGACTTGAACTGCCGCGTCTCGCTGAAGTCGTAGTAGCGACCACCCGCCGTCGCGGTCAGCTTGCCCAGGGTGTAATTCACCTCGCCGAACACGGCCTTCTGCTTGATGTCGTAGGGCAGATAGGCGTTGTAGGGCGAGTTCGACGGGAAGCCGTTGGCCACCGCCGCCGAGGTGCCCGCGCCCAGCACCGCGTCGGTATAGGCGTCGTAGCCAGGGGTCGGCAGGCGCTGGTTGTAGACGCGGTCGACCTTCGAATAGAAGCCGCCGACCACCCACTGGAACGGTCCGTCGCCGGTCGAGGCCAGGCGAAGTTCCTGGGTGAACTGCTCCAGGTCGGTGGTGTCGACCAGCTTGGACGGCAGGGTCACCGCCGCGGCCGGGAAGCCCAGGTCGACCGAGACGCTGCCCGAGAGCGCGCTGGCGTCGCGGTTCACGGCGATGTCGCGGCTGATGTAGCTGGTCACCGAGGTCAGGGCCGCCCCGCCCAGGTCGAGGTTGGCGGTCAGGTCGGCCAGCAGGGTGTTGTCGGCGAAGCTCTCGTCCAGCAGCAGGTACTGCTCGCGCTCGCCCAGCTGGATCTTGGGCCGGGTGGTCGTGTTGTTGTTGGCGAAGAGATTGAAGACTTCCTGGCGGTTGAAGCCGTGGGCCCGGATTTCCTGGTAGACGACGCGCGGGGTCAGGCTGAAGTTTTCCGAAGGCTGGATCAGCAAGGCGATCCGGCCGCCGCGCCGCGTGCCGTCATTGACGTTCTTCTCGACCTTGCCGCCCTCCTTGAGCGCGTCGATGAAGCCGCCATAGCGGGTCAGATAGCCGACCGCGCGCAGCGCCACCTTTTCGGAGATCGGCACGTTGACCGCCCCCTTCACATGGCCGCCGAAGTCGTCGCCGCCGACCAGGTTGGCGTTGGCCTCGAAGACCCCTTCATTGACGCCCAGCTTGGGCTGGTTGGTGATGTAGCGGATGGTGCCGCCGACCGAGCCCGAGCCGAACAGCGTGCCCTGCGGGCCGCGCAGGGTCTCGACCCGGTTGAGGTCAAACAGGTCGATGTCGGGCGTGAACAGCGACAACGAGATCACCGACTCGTCGAGATAGACGCCGACCTGCTCCTTCACGCCGGGCTGGTCGCGGACGACCTGGCCGGCCGAGACGCCGCGCACCGACACCTGGCTTTGGCCGGGGCCGAGGTTCTGGATCGTCAGGCCCGCCACGTTGCGCGACAGGTCCTCCAGCGTGACGGCGCCCGAACGCTGGATGTCCTTCTCGGTCTGGGCGTTGATCGAGAACGGGATGTCCTGGATCGTCGCGTCCCGCTTGGTGGCGGTGACGATGATTTCGTCGACCGAGGTCTGATCCGCTTGCTGGGCCAAGGCCAGAGCGGGAATGGCGAGAACGGCGGTGAGCGCGCTGGCGCCCAGCAGCGCGCGGCGCGCCTGGCGGCGCGGCGTGGCGGTGGTCATGATAGCCTCCCGAATGTTGTTTTTCCGGCCGCGAGGTCGAGCCCGCGACACAATCTCAGCGTTCATCCCGGAATCAGGGAAAGTCAACGCGAAACGAAGATCAGGAAAATCAGCATTTTAGACACCGGTGTCGACGTGTTTCGAAATCACCGTACGGAAAGTGGGCTGGCGTGACGTTGACGTGCGCGTGACCTTTCGCACCGCGAAAAGCCAGTCTAGGGTGGCGGCAATTCAAACTAATGTTTTAACGGGGAGTGCGCCTCAATGCGCGAAGCGGTCATCGTCTCTTACGCCCGCACGGGCCTGGCCAAGTCCAACCGCGGCGGCTTCAACAACACCCACGGCGCGGCCATGGCCGGCCACGCCATCCAGCACGCGGTCAAGCGCGCCAAGCTGGACGGCCCCGAGGTCGAGGACGTGGTCCTGGGCTGCGGCGGTCCTGAAGGCGCCACCGGCATGAACGTGGCCCGCAACGCGGCCATGTGGGCCGGCCTGCCGGTGACCACCTCGGGCCAGACCGTCAATCGCTTCTGCTCGTCGGGCCTGCAGGCCATCGCCACGGCCGCCAACTACGTCCGCAACGACGGCGCCGCTGTCGCGATCGGCGGCGGCGTGGAGTCGATCTCGCTGGTGCAGGGGGGCGGTCATATGAACCGTTTCCACATCACCGAAGAGAAGCTGATGCAGACCCATCCGGCGCTCTGGATGGCGATGATCGACACCGCCGACATCGTGGCCAAGCGCTACAACGTCAGCCGGGAATATCAGGACGAATACTCGCTGCGCAGCCAGCAGCGCATCGCCGCCGCCCAGGCCGCCGGCCTGTTCGATGACGAGATCGTGCCGATGGCCACCAAGATGAAGGTGGTCAATAAGGAGACCAAGGAAGAGAGCCTGGTCGACTACGTGGTCACCAAGGACGAATGCAATCGCCCGGAGACGACGCTGGAGGGCCTGGCCAGCCTCAAGCCGGTGATGGGCGAGGGCAAGTTCGTCACCGCCGGCAACGCCAGCCAGCTGTCGGACGGCGCCGCCGCCGTCGTGGTGATGGAAGCCAAGGAAGCCGCCAAGCGCGGCCTGGAGCCGCTGGGCCTGTTCAAGGGCTTCGCCATCGCCGGCTGCGAGCCCGACGAAATGGGCATCGGCCCGGTCTTCGCCGTGCCGCGCCTCTTGGAACGCCACGGCCTGAAGGTCGACGACATCGACATCTGGGAGCTGAACGAGGCCTTCGCCTCGCAATGCCTCTACAGCCGCGACCGCCTGGGCATCGATCCCGAGAAGTACAACGTCAACGGCGGCTCGATCGCCATCGGCCACCCGTTCGGCATGACCGGCGCCCGCTGCGCCGGCCACCTGCTGCTGGAAGGCAAGCGGCGCAAGGCCAAGCTGGGCGTCGTGACCATGTGCATCGGCGGTGGCATGGGCGCCGCCGGCCTGTTCGAAATCTTCTGATTTCGATCAGGACGGAGGACGGCGCCCATCAATGAAGGATGGCTGAGATCGCTGATCGCGATCTCAGCTGGCGCCGCCGGCCTGTTCGAAATCTTCTGATTTCGTTCCATCGAGCGCATCAAATAAGGCCGGGAACCGTCAAGGCGGTTTCCGGCCTTTCTTGTTGGATCAGGACACCTCGCGACGCACTCGGAAACCCCGGGTATGCGAGCCTCTTGAACCCGGCGCCGGCGGGGCCATCTACGGCTGCGTCAGCGTCCGCGATTGTCGCTTCACGACGCAGACCGCCGCCGCCATCGGCCTGGCGTTGCCGACGCCCGGCGCGAGCCACCCGCCGCAGCCGACCAAGTCGTCGTTCGAGACGATCGCGCTCAACAAGGGCTGATACGAGAAAGGCTCCCCGGTTTCCCGGAGAGCCTGCTTGAAGTCTCGTAGCGCCCGATAGCGGCGATCAGAACTCTTCCCAGTCCTCGCTGACCGCCAAGGCGGTGTTGCCGCGAGAGGCCGGCGCGGATGGGCGCGAGGCCGGCTTGGCCTTGGAGACCATCGGCGGCGCCAGGCGAGTGGCGGGACGTGGCGGTGCGGCCGCGGCGACGGCCTGCCCCTGGGTCACGCGGAAGCGCGCCACCATCTCGGCCAGCGACTTGGCTTCGTTCTTCAGCGAGTGGGTGGCGGCAGTGGCCTCTTCCACCATGGCGGCGTTCTGCTGGACGACCTGGTCCATCTGATTCACCGCGCCGTTGACCTCGTTGAGGCCGGTGGCCTGTTCCGTGGTCGAGGCCGAGATTTCCTGCATCAGGGTGTCGATCGAGGCGACCTGTTCGACGATGCGGCCCAGGGCCTCGCCGGTCTGGCCGACCAGGTCCACCCCAGCCTCGACCTGGGCGGTCGAGGTCGAGATCAGGGTCTTGATCTCCTTGGCCGCGTCGGCCGAGCGCTGAGCCAGGGCCCGGACCTCCTGGGCGACGACCGCGAAGCCGCGGCCGGCTTCACCCGCCCGCGCCGCCTCGACGCCGGCGTTCAGAGCCAGAAGGTTGGTCTGGAAGGCGATCTCGTCGATGACGCCGATGATCTGGCTGACCTGGTTGGACGAGGTCTCGATCTCGGTCATGGCCGAAACGGCCTGGCTGACGATGCGGCCCGAGCGCTCGGCGTCGGCGCGGGCGGTGGCCACGACCTGCGAGGCTTCCTTGGCGCCCGAAGCGGTCTTGCGGACCGTGGCGGTGATCTCGTCCAGGGCGGCGGCGGTCTCTTCCAGGCTGGCGGCCTGCTGCTCGGTGCGGCGCGACAGGTTGTCCGAGGCCTCGGCGATTTCGTCCGAGCCGCTGTTGACCCCGCCGGTGGCGGAGCCGATCGCCTGGATCGCCTGCTGCATGCGGTCGGCGGCGGCGTTGAAATTGGTCCGCAGGCTCTCGGTCTTCGGCGCGAACGGCGTGTTGATGCGATGGGTCAGGTCGCCGGCGGCCAGAAGGTCCAGCGCCTCGTTCAGCGCCGTGATCGCGACGGCGTCCTCGCGGGCGGCCTCGGCCTTCTCGGCCTCGTTGGCGGCGCGTTCGCTGTCGGCGGCATCGCGGTGCTCGGCGGCCTGACGCTCGACGCGGATCTTCTCGATCGCGGCGTCCTTGAAGAAGGCGACGGCGCCGGCCATGTCGCCGATCTCGTCCTTGCGGCCCTGGGCCGGCACGGCCACGGTGTTGTCGCCGGCGGCCAGACGCCGCATGGCGTTGGTCATGGCCGAGACGGGTCCCGCGATGGCGCCGGTCAGCAGCAGGCCGCCGCCAATGGCGATGCCGGCGGTGATCAGGATGCCGACGGCCAGGGCCAGGGTCGATTCCGTCGAGGCCTTCTTCTGAGCGGCGGCTTCCGCCTTCAGTTCCGCCTCGGCGTTCTTGGTGATGGCTTCGATCGCGTCCTCGACCGGCGTGACGGCCTTGTCGGCGACGCCGTCGTTCTTGACCAGCTCGACGGCTTGCGGGCGAGTGGCCGGATCGGCGCCCAGGCGCTCGCCGGGCTCGATGGCCAGCTTGCGATAGTTGGCGTAGGCGGCGTCGACCGCCGCGATGCGACCCAGGTCCTCCTGGTCGCCGTCGGCTAGGGTGCGCAGTTCGTCCAGCGCCTTCAGGAACTTGGGCTTGTGCGCCTCTTCCAGGCGCTTGACGTAGTAGTTGTCGCCCGACAGCAGGAAGCCGCGCAGCGAGTTCTCTTGGCGGGTCAGGCGGAAGGCCGCCGTATCCGCCTGGCGCAGCATCTCATACGCACGCTCGGTGCGTTCGACGGAGTGTCCAAGGCTCACCTTGTTGACGTAGAGAACCACGCCCATCAGCATGATCGTGGTGAGCATGACGGCGAACACCGCCATCAGCTTGTGGGGAATCTTCAGGTCGCCAATGGACACGGGCGGGCTCCTCGTCTCGTGGACGACGACCGCTAAACCTCGAATAACGCTACTCTTTGAAACTATACTAGGGTTTGCGGGCGTCACCCAAGCAGTGAGCCCACAACCATTGCCGGGGCATTAACCCTGGCGTGACGCGATGTCGCAGTTTTGACGAATCCGCGAAATTTTACATTTAGTGCGCTTCGTCCCAGTTGAGCGCGGCCCGAGCCTCGACCGTGAGCGGCACGGACAGGGCCACGGCCGGCTCGGCGGCCTTTTCCATGACGGCCCGGACCACGTCGCAGGCGCGGTCGGCCTCGCCCGCCGGCGTCTCGAACACCAGTTCGTCGTGAACCTGCAGCAGCATCTTGGCCTCGAGGCCGGCGGCCTCCAGGGCGGCGGGCATGCGGATCATCGCCCGGCGCATGACGTCGGCGGCCGCGCCCTGGATAGGGGCGTTGATCGCCGCTCGCTCGGCGAACTGGCGCTGGCCGACCGACTTCGACTGGATCTCCGGAATGTTGATCTTCCGACCGAAGATGGTCGTGACATAGCCGTGCTCGCGCACGAAGGCCTTGGTCGCATCCATATAGGCCTGGATACCGGGGAAGCGCTCGAAATAGGTCTTGATATAGGCCCCGGCCTCGCCCTGGCCGATGCCCAGCTGGTTGGCCAGGCCGAAGGCGCTGATGCCGTAGACGATGCCGAAGTTGATGGCCTTGGCCCGGCGGCGGATCATCGGGTCCATGCCCTCGATCGGCGTGTCGAACATCTCGGAGGCCGTCATGGCGTGGATGTCGAGGCCCTCCTGGAAGGCCTTCTTCAGCTGCGGGATGTCGCCGATGTGGGCCAGCAGGCGCAGCTCGATCTGGCTGTAGTCGGCGCTGATCAGCACCTTGCCCGGCGCGGCGATGAACGCCTTGCGGATCTTGCGGCCTTCCTCGGTGCGGACCGGGATGTTCTGCAGGTTGGGATCGGACGACGACAGCCGCCCGGTCGTCGTCGCGGCCAGGGCGTAGGAGGTGTGGACCCGGCCCGTGCGCTCGGCGATCGCGGCGATCAGGTTCTCGGTATAGGTGCCCTTCAGCTTCGACAGCTGGCGCCAGTCCAGCAGCACGCGCGGCAGCTCGTGCTCCAGCGCCAGGCTCTCCAGCACGTCGCTGTCGGTCGACCATTGGCCGGTGGCGGTCTTCTTGCCGCCCTTCAGGCTCATCTCGCCGAACAGCACGTCGCCGATCTGCTTGGGGCTGCCCAGGTTGAAGGGGCGGCCGACCAGTTCCTGGGCGCGAGCCTCGAACTGGGCCATGCGCAGCGAGAACTCGTTGGACAGCAGGCGCAGGGCCTCGGGATCGACACGGACGCCCTCGTTCTCCATCGCCGCCAGCACCGACGGCATCGGCCGCTCCAGGGTCTCGTAGACGGTCGACAGACCCGCGCGCGCCAGGCGGGGCTTCAGGATCTCCCACAGGCGCAGGGTGACATCGGCGTCCTCGGCGGCATAGGCCGTCGCCTCGGGCAGGGCCACGTGCTTGAAGCTGATCTGGCCCTTGCCCGCGCCGCAGACCTGCTTGAACGGGATGGGCTTGTGGCCCAGGTGCAGCTCCGAGAGCTCGTCCATGCCGTGGCCGTGCTCGCCGGCCTCCAGCACGTAGGAGATCAGCATGGTGTCGTCGATCGGCGCCACCTGGATGCCGTGGCGCGCCAGCACGGCGATGTCATACTTGGCGTTCTGGGCCACCTTCAGCACCGCCGGATCCTCGAGCAGCGGCTTGAGGGTGGCGATGACGTCAGCCAGCGGGATCTGCTCGATGTCTGCGGGAGCCTCGAAGGCCAGGCCGTCGGCCTTCTCGCAATGGCTGATCGGGATGTAGCAGGCCTCGCCCGCCGTGACCGCCAGCGACACGCCGCACAGGCCGGCATTGGCCGAGGACAGGGCGTCTGTCTCGGTGTCGAAGGCCACCACGCCCTTGGCCGTGGCCTTGGCCACCCAAGCGCGCAGGGTGTCCAGGTCGCGGACGCAGACATAGGCGGCGTGGTCGATGCTGACCGGCTCGGCGACCGGGTTGGCGGCGGCGCGGGCGGCCGCCCCCATGTACGACACCGTGCTGACCGGCGCCTTGGGCTGGGCCCCGCCGCCAAGACCAGGGGCTCGCTCCAGATTGCCCGGCGCCGCGGCGGCCGAGCCATCGCCGACCCGGCGGGCCAGGGTCCGGAACTCCATCTGCTCGAGGAAGGCGGCCAGCACCGCCTTGTCCGGCTCGCGCACGGTCAGTTCGTCCAGCGGCTGGGGCAGCGGCGTATCGCAGTCCAGCTTCACCAGGGCCCGCGACAGACGGATCTGGTCGGCGAACTCGATCAGGGTCTCGCGACGCTTGGGCTGCTTGATCTCGCCGGCGCGAGCCAGCAGCGTGTCCAGGTCGCCATATTCGTTGATCAGCTGGGCGGCGGTCTTGATGCCGATGCCCGGCGCGCCCGGAACGTTGTCGACGCTGTCGCCGCACAGGGCCTGCACGTCGACCACCCGCTCGGGATAGACGCCGAATTTCTCGAACACCTGCTCGCGCTCGATGCGCACGCCCTTCATCGGATCGAACATCGAGACGCCGTCGCCGACCAGTTGCATCAGGTCCTTGTCGGACGAGACGATCACCGCTTCGCCGCCCACTTCGCGCGCCTTGCAGGCATAGGCGGCGATCAGGTCGTCGGCCTCGTAGCCCGGCAGCTCGATGGCCGGCACGCCGAACGCCAGCGTCGCCTCGCGCACCAGCGGGAACTGCGGGATCAGGTCCTCTGGCGGCGGCGGACGGTGGGCCTTGTACTTGTCGTAGAGCGTGTTGCGGAACGTCTTCTCGGAGTGGTCCCAGATGACCGCCAGATGCGTGGGCGTGTCGCCCTGCATGTCGCGCATCAGCTTCCACAGCATGTTGCAGAAGCCCTGGACGGCGCCTACCGGCAGGCCGTCGCTCTTGCGGGTCAACGGCGGCAGGGCGTGGTAGGCGCGGAACAGATAGGCCGAGCCGTCGACGAGAAAGAGCCGGACGGCGGGGCCGTCCTGGGTCAGTTCGGAAGCGTTCGGAAGCGGGGGCGCGGCGACGTCGGTCATGGCCGGCAACATAGGGACCTCGGCGCGCGTCGGAAACCCTCTGGCGAGAGGCGAATGACTGCCCTATCCTCGACCTAGGGTCGAGCGCCGAAGGGGTCGCGCGCCGCCCCTTGCTCGGGGTCTCATCGTGCTGTCGCGTAAGCTGCTGCTGGTCTCGCTCATGGCCGGCCTTTCGGTTGCGTTCGCCCATCAGGTCCGGGCCGAGGACGAGGACGACCTGGCCCGCGCGCCGGGCGGCGGCTGGCGACCGCACTTCACGGTCACGGTTCCCCGCGACAAGATGAAGGCCGCCTATCCCAAGGGCGCGACCGTCACCGGCAAGGCCGGCCTGGACTGCACGGCCGCCGCCGGTGGCAAGCTGGTCGATTGCCGGATCGCCAGGGAGGAGCCGGCCGGCCAGGGCTTCGGTCAGGCGGCGCTGTCGGTGGTGGGCTACGAGCGGATCAAGACCACCGACGACGCCGGCGCAGCGACGACTGGGCGGCCGGTGCGGACCTTCTTCGAGTTCCTGGCCCCCGGCGACGCCAATCCCAACTGGCTGCGCAAGCCGACCGGCCAGGACATCGCCAACGTCTTTCCCAAGAAGGCCATCGATGACGGCGTCGCCGGCAAGGCGACGATCGGCTGCCAGGTGACCACCGAGGGCTTCCTGCAGAACTGCAAGGTGCTGAGCGAGTCGCCCAAGGACTACAATTTCGGCGCGGCCGGCCTGCAGCTGACGCCGCAGCTTCGCATGACCCCCAAGATCCGCGGCGGCAAGGCCGTGCCCGGCGGCACGGTGGCGATCCCGATCAACTGGGAAGCGCCCAGCCGCTCCTTCACGACGACCAGCACCTCGGTCGTTCTCGACCCGCCGTGGACCCAGGTCCCGACCCAGGCCGAGGTCAACGCGGCCTGGCCGCAGGGGCGGCGGGCCTGACCTCCGGCCAGGCGGCCCTGCGCTGCGGCCTCGACCACCATACTGGCCGGCTGCGCGGCTGTGACGTGATCTCGGAAAACCCCCGCGGCAAGGGCTTCGGCAAGGCGGCCCAGTCGCTGTCGAAATCGTTCGGCATCACTCTCGCGCCGGAAGAGGCCAAGGCCGCCAAGGCCCTGAAGATCGACGTGCCCTTCCGCTTCCGAGACCCGGCCCTGGCCGACACCCGCAAGCTGACCAGGCCGCGATGGATCCGCACCCTGTCGCCCGAGGGCATGGCGTCGATCTATCCGGAGGCGGCGATCAAGGCCGGCGTCCGCACCGGCGAGGCGGCGGCCACCTGCACCGTCACGGCGACGGGCGAGCTGAGCAACTGCCAGGCCGTGCGCGAGCGTCCGGCCGGCCTGGACTTCGGCGCGGCGGCGATCAAGGCGGCCGGGGTCATGCGCATGAATCCGTGGACCAAGGAGGGCGACACGGTCGACGGCCTGGTCATCACCCTGCCGATCACCTTCACCCTGGAAGACGACGCGCCGGCCACGCCGGACAAGGCCGCCGACAAGCCCGGCTGATCGCCGCGCCAGCTTTCCTCGCCTTGCGCGCGGAGGTCATGAGGCGTACGGAACGCCGCTCCGCGCGATGCGCGGAGCGTCAGCCGTTGTTGGCAGTCTTCAGGAGAGCGCGATGGGTTACCGGGTCGCCGTGGTCGGCGCCACGGGCAATGTGGGCCGCGAGATGTTCAACATCCTCGAGGAAGTCAAATTCCCGGTCGACAAGATGCACGCCATCGCCAGCCGCAAGTCCATCGGCGTGGAAGTCTCCTACGGCAGCGAGATCATCCGCTGCGAGGACCTTGAGCAGTTCGACTTCTCGACCGTCGACATCGTGCTGATGAGCGCCGGCGGCGCGATCTCCAAGGCCTGGGGCGAGAAGATCGGCGCGGCCGGTCCGATCGTCATCGACAATTCCAGCCACTTCCGCATGGACCCGGACGTGCCGCTGGTCGTGCCGGAAGTGAACCCGGACGCGGTCAACAAGCTGCCGAAGAACATCATCGCCAACCCCAACTGCTCGACCGCGCAGCTGGTCGTGGTGCTGGCGCCGCTGCATGCCGAAGCCAAGATCAAGCGCGTCGTCGTCTCGACCTACCAGTCGGTCTCCGGCGCGGGCAAGGAAGGCATGGACGAGCTGTGGGAGCAGACCAAGGGCGTCTTCGTCCTGGGCGCCCCGCCGCCCAAGAAGTTCACCAAGCAGATCGCCTTCAACGTCATTCCGCACATCGATGTGTTCATGGAGGACGGCTACACGAAGGAAGAGTGGAAGATGATGGCCGAGACCAAGAAGATCTTGGATCCGGCGATCAAGCTGACCGCCACCGCCGTGCGCGTGCCGGTCATGGTCGGCCACGCCGAGTCTGTGAACATCGAGTTCGAGACCCCGCTGGACGAAGACGACGTCCGCGAGATCCTGCGCGACGCCGACGGCGTGGAAGTCATCGATAAGCGCGAGGACGGCGGCTACATGACGCCGAAGGAAAGCGCCGGCGAGTTCCCGGTCTATGTCTCGCGCATCCGCACCGATCCGACCGTCGAGAACGGCATCGCCCTCTGGTGCGTCGCCGACAACCTGCGCAAGGGCGCGGCCCTGAACGCCGTGCAGATCGCCCAGCTGCTGCACGACAAGGGCCTGATCAAGCAGAAGACCCCGGCCTGACCTCCGCAACAAGCGGGTGGAAATCAGGGCTCCCGGGACCGATGTCCCGGGAGCCCTTTTCTTTTCGCCCCCGATTTTTCGCTAGCAAGGACGACACGCCATGGCGGCGGACGTGAACCAGACCCGAGACGAAGGACGCGCGGCCCTGATCGCGGGCGTCGGCTGCTACACGCTGTGGGGCTTCCTGCCGCTCTATTTCCATCTGCTGTCGACCCTGGGCGTGGGCTCGTGGGAGATGATCGCCCACCGCACCCTGTGGGCCGCGCCATGGGCGCTGCTGATCGTGCTGCTGGCCCGTCAGGGCGGCCAGGTCGCGGCCGTGCTGCGCCAGCCCAAGACGTTGTTCGTCCTGGCCCTGTCGACCCTGGCGATCTTCGTCAACTGGTCGATCTACGTCTTCGCGGTCAACGCCGGCCACGTGATCGAGACCAGCCTGGGCTACTACATCAACCCGCTGATGAACGTGGCGGCCGGGGCGCTGCTGTTTCGCGAGCGGATCAGCCGCGAGGGCGCGATCGCTATCGGCCTGGCCGCGGTCGGCGTGGCCATCCAGACCGCCGCCCTGGGCCACCTGCCGGTGATCTCGCTGGGCGTGGCGCTCAGCTTCTGCCTCTACGCCATCCTGCGAAAGCAGGTGAAGGCCGACGCCCAGACGGGCCTGTTCATCGAGTGCGCCTATCTGGCGGTTCCGGGCCTGCTGTATGTCCTGCACCTGCAAGCGACCGGCGCGGGCCACCTGGGCGCGAGCCCGGGGGTCACCGCCCTGCTGCTGCTGGCGGGTCCCGCGACCGTCGTGCCGCTGGCCCTGTTCGCCTGGTCGGCGCGCCGCATGCCGCTCAGCGCCATGGGCTTCCTGCAGTTCATCGCCCCGACCCTGCAGTTCGCGGTCGGCGTGGCCTTGGGCGAGCCCTTCACCCCGCTACGGGCGCTGTCGTTCGTGTTCATCTGGCTGGGCGTGGCGACCTTCGCCTACGGAGCCTGGAAGAAAACCCGTCAGCTGTCGCCGGCCTAGCCAACGTCCCTGCGCCGGGCCATGGTCGTGGCCATGGCCGGCGCTGAACCTTCTCCGGACGACGGGACGATCTCGCCGGCGCGCGGCCGCCTGATCCTGGCCGCCACGGTGCTGGGCTCCAGCCTGGCCTTCATCGACGGCTCGGTGGTCAATGTCGCCCTGCCCGCCATCCGCCAGGCGCTGAAGGCCGATCCGGGTCAGATCCAGTGGATCGTCAACGCCTATCTGCTGCTGCTGGGCGCGCTGGTGCTGATCGGCGGTTCGGCCGGCGACCGCTGGGGCCGGCGGCGGATGTTCGTGGCCGGCGTCATCCTGTTCGCCCTGGCCTCCCTGGCCTGCGCCCTGGCCCCGAACGTCCAGCTGCTGATCGCCGCCCGCGCCGTCCAGGGCCTGGCGGCGGCCTTCGTCGTGCCGGCCAGCCTGGCCATCCTGGGCGCGTCGTTCGACGAGACGGCGCGAGGCCCGATGATCGGCGCCTGGGCCGGCTTCGCCGCCGTGACCGCCGCCATCGGACCGGTGCTGGGCGGCTGGCTGGTCGACGCGGTGTCGTGGCGCGCCATCTTCCTGATCAACCTGCCGATCGCCGCCGCCACCGTCTGGCTGACACTGAAGGCGGTGCCCGAGAGCCGCGATCCCGACGTCGACCACCTGGACTGGCGCGGCGCGATCCTGGCGGCCGCCGGCCTGGGCGCCCTGACCTGGGGCCTGACGGCGGCGGGCGAGCGCGGCTGGGCCAGCCCCGCCGTCTGGAGCGCCCTTGTCGCCGGCGTCGCGATCCTGGCCGGCTTCATCGCGCTGCAAGCCCGCGAGACGCATCCGATGATGCCGCTGTCGCTCTATCGCTCGCCGACCTTCAGCGGCGCCAACCTCCTGACCCTGGCCCTCTATTTCGGCCTGACCGGAGCCCTGTTCTTCCTGCCCTACGAGCTGATCGCCCGGCACGGCTACAAGGCCGCCGAGGCCGGCGCGACCCTGTTGCCGCTGTCGGTGGTGATGGGGACGCTGTCGGGCGTCGCCGGCCGGCTCGCCAATAAGGTCGGCGCGCAGGCCATGCTGACGGTCGGGCCGATCACCGCCGGGATCGGCTTCGCGATGCTGGGCGGCCCCTGGATCGCCAGCGGCTTCTGGATCGGCGTGCTGCCCGGCCTGCTGGTGCTGGCCATAGGGATGACGATCAGCGTCGCGCCCCTGACCAGCACGGTAATGGCGGCGGTCCCCTCCAGCCATGCCGGCGTCGCCTCCGGCATCAACAACGCCGTGGCCCGGATCGCGGGGCTGCTGGCCGTGGCGGTGCTGGGCCTTGTCTATTTCGCGCCGGGAGGCGGCGGCTATCCGTGGGTGATGGGGATCAGCGCCGCGGCGGCGATCGCGGCGGGCCTCGTGGGCCTGGTCACCATCAGAACCCCAAACCCTAGAACCGGTGCGCCACGCCGAACACCAGCTCCAGGTCCGGGGTCCGCCGGTTGAGGCCGACATAGGCCGAGGCGTCGAACTGGACGTCCTTCAAGGCCTCGGGCGTCCAGGCGGCGGTCAGGTCGAAACTGGTCTGGGTGACGCGGTCGGCGGGGTCGTCGTCGACATCGACCCAAAGCTCCGCGCCCAGGCTCACCGCGCCGACCGCGCGACCAA